>NZ_JBHDLJ010000004.1:0-338358 GCF_041877255.1 Arthrobacter halodurans
AATCCGGATGGTCGCCGGGGTTCCGCACTGGATCCCGCCCGCGCACGTGGACCCCGCGCGCAGGCCGCTGCGCAACACCTACTTCCACCCCGACATCGGTTAGGAAGCGGGCCCTCCAAGCATGACCTTGGCCAGCCACGCGGGCCGCTGCTACTGTCGCGATATGGGGGATGACGTGGAAGCTTTCTTGCGCAATTTCGCGGCCGTCGCAGAGGCGGCACAGAACGCTGGTGTGGCGCAACACCATGGTGAGCAGCTATGGGACGCCGTGGAGACCCATCTGGGCGGGGAGGTGTCCAGCCTCCCGGTGGTAACTGAGGAATTCGGCGGGCATCGCCTGACCGACGCGTCGATCCTCCTCGAGGCACTGGGCGCGGAGAAGGGAGCCCGGGTGGCCGGCCTCGCTGGTGAGGTTCGCCACCACATGTCCCTGACCGACATGCTTCAGGGGCGCCGGTTCCAGTCCGTTCCCATCGTCGAGGCGGACTACGTCTCGGTCGCCGTCGGCCCATGCGAACAGCGGCGCGTCGTCGTCTTTGGCCTTTTCCTCGTTCAGTGGGACGAGAGCCCGCTGGCTGTGCTCCTGCGCGGCGCGGCGCCGCAGTTCGGGCGTCCCGGAGGGACACTGGAGATCGTTGGCAGGGACCCCCGCGTCGTCGACTCCTTCACCGGTTGGTTTCGCGCACGCCTGCAGTCCGAGAGCATTTTCCGTGGGCAGGTTGTGTCCTTCACGGCCAACGAGTACGAGGCAACGAGTGCCGGCGTGACGTTCCATCGACGCCCGCGGCTCTCCGCCGCCGACGTCGTGCTGCCCCAAGGGCTTCTGGAGCGGGTCGAAGGTCACGTGGTCGGTCTCGGAACGCACCGCGACGAGCTGCTTCGACGAGGCCAACACCTGAAGCGGGGGGTTCTGCTCTACGGTCCTCCCGGCACGGGCAAAACCCACACCGTCCGGTACCTGCTCAGCAAATCCGAGGGCACGACGTCGATCCTGCTGTCGGGCGGTTCGCTGGCCCTCGTCTCGGAGGCCGCGCGCATGGCCCGGGCGCTGCAGCCGGCACTTGTGGTGCTTGAGGACTGCGACCTGGTGGCCGAAGACCGGAGCTTTGGACATGGGCCGCAGCCTCTGCTGTTCGAGCTCCTTGACGCCATGGACGGATTGGACGCCGACGCCGACGTCGCCTTCGTCTTGACCACCAACCGCGTCGACATGCTTGAACGGGCGCTCGCACAGCGGCCCGGCCGGGTGGATCTCGCCGTGGAGATTCCCCGCCCGGACCAGGCGCAGCGTCGCGAGCTGCTGCGGTTGTATGCCTCCGGCATCGGATTCGGCGGTGGTGCCCTCGATCGGGCGGCGGCGGAGACCGAGGGGACCACGGCGTCGCTGGCCAAGGAGCTGGTTCGGCGCGCGGTCCTGGCCGCGGTCACTGCGGGTGCGGAACCGGCCGACGAGCACCTCTCGGCCGCGGTCGCCGAACTCATGGCCGATGGCGCCGTGCTCACCCGCGCACTACTGGGCGGGGACGGCACGGCCGGGCTCGAGGACGGGAGCGACGGGGACGAGGAGGTCGTGAGTTTCGGATTCCTCGGCGACCCTCCCACGGAGTCCGGGGCGTACTTCGCCTACGCCCCGTCGTCCGGGACGGCGTACGGCCCCGCTTTCCCCGCAACGGACGACGCCGGGTCCAGGACATCGCCGGGGGCCCGGGACGCCGACGCGGCCGAGGACGGCTGACCACGCGGCGTCCGCCCGCTCGGAGTGAGCGCCCGGGTCCGCTGCGCCCCGTTCGCACCGTCAGCCCGCAACGCCGCGGGCGGCCACGTTTCCGGACTCGCACGCGTACCCGGTGGACGCGCGGGCCCGCGGCGCCTAACTAGCCGAGGCGTCCGACGTTGGTCACCGTGACGACGGCGGAACCGGCCTCGTCGGAGGCGGCGAGGTCGACGAACGCATCGATGCCCCAGTCGTTGTGGCCGGCGGGATCCTTGAAGATTTGCCGCACGGTCCAGCGGTCCTTGCCGGGGGTGATGATCAGCAGCTGCGGGCCCCGCGCCTCGGGGCCGTCGTCAATGTCGTCGTGTTCGCCGAAGTACCCGTCCATGGCGTCGGCCCACGCGTCGGGTCCGAATCCGCTGTGCCCGTCGAGCTCTCCCAGCGTCTGGTCCTGCTCGTCGGCGAAGAGGCGGACGCGGCGGAACATCTCGTTGCGCACCATGACACGGAACGCCCGCTCGTTGGAGGTCAGGCGGTCCGGCTGCGGCGGCAGGATGTCTTCCGACGTGTTCTCGGGTGCCTCGCCGTTGGCGAGCTTTTCCCATTCGTCCAGCAGGCTGGAGTCGATCTGCCGCACCAGCTCGCCCAGCCACACGATCAGATCCTGGAGGTCCTCGCGCAGAAGATCCCGCGGCACCGTCTGGCGCAGGGCCTTATAGGCGTCCGTGAGGTACCGCAGCAGGATTCCCTCGCTGCGCGCCAACGAATAGAACTGGACGTATTCCGCGAACGACATGGCCCGCTCGTACATGTCGCGAACCACGGACTTCGGAGCCAGCTCGAAGTCTCCGAGCCACGGCGCCCCGCGGCGGTACGTCTCGAACGCCTCGCCGAGCAGCTCCGCGAGGGGTTGCGGGTAGGTGACCTCCTCCAGCGCGGCCATGCGGGCGTCGTACTCCATGCCCTCGGCCTTCATCGCGGCCACAGCCTCGCCGCGCGCCTTCTTCTCCTGCCCCGACAGCACCTGCCGCGGCTTCTCCAGGGTGGCCTCGATCACCGACACGACGTCGAGCGCGTACGTCGCGGACTCGCGGTCCAGCAGTTCCAGGCTGGCCATCGCGAACGGCGAGAGCGGCTGGTTCAGGGCAAAGTTCTGCTGCAGGTGGATCGTGAGCTGCAGCCTGTTGCCGTGCTGGTCGGGTGTGTCCAGCCGCTCCACCACGCCGGTCGCGAGCAATTCGCGCAGGATGCCGAGCGCGCGCCGTTGCAGGGCCCGCTGGCGGGCCGGGGGCTCGTGGTTCTCCGTGAGCAGGCGCCGCGCCGCCGCGAAGCTGTCGCCGGGCCGCTCCAACAGGTTCAGGAGCATGGAGTGGGTGACCGCGAAGCTCGAACTCAGCGGGTCGGGCACGCTGGCCACCATCTTGTCGAACGTCTTGTCGCTCCAGGAGACGAAACCCTGCGGGGGCTTCTTCTTGACCACCTGGCGCAGCTTCTTCTGGTCGTCGCCGAACTTGGCGAGCGCCTTGTCCATGGCCTTCTTGTTCTCGATCGTGAACTCGGGTGCCTGCACGACGACGGTGCCCGAGGTGTCGAAGCCGGCCCGGCCTGCCCGCCCCGCGATCTGGTGGAATTCCCGCGCGTTGAGCGGGCGGGTGCGGACGCCGTCGTACTTGCTGAGCGCGGTGAGCATCACCGTGCGGATCGGCACATTGATGCCCACGCCCAGCGTGTCGGTGCCGCAGATGACCTTCAGGAGCCCCGCCTGGGCGAGCTGTTCCACCAGCCGTCGGTACTTGGGCAGCATTCCGGCGTGGTGGACGCCGATCCCGTGTCGCACGAGCCGGTTCAGGGTCTTGCCGAAGCCCGCCGAGAAGCGGAACCCGGCGATGAGTTCGGCGATCCGGTCCTTCTCCTCGCGGGTGCAGACGTTGATGCTCATCAGGCTTTGCGCCCGATCGATCGCCTCGAGCTGGCTGAAGTGCACCACGTAGACGGGGGTCTGCTTCGTGGACAGCAGCTCCTCCATGGCTTCCTGCACCGGATCCTGCGAGTAGTAGTAGTGCAGGGGGATGGGCCGCTCGGCGTGCGCGACCGTGGCCGTGTGGCGCCCGGTGCGCAGCGTCAACTCGTCCTCGAAGCGCGTGACGTCTCCCAGCGTGGCGGACATCAGGAGGAACTGCGCCTGCGGCAACTCCAGGAGGGGGACCTGCCACGCCCAGCCGCGCTGCGGGTCGGAGTAGAAGTGGAACTCGTCCATCACCACCGGCCCCAGGTCGGCGGTCGCCCCCTGCCGGAGCGCGATGTTGGCGAGGATCTCGGCCGTGCAGCAGATGATGGGGGCGTCCGGGTTCACCGAGGAGTCGCCCGTGACCATGCCGACGTTCTCGGCGCCGAAGATCTCGCACAGCGCGAAGAACTTCTCCGAGACGAGCGCCTTGATGGGGGCGGTGTAGTAGCTGCGCTCGCCCCGGGCCAGGGCGTGGAAGTGCGCCGCGACGGCCACAAGGGACTTGCCGGATCCCGTCGGCGTCGCGAGGATGACGTTGTTCCCCTCGACGATCTCCATCACGGCCTCGTCCTGCGCGGGATACAGGCCGATCCCGCGGTCCTCCACCCACTGGATGAAGGAGGCGTAGGTGGACTCGGCGGTGGCCCCGCGCGGCGGCGCGTCGGGCAGCAGTTCGGTCAGTTTCATGGTTCCCCCAGCCTAGCCGCCGCGCGGCGGCGCCGGTCGGCGGGAAACCCGGCCGCGATGGGCCGACGCCCTAGGGTGGGGACATGCGCTGGGATCCCGCCAAGTACGCCGAATTCTCCGACCATCGAGACCGCCCGTTCTTCGACCTGACCTCCCGGGTCGCTGCAGGGGCTCCCCGTCGGGTGGTCGATCTCGGGTGCGGGCCGGGCCGGCTCACGGCCGCGCTTGCCGAACGTTGGCCCGCGGCCGAGGTGGCCGGCCTGGACGCGTCCGCCGAGATGATCCGGGACGCCCCCGCGCGGTACGGCCCGGGAGCACCCGGGCACCGGCCGCGGCTCTCCTTCGCCGTGGCGGACGCGGGGGACTGGGAACCGGGACCCGACGTCGACGTGCTGGTCACCAATGCCATGCTGCAGTGGATCCCGGGTCACCTGGAACTGGTCGCCCGCTGGCTCGAGGCCCTCCGCCCCGGGGCGTGGTTCGCGGCCCAAGTCCCCGGGAACTTCGGGTCCCCCTCCCACGCACTGATGCGGCGGCTCGCCGAATCGCCGCGGTGGGCCGGACGGCTCGCGGGCATCCTGCGGCACGACGACGCGGTGGCCGAGCCAGCTGCCTACCTCAAGCTGTTGCTGGACGCCGGCTTCGAGGCCGACGCGCGGGAGACCACCTACCAGCAGGTCCTCGCGGGCGCGGACCCGGTGCTCGACTGGGTGCGCGGCACCGGACTCAGGCCCGTGCTCTCGGCGCTGGATCCGGCGGAGGCCGAGTCCTTCGAGCGGGAGTACGGCAGGCTCCTCCGGGTGGCCTATCCGGCGTTCGCCGATCGCAACGGATCGCCGCTCACGGTGTACCCGTTCCGCCGGATCTTCTGCGTGGGGTGGAAGGCGGGCTAGGTCGGTCCGGCCCGCGCACCCCTCCGGCGGCGACGGCTACCAGCCCCGCGCCTTCCTCCGGCGGCGACGGCTACCAGCCCCGCGCCTCCCACTCCCCGAGGCGGGGGCGCTCCGCGCCGAGGGTGGTGCCCCCGCCGTGTCCGGGGTGCACCAAGGTGTCGTCCGCGTACACCCCGAAGAGCCGTTCGCTGACGTCGCGGAGCAGGGAGGAGAACCGCTGGGGATCCTTCCACGTGTTGCCGACCCCGCCGGGGAACAGGCTGTCGCCGCTGAAGATGTGGGTGGGGCCCTCCGGATCCCGGTAGACGTAGGCCAGTGAGCCCGGCGTGTGGCCCCGCAGGTGAACCGCCGTGAGATCGAATCCGTCGAAGTTGCCCACGTTCCCGTGGTCCAGCCGGACGTCGACCCTGACGCCCGCCCCGGCCTCGACCGCGTCGGCGTCCTCCGACCCGGCGGCCAGCGGAGCCCCCGTCTCCTCCGCCACCTCCCGGAGTGCGCGGATGTGGTCCCAGTGCTGGTGGGTCGTGGCGATGAGGGCGAGCCGCACCGGCCGTGCGGAGTCCCCGGCGGACGCGGCGAGCATGGACCGGATGGCGGGGGCGTCGTCCGCCGCGTCGATGAGCACCTGGGCGCCGGTCTCCTTCGACGTCAGCAGGTAGACGTTGTTCTCCATGTCCGAGACGCTGGTCCTGCGGATCGTCAGGCGGGCCAGGTCGTGGAGCAAAGTGGTGTCGTTGGTCATGTCGCCAGCCTAGGCAACCGCCGTACCGCCGGGGAAGCGCGCCGGGTAGTGTTGCAGCATTCCCCGGGCACGCCGGGGCCCGCGCGGAGGAGGAAGCATGGACGAGGACGTGCTCGGCTTCATCGAGATCCGCGCCGACGACCCGGCCAACCCCTACGAGCAGATCCGCCTCCAGATCCTTGACGCCATCGCCTCGGGCCGGCTCGTCGCCGGCACCCGGCTCACACCGGTCCGCGCGCTCGCCGGTCGCCTGGGGGTTGCGGCGAACACCGTGGCCCGGGCCTACCGGGAGCTCGAGCAGGCCGGGGCGGTGTCCACGCGGGGACGCAACGGGACCGTGGTCGAGGCGTCGGGGGACGACGCGGCCCGCCATCTCGGCGCGGCGGCGGCGGCCTTCGCCGACGAGTCGGTGCGCTGGGGCATCCAGGAGGAGCAGGCGCTCGACTACGTCCGGGCCGCGTTCCGCCGGCGCTGAGCGCGGGCGGAACGCACACCACGACGCCGCGCGGTAGCCGAGCACACCGTAGCGTTGCGCGGTCGGCGAACACGCGTCCGGCGGCCCGGCCGACAGGCACCGCGCGCACCCCCCGCCGCGGGCCCCGAAACGGGTCCATGACGTGGCCACGCGCGTCCACGGCCTCCCGGTGGCGCACCGCAGCGACCGGGGGAGCGCATCATTCGAACGAGAATTCGAAGACGTTTTCGACTACGATTTGTCCGTGGCTATTTCCCAAGGTGAGATCCTGTCCCCGTCCGGCACCGAGCGTCGGCACGACCAGTCCCGGTTGATCGTCAAGGGCGCACGCGAGCACAACCTCCGCAACGTCGACCTCGACCTGCCGCGGGACGCCATGATCGTGTTCACGGGCCTCTCCGGCTCCGGCAAGTCCTCGCTCGCGTTCGACACGATCTTCGCAGAGGGGCAGCGTCGCTACGTCGAATCGCTGTCGGCGTACGCGCGCCAGTTCCTCGGCCAGGTCGACAAGCCGGACGTCGATTTCATCGAGGGGCTTTCGCCCGCCGTCTCGATCGACCAGAAGTCCACGAGCAAGAACCCGCGCTCCACGGTCGGCACCATCACCGAGATCTACGACTACATGCGCCTCCTCTGGGCCCGCGTCGGCACGCCGTACTGCCCCGTCTGCGGCGAGCCCGTCAAGCGCCAGACCCCCCAGCAGATCGTCGACCAGCTGCTCGAGCTGGAGGAGGGCACGCGCTTCCAGATCCTCGCGCCGGTGGTCCGCGCCCGCAAGGGCGAATTCGTCGACCTCTTCAAGGAGCTCGCGGCGAAGGGCTACTCGCGCGCCCGCGTCGACGGCGAGACCATCCAGCTGACCGAGCCCCCGAAGCTGGGCAAGCAGTTCAAGCACACCATCGAGGTGGTCGTCGACCGCCTCGTCATCAAGGACGGAATCCGCCAGCGCCTCACCGATTCGATCGAAACGGCCCTCGGGCTCGCCGACGGACGCGTACTGGCGGACTTCGTTGACCTGGACGAGGACGACGACGGGCGCCTCCGGGCCTTCTCGGAGAACCTCGCCTGCCCGAACGAGCACCCACTGGCGATCGACGAGATCGAGCCGCGCTCGTTCTCCTTCAACAACCCCTTCGGCGCCTGCCCGGCCTGCACGGGCATCGGGACGCGCCTCGAGGTCGACGAGGAGCTCATCATCCCCGACCCGGAGAAGTCGCTCTCGCAGGGCGCGATCGCCCCGTGGTCGCTGGGCACGGCGACGACGGAGTATTGGAACCGCCTGCTCTCCGGCCTGGCCAAGGAGATGAAGTTCTCCATGACCACGCCGTGGGGCAAGCTTCCCGCGGCCGCCCGGCAGTCCGTGCTGCACGGCAAGGACCACAAGGTCGTGGTGCAGTACAAGAACCGGTTCGGCCGCGAGCGCAAGTACAGCACCGGCTTCGAGGGCGTGGTGCAGTACATCCACCGCAAGCACCAAGAGACCGAGTCCGACAACGCCCGGGACCGCTACGAGGAGTACATGCGCGAGATCCCGTGCCCCGAGTGCAACGGCGCGCGCCTGAATCCCGCCTCCCTCTCCGTCCTCATCAACGGCATGTCCATCTCGGCCGTGGCCGCCCTGCCGATGCGCGAGTGCGCCGCCTTCCTCAACGAACTCACCCTCACGGGGCGCGAGGCGCAGATCGCCCACCAGGTCCTCATCGAGATCCAGGCGCGGCTGCGGTTCCTGCTCGACGTCGGCCTCGAGTACCTCAACCTGGAGCGCGCCGCGGGCACGCTCTCGGGCGGCGAGGCCCAGCGCATCCGGCTGGCGACGCAGATCGGCTCCGGACTCGTCGGCGTCCTCTACGTGCTGGATGAGCCGTCGATCGGCCTGCACCAGCGCGACAACCGGCGGCTCATCGAGACGCTGAACCGCCTGCGGGACCTGGGCAACACCCTGATCGTCGTCGAGCACGACGAGGACACCATCCACCAGGCGGACTGGATCGTCGACATCGGACCCGGCGCCGGCGAGCACGGCGGTTCCGTCGTGCACTCGGGATCCCTGGAGGACCTGCTCGCCAACACCGAGTCCCTGACCGGCGACTACCTGTCCGGGCGCAAGAGCATCGAGGTCCCCGCGAAGCGCCGCAAGGTCGACAAGAAGCGCCAGGTGTCCGTCGTCGGCGCCCGCGAGAACAACCTGCAGAACGTCAGTGTGAAGTTCCCGCTCGGCGTGATGACCGCCGTGACCGGCGTGAGCGGCTCCGGCAAGTCGACCCTCGTCAACGACATCCTCTACAAGGTGCTGGCCAACAAGCTCAACGGCGCCAAGCAGGTGGCGGGGCGCCACACCCGGATCGAGGGACTGGAGCACCT
Source organism: Arthrobacter halodurans (assembly GCF_041877255.1). NCBI lineage: Bacteria > Bacillati > Actinomycetota > Actinomycetes > Micrococcales > Micrococcaceae > Arthrobacter > Arthrobacter halodurans. Next base: position 8,881 of record NZ_JBHDLJ010000004.1, read on the forward strand.
CGACAAGGTGATTCACGTGGACCAGAGTCCGATCGGGCGCACCCCGCGGTCCAACCCGGCCACGTACACCGGCGTCTTCGACCACGTGCGCAAGCTCTTCGCGGAGACCAACGAGGCGAAGGTGCGCGGGTACCTGCCCGGCCGCTTCTCCTTCAACGTCAAGGGCGGACGCTGCGAGTCGTGCTCCGGCGACGGGACGCTCAAGATCGAGATGAACTTCCTCCCCGACGTCTACGTCCCCTGCGAGGTCTGCCACGGCGCGCGCTACAACCGCGAGACCCTCGAGGTGCACTACAAGGGCAAGACCATCGCCGATGTGCTGGACATGTCCATCGAGGAGGGCGCGGAGTTCTTCGCCGCATTCTCGCCGATCGCGCGCCACCTGAACACCCTTGTCGACGTCGGGCTGGGCTACGTCCGGCTCGGGCAGCCGGCGACCACGCTTTCGGGCGGCGAGGCGCAGCGCGTCAAGCTGGCCTCCGAACTGCAGAAGCGTTCCAACGGGCGGAGCATCTACGTCCTCGACGAGCCGACCACGGGACTGCACTTCGAGGACATCCGCAAGCTCCTGCTGGTCCTCCAGGGCCTCGTGGAGAAGGGCAACACGGTCATCACGATCGAACACAACCTCGACGTGATCAAGAGCGCCGACTGGCTGATCGACCTGGGCCCCGAAGGCGGATCCGGCGGCGGCCGGGTCATCGCCGAGGGGACCCCCGAGCAGGTCGCGAAGGCCGCGGCGAGCCACACCGGGGGGTTCCTCGCCGAGATCCTCACGTAGGTCGTGCGCGACGACGAACGTCGGCCACGGACGCCGGCGGCGGCATGGAGTCCGTGGATCCCGCGGGCTTCGTGCGACAATGTCCCGGTGACAAATCCAGCCCGCGCCGTGTTGTTCGACCTCGACGGAACCCTTGTCGACCCCGCGGGGGCCATCACCGAAGGCATCCTCGCCGCGTTGCTGCGCCACGGCGTGCCGCACCCCGGGGACGAGCGGCTCGAGGCGCTCGTCGGCCCGCCCCTGGCCATCGGGCTGTTGGGGTTGCCCGGGATGGACGAGGAACTCCTGCCGTCGGTGATCGCGGACTACCGCGCCGAGTACGCGGCCAGCGGCATGGCCGCGAGCCGCGTCTACCCGGGGATCGCCGATCTGCTCGCGGAGCTGCGCGACTCCGGCCTAGCCCTGGCCGTGGCCACCTCCAAACCGCAGGACATCGCCGTCCGGCTACTGGAGATGCAGGGGCTGCTCGGGCTGTTCGACGCCGTCCACGGCTCGCCGAACGACGAGCACCACACCGTCCACTCCGGACCCGGCAAGGCGCACATCGTCGGGGCCGCCCTGGCAGCCGTGGGCGCGGAAGCGCGGGACGCCGTGATGGTGGGGGACCGCCACTACGACGTCGACGGGGCCGGCGCGCACGGCATGGCGTGCATCGGCGTCGCCTGGGGCTACGCCGCGGAGGGCGAGCTGGAGACCGCCGGCGCCCACGCCGTCGTGGACTCGGCCGACGGGCTGCGGGAGCTGTTGCTCGGGGCCGCGGGACGGGCGGTCTAGATGGGCCTCTACGACGGAGTTCGCGCGGGCTTCCGCGGCACCATCAACGCCACCTGCCGTCCCACGGTCGTGGGGCTGCACCACGTGCCCACGGAGGGTCCGTTCATCGTGGCCTCGAACCACCTCTCGTTCCTGGACAGCATCATCATCCAAGCCCTGATGCCCCGGCCCGTGGCCTTCTTCGCCAAGGCCGAGTACTTCACCACCCCGGGCCTCAAGGGGCGCGCCATGAAGGCGTTCTTCGAGTCCGTGGGCTCCATCCCGGTGGAACGCGGCGAGCAGGCGGCATCGGTCGCGGCGCTCGACGCCCTGGTGGAGATCCTCGAGTCCGGCGCCGCGGTCGGCATCTACCCGGAGGGGACGCGGTCCCGGGACGGCCGCCTGTACCGCGGGCGCACCGGCGTCGGCTGGCTCGCCCTGACCACGGGCGCGCCGGTGGTCCCCGTGGGCCTCGTGGGCACGGAGCGGCTGCAGCCGGCCGGGAAGAAGACGGTCACGCCGCGCCACTTCACGCTGACGGTGGGCGAGCCCCTGCGGTTCGACCACGTCGGACCCAAGCACCCCCTGCCGGCGCGCCGTCTGGCCACCGACCGGATCGTCGACGCGATCGCCGAACTCAGCGGCCAGGAGCGGTGCGACGCGTACAACCAGGCACCCGTCGCGGAGTAGCGCCATGGCCGACCCCAGCAGCTACCGGCCGCGCGCCGGCGAGATCCCCACCGGACCAGGCGTCTACCGCTTCCGCGACCAGCACGGCCGCGTCATCTACGTGGGCAAGGCCAAGAACCTCCGGGCGCGGCTGAACTCCTACTTCGCCAACCCGGCAGCGTTGCTGGCCAAGACCCACGCGATGGTGCACACGGCGGCGAGCGTGGAGTGGACCGTGGTCGGCAGCGAGCTCGAGGCCCTGCAGCTCGAGTACACGTGGATCAAGGAGTTCGCGCCGCGCTTCAACATCGTCTTCCGCGACGACAAGTCCTACCCCTACCTCGCGGTCACGCTGGGGGAGAAGTTCCCGCGTGCCCAGGTCATGCGGGGGGACCGGCGCAAGGACGTGAAGTACTTCGGCCCCTTCTACCCGGCCAGGGCCATCCGCGAAACACTGGACACGTTGCTTCGCGTCTTCCCCGTCCGGACCTGCAGCGCCGGCGTCCTGCGCCGCGCCCAGCAGTCCGGCCGCCCCTGTCTCCTGGGCTACATCGACAAGTGCTCCGCGCCCTGCGTGGGGCGCATCAGTCCCGAGGACCACCGCAAGCTGGCGGACGAGCTCTGCCAGTTCATGGGTGGGGAGGGCACGCGCTTCATCCGCCAACTCGAGCGGGAGATGGCGGAGGCCGTCGCCGAGCTCGAGTACGAGAAGGCGGCGCGACTGCGCGACGACATCGCGGCGCTGCGCCGGGTGTTCGAGCGCAACGCCGTCGTGCTGGCCGAGGACACGGAGGCGGACATCTTCGCGGTTGCCGAGGACGATCTGGAGGCCGCCGTCCAGGTCTTCCACGTCCGCAACGGCCGCATCCGTGGTCAGCGCGGCTGGGTCGTGGACAAGGTCGAGGACACGACGCCCGGCGAGTTCGTCGAGCACATGCTCCAGCAGGTCTACGGCGAGAACGCCGATTCGGACCGCCTTCCCCGCGAGGTCCTGGTGCCGGTCGAGCCGGAGAACGCGGAGCAGGTCGCCGCATGGCTGCGCGGGCTGCGCGGGGCGGCTGTCAGCCTCCGCGTGCCCCGACGGGGTGAGAAGGCAGCCCTCATGGGCACGGTCAAGGACAACGCCGAACAGGCCCTGCGGCTGCACAAGTCCCGCCGGGCGGGCGACATCAGTACACGCAGTTCCGCGTTGCAGGAACTCCAGGAGGCGCTGGGGCTCCCCGTGCCGCTGCTGCGCATCGAGTGTTACGACATCTCCCACGTGCAGGGCACCAACGTCGTCGCGTCCATGGTCGTGGTCGAGGACGGCCTGCCAAAGAAGTCCGACTACCGGAAGTTCGCCGTGACGGGCGACGCCGCCCGCGACGACACCTCGGCGATGTACGACGTCATCAGCCGGCGCTTCCGGCGCTACCTCGAGGACCAGACGCAGGTCGCCCCCGCCATCAGCGGCCAGGTCGACATCTCGGACGAGTCGGCCAAGGCCGCTCCGCGGAAGTTCGCCTACCCGCCGTCCCTCGTGGTGGTCGACGGCGGCCCGCCGCAGGTCGCCGCCGCGGTCAAGGCCCTCGAGGACCTCGGCATCGACGACATCTACGTCGTCGGCCTCGCGAAGCGCCTCGAGGAGCTGTGGCTGCCCGACGACGAGTTCCCGGTGGTGCTTCCGCGCGCCTCCCACGGCCTGTACCTGCTGCAGCGCATCCGCGACGAGGCCCACCGGTTCGCCATCTCCTTCCACCGGCAGAAGCGATCGTCGTCGATGACCGTGTCCATCCTCGACGACGTGCCGGGACTCGGCCCCGCGAAGCGGCAAGCCGTGCTGAAGCACTTCGGTTCGCTCAAGCGCATGCGTGCGGCCGCCGAGGAGGACTTCCTCGCCGTCTCGGGAATCGGCCCGGCGATGGCCCGCCAGCTGGTCGCCGCGTTGGCCCCCGGTCCGTCCGGGGAGGCGGGCGACGACGGCGCGGAGCCGGCCGTGAACACGGCGACCGGCGAGTTGCTGGACTGACGCGCGGGTCCCTCGCCGCCTAGCGTCCAGCCGGCTCCCACGCCTCGCTGCGCTCGGCGCGGGTCCCTCGCCGCCTAGCGTCCAGCCGGCTCCCACGCCTCGCTGCGCTCGGCGCGGGTCCCTCGCCGCCTAGACTGGGACCCATGACTGAGTTGGAACCCGTTAAGCCCGCCGAATCCGAACTGGTCATCGTCACCGGAATGTCGGGGGCGGGCCGGACCACCGCCGCGCACGCGCTCGAGGACCACGGTTGGTACGTCGTGGAGAACCTGCCGCCCCAACTTCTCGGGACGCTGACCGAACTGGTGGCGCGTGTGCCGGGGTCCATCCCCAAGCTGGCCGTGGTGATGGACGTGCGCAGCAAGTCCCTGTTCCCCGCCCTGCGCGACAACCTGGCCGCGCTGCGCTCCGCCGGCATCCACTACCGCGTCCTGTTCCTGGACGCGAGCGACGACCTCCTGGTGCGCCGTTTCGAGCAGGGCCGCCGCCCGCACCCCCTGCAGGGAACCGGGCGCATCCTCGACGGCATCGCAGCCGAGCGCGAGGTGCTGCGCGAGCTGAAGGACGCCGCGGAGATCGTCCTCGACACGACGCCGATGAACGTCCACGCCCTGGCCACGGCCATCACCGAGCTGTTCTCGGAATCCGGTCCGGTGGTCCTGCGCCTGAACGTCATGAGCTTCGGCTTCAAGTACGGCCTGCCCACCGACGCCAACTACGTCGCCGACGTCCGCTTCATCCCTAACCCGCACTGGGTGCCGGAGCTGCGTCCGCACACGGGTCTGGAAACCGTCGTCAGCGACTACGTGCTGGCGGCCCAGGGCGCCGCCGACTTCATCGACCGCTACATCCTCGCGCTCGAGCCCGTGCTCGACGGATACCGGCGCGAGAACAAGCACTACGCCACCATCGCGATCGGCTGCACCGGCGGCAAGCACCGCTCCGTGGCCGTCAGCGAGGAGATCGCCCGCCGGCTGCGGCAGCTTCCGGGCGTGACGGTCACCGTGAACCACCGCGACCTGGGTAGGGAGTAGCCGGACATGTCGTTCATGACGGGCCAGATGCCCCTGGTCCCGCCGAAGCCATCGGGTGGAGAGCGCGACGGGACCGTGCGCGTCGCCGCGCTCGGCGGCGGGCACGGCCTCTCGGCCTCGCTCGCGGCGTTGCGCCGCCTGACCACCGAGATCACGGCCATCGTCACGGTCGCGGACGACGGCGGCTCCTCGGGGCGGCTGCGCCGCGAACTGGACGTGCTGCCGCCGGGCGACCTCCGGATGGCCCTGGCGGCCCTCTGCGACGACACCGACTGGGGCCGCACCTGGCGCGACGTCATGCAGCACCGCTTCACCTCCAAGAAGGACTCGGAGGGGGCGCTGGACAACCACGCCCTGGGGAACCTGCTGATCGTGACGCTGTGGGAACTGCTCGGCGACCCGGTGGCCGGTCTCCGGTGGGCGGGCGCGCTGCTCGGGGCCCGGGGGCAGGTCCTGCCCATGAGCACGGTCCCTCTGACCATCTCCGGCGAGGTCCTCACCCAGGGCGACAACGACACCCTGATGCGGCGGAGGGTCGTGGGGCAGGCGGAGCTTGCCGTCGCCGGCCACCGCGGCATCGTGAACGGCGTGGAGCTCAGCCCGGCGGACGCGCCCGCCTGCCGCGAGGCCCTGGAGGCCATCGAGCTCGCGGACTGGGTGATCCTCGGGCCGGGATCCTGGTACACCTCGGTGCTGCCCCACCTGCTGCTGCCGGAGATGCGCGAGGCGATCGAGGCCACCACCGCCCGCCGCCTGCTGACGATGAACCTCGCGACGGAGACGAAGGAGACGTTCGGCATGGATGCCGCCGACCATCTCGATGTCATCGCGCGGTACGCCCCGGACCTCCGGTTGGACGCGGTTCTCGCGGATCCGTCGTCGATCGACGACGTCCAGCGTTTCCGCGATGCGGCGGCCCGGCTGGGTGCCCGGTGCTTTTTCGGTAAAGTAGGCGTCGGGGCGGGCCGCGCGGTACACGCGCCCCTGCGGCTGGCGACCGCCTACCAGGACGTTTTCTCGTCCTTCGATCCCAACGATCCCAGCAGTGAGGAACACAAGACATGGCATTGACAGCCTCGGTCAAGGACGAGCTGTCCCGGCTGGACGTCAAGAAGTCCTCCGAGCGCAAGGCGGAGGTCTCGGCTACCCTGCGCTTCGCCGGCGGGCTCCACATCATCTCCGGCCGCATCGTGATCGAGGCGGAGGTGGACCTCGCCTCCACCGCCCGCCGGCTCCGGCAGGCCATCGCGGAGGTCTACGGCCACACCTCCGAAATCATCGTCGTATCCAGCGGCGGCCTGCGCCGCGGGAACCGCTACGTGGTGCGCGTGGTGCGCGACGGCGAGTCCCTGGCCCGGCAGACCGGCCTCCTGGACGGCCGCGGCCGGCCCGTCCGCGGCCTCCCGTCGGTCATCGTCAACGGCTCCACGGCCGACGCCGAGGCCGTGTGGCGGGGAGCGTTCCTCGCCCACGGCTCCCTCACGGAGCCCGGCCGGTCCTCGGCCATGGAGGTCACCTGCCCGGGCCCCGAGGCCGCCCTGGCCCTGGTCGGCGCCGCCCGGCGGCTCGGCCTCGTCGCCAAGGCCCGCGAGGTGCGCGGGGTGGACCGCGTCGTGATCCGCGACGGCGACAGCATCGCCGCGCTCCTGACCCGGATGGGCGCCCACGACGCCCTGATGGTCTGGGAGGAGCGGCGCATGCGCAAGGAGGTGCGCGCCACGGCGAACCGCCTGGCCAACTTCGACGACGCGAACCTCCGCCGCTCGGCGCAGGCCGCCGTCGCCGCGGGCGCGCGCGTGGAGCGCGCGCTGGAGATCCTGGGCGACGACGTCCCGGACCATCTGCAGTACGCGGGCGCCCTCCGGGTCGCCCACAAGCAGGCCAGCCTGGACGAGCTCGGACGCCTCGCCGACCCGCCGATGACGAAGGACGCGATCGCCGGCCGGATCCGGCGCCTGCTGGCGATGGCGGACAAACGGGCGATCGAGTTGGGAATACCCGGCACCGAGGACAGTGTTACCGCAGATATGTTGGACGGCTAGCGCCTCCGCGCGGCCGCCGTCCCGACGAGATTTCCGACGCCGCGAGGCGCGGGATGCATGAGATGCATGACCAGTAGGCGCCCCTTGCCGGGGCGCACAGAGAATTGGAGGAGAACATGTCGCAGTACACCCTCCCGGAGCTGCCGTACGACTACGCAGCTCTGGAGCCGAACATTTCCGCTCGCATCATGGAACTGCACCACAGCAAGCACCACGCCACCTACGTCGCCGGAGCGAACACCGCGCTCGAGCAGCTGGCCGAGGCCCGTGCGAAGGGCGAGTTCGGGAACGTCCCGAAGCTGTCGAAGGACCTCGCCTTCCACCTGGGCGGCCACACCAACCACTCGATCTTCTGGCAGAACCTCTCGCCCGAGGGCGGGGACAAGCCCGAGGGCGAGCTGGCCGCGGCCATCGACGAGCACTTCGGCTCCTTCGACGCGTTCCGTGGCCACTTCACGGCGGCCGCGATGAGCCTGCAGGGCTCCGGCTGGGCCGTCCTGGCCTTCGAGGGCATCGGCGGCAACATGGTCATCGAGCAGCTCTACGACCAGCAGGGCAACGTCCCCGTGGCGACCACCCCGCTGCTGATGCTGGACATGTGGGAGCACGCCTTCTACCTGGACTACGTCAACGTGAAGGCCGACTACGTCAAGGCGTTCTGGAACATCGTCAACTGGGCCGACGTCTCCAAGCGCTTCGAGGCCGCCCGCGCCGGCGCCGCCTCGCTGGTCGTCCCCGGCAAGTAACGTAGCTCACAGAACTGCGTCACATGACGTAGGATGTAAGACAACGGATCCCGCGGGCCCCGCATCCGGCTATCCCCGGGTCGGGAGCCCGCGGATCCGGCCGGCCTGAAGGCCGGCGACACAACGGAGTGTCCACAATTCACCCTGGCACTCCGCGCAACTCCCTTCCCGGGACCACCGCGCGGTGGCCTACATTCCGGCAAGAGGAGAAACCACGTGACTACCCGTGTTGGCATCAACGGTCTCGGACGCATCGGACGCAACTACCTGCGGGCAGCGCTCGCACAGTCGGCGGACCTGGAGATCGTGGCCGTGAACGACCTCGGTTCCATCGAGGACCTGGCGATGCTCGTCAAGTACGACTCCGTGCTCGGCCGCCTGGAGCACCCGGTCTCCGTCGAGGCGGACCACCTCGTCGTCGGCCCGCACCGCATCCGGGTCCTCTCCGAGCGCGACCCGGCGCAGCTGGGCTGGGGCGACCTCGGCGTCGACGTCGTCATCGAGTCCACCGGCTTCTTCACCAAGGGCGCGGACGCGCGGAAGCACCTGGAGGCCGGGGCCAAGAAGGTCATCATCTCCGCGCCCGCCAGCGACGAGGACATCACCGTCGTCATGGGCGTGAACCACGAGAAGTACGACCCCGCGAACCACGACATCATCTCCAACGCTTCGTGCACCACGAACTGCCTCGGCCCGGTGGCGAAGGTCCTCAACGACCAGTTCGGCATCGTGGACGGACTGATGACGACCATCCACGCGTACACGGCCGACCAGAACCTCCAGGACGCGCCGCACAAGGACCAGCGCCGCGCCCGCGCCGCCGCCCTGAACATGGTGCCGACGTCCACGGGCGCCGCGAAGGCCATCGGCCTGGTCCTGCCGGAGCTCAAGGGCAAGCTGGACGGCTACGCGATGCGTGTGCCCGTCCCGACCGGCTCGGCCACCGACCTGACCGTCACCCTGGCGCGCGAGACCACGGTCGAGGAGATCAACGCCGCGTTCAAGCAGGCCGCCGAGGCGGGACCGTTGAAGGGCTTCCTGAAGTACAACGAGGATCCCCTGGTCTCGACCGACATCGTCACGGACCCGTCCTCGGCGATCTTCGACGCGCCACTGACCAAGGTCATCGGCAGCACGGTGAAGGTGCTCGCCTGGTACGACAACGAGTGGGGCTACAGCTCCCGCCTCGTGGACCTGACCGAGTATGTCGGCGGGAAGCTCGGTTAGTCCGTCGGTTCGGATAGCCTAGGCCCATGACTTCTCGCACTCTCGACGAACTGCTCGCCGATGGTGTCCGCGGGCGGCACGTTCTGGTCCGAAGCGACCTGAACGTGCCGCTCGACGGTTCCACCGTCACCGACGACGGCCGCGTCCGCGCGTCCATCCCGGTCCTCTCGAAGCTGGCGGACGCCGGCGCACGCGTCATCGTGATGGCCCACCTCGGGCGCCCCAAGGGCGCACCCGACCCGAAGTACTCGATCTCACCGGCCGCGGACCGGCTCCGCGAGCTCGCCGACTTCCCGGTCGCGGCCGCGGAGGACGTGGTGGGGGAGAGCGCTAGGACGCTCTCGGCCGGGCTGAAGGACGGCGAGGTGCTTGTCCTGGAGAACGTCCGCTTCGACGCCCGCGAGACCAGCAAGGACGACGCCGAGCGCGCCGCCTTCGCCGCCGAGCTGAAGGCCCTCACGGGCGACGCCGGCGCCTACGTGGACGACGCCTTCGGCGCGGTCCACCGCCGGCACGCCTCCGTCGTGGAGATCGCCGCCCTGCTGCCCGCCTACCAGGGCGACCTGGTGCGCACCGAGGTCGAGGTGCTCAGGACGCTCACCGAGGCGCCCAAGCGGCCCTACGTCGTCGTGCTGGGAGGTTCGAAGGTCTCCGACAAGCTCACCGTCATCGACAAGCTGCTCGGCCGGGCCGACCAGCTCCTGATCGGCGGAGGCATGGCCTTCACCTTCCTCAAGGCCCAGGGCCACGCAGTCGGCGGCAGCCTGCTGGAGGAGGACCAGTTGGAGACCGTCCGCGGCTACCTGTCGCGGGCCAAGGAGATCGGCTGCGACATCATCCTGCCGACCGACATCGTGGTGGCCTCGAAATTCGGCGCGGACGCCGAGCACGAGGTGCTCGCGGCCGACAACCTCGAGGGCGGCCGTTTCGGCTCCACGGGGCTGGGCCTGGACATCGGCCCGGCGTCGGCCGAGGCCTTCGCCAGCTACATCCGATCGGCCAACACCGTGTTCTGGAACGGGCCGATGGGCGTGTTCGAGATCGACGCGTTCGCGGGCGGAACGCGCGCCGTGGCCGGCGCGCTGGCGGAGTCGGAGGCGTTCAGCGTCGTCGGCGGCGGCGACTCCGCCGCGGCCGTGCGGACGCTTGGATTCCGCGACGACGATTTCGGCCACATCTCCACGGGCGGGGGCGCCAGCCTCGAGTACCTCGAGGGCAAGGAACTGCCCGGCCTGACCGCACTGGAAGGGAAGTAGCACCCATGACGACGTCGACCAACGGCACCTTCGACCGGACCCCGCTCATCGCGGGGAACTGGAAGATGAACATGGACCACGTCCAGGGCATCACGCTGCTGCAGAAGCTGGCGTGGACGCTCGAGGACGCCAAGCACGACTTCACGCGGGTGGAGGTCGCGGTGTTCCCGCCGTTCACCGACCTGCGCGGCGTGCAGACTCTGGTCGCGGGCGACGACCTGCCGGTCGTGTACGGCGGACAGGACCTCTCGCCGCACGACTCGGGAGCGTACACCGGCGACATCTCCGGCCAGTTCCTCGCGAAGCTCGGCTGCAAGTACGTACTGGTGGGGCACAGCGAGCGCCGGACGATCCACGGCGAAACCGACGAGTTGCTGCGCACCAAGGTGGAGGCGGCCTACCGCCACTCCCTGGTTCCGGTGCTGTGCGTCGGCGAGGGCCTGGAGGTCCGCACGGCGGGCCGACACGTGGAGCACACGCTGGAGCAGCTGCGCGCCGACCTGGAGTCGTTGCCGGCCGGGCAGGTGGCCGACCTGGTGGTCGCCTACGAGCCCGTCTGGGCGATCGGCACCGGTGAGGTGGCCGGCCCGGAGGACGCGCAGGAGATGTGCGCGGCGATCCGCGCCGAGCTCGCCACCCTGTACGACGCCGGGACCGCGGCCTCCGTCCGTCTGCTCTACGGGGGGTCCGTCAAGGCGGCCAACGCGGCGTCGATCCTGGCCGGGCGCGACGTCGACGGCCTGCTCGTGGGTGGCGCCAGCCTGGACCCCGCGGAGTTTGCTAGCATTGTCAGGTTCGAGCACCATCTGGTGACCGACTAACCGGCCCTCGCGCCGTCGTTGACCGAAAGGCCGAAGTGGACGCACTGAAGATTGTCCTCCAGGTGGTTCTGGGCATCACCAGCCTCCTGCTGACCCTGTTGATCCTCCTGCACAAGGGGCGGGGCGGCGGCATGTCCGACATGTTCGGCGGCGGCGTGACCACCAGCCTGGGCTCCTCGGGCGTTGCCGAGCGGAACCTCAACCGGATCACCGTCGTGCTGGGCCTCGTCTGGGGCACCGTGATCATCGCCCTCGGCCTGATCATGCGGTTCTCGGTCGAGTCCTAACCAAGGTCGAGTCTCAGCAAGACACGCAGACGCGCCGAAAAGCGGCCCTCCTGAAGGAGGGCCGCTTTTCGGCGTTCGGCGCGGGAGAGCGCCCGGCCTCAGCGTTCGCTGGCAGTGACGCTGCGCAGGTTGGTGCGCTGCAGGCCGCGGCGGACCACCTCGCCGAAAACCTCGTCCGGATCCAGGCGCCGCAGCTCCTCGGACAGGCATTCGGACAGCTGGCGCCGCGGCAGCGAGATCCGCTGGACCTGCTGGCCCGGCTGGTAGAGCTCCGCGACGTCGTCGTGCGGGCGCGTGAGCACCACGTCCCCGTCGACCCGCGTGAACCTGACGCTGCGGACCCCCGTCCCCGCCGTGGACGAGGCGATGGTCACGGGGACGTTCAGGCACAGGGTGAGCCAAGCCGCCAGCAACACCGTGCTGGGGGAGTCGGCGGCGCCCTTGACGGTCACCGCCACGATCTCCGCGGGGTCCAGCTGGTCCAAGACCGCGGCGAGCTGGGCACGCCAGAGCGTGAGCCGGGTCCAGGCAAGGTCGGTGTCCCCGGCCACGTAGGACTTCGCGATCGCGAACAGCGCGCGCCGGGGGTCCGGCTCGGCGCCGGAGTCGGTGATGCGGCGGTGCGCGATCCGCCCGATCGCCGTGGTGGACGCCTTACGCGGGACCCCGTGCGGCCACCAGGCGACGATCGGCGCGTCGGGCAGCAGCAGCGCCGCCACCAGCGACTCGTCGGCGGTGCAGATCTCGCCGTAGGCGTGCAGGACGATGACCTCCGAGGCCCCGGCGTCCCCGCCGACGCGGATCTGGCCGTTCAGCGTCGTCGGGGCGTCCCGCGAGCCCTCGACGACGACGATGATCCGACACGGATGTTCCCGGCTCGCCATGTTGGCGGCCGCGATGGCCTCCTCCTCGAACCCGTCGCGGGTGACGACGACGAGCGTGAGCACGCGGCTCAGCGCGACCACTCCGCCGGCCTCGCGGAGGTTCATGACCTCCTTCGCGATGCGGGAGGTCGTGGTGTGGGGCAGGTTGACGATCACGGACGCCTCCAGGTTCTTCCGTCGCGGGCCAGGAGCTCGTCCGCGGACGCCGGGCCCCAGCTGCCCGGGGCGTAGGGCTCGGGCTGGTGGCCCAGGGTGGACCAGTACCGCTCGAACGGGTCGACGATCTTCCAGGAGAGTTCGACCTCCTCGTGGCGGGGGAACAGCGGGGGCTCCCCGAGCAGCACGTCGAGGATGAGCCGCTCGTAGGCCTCGGGGCTGGACTCGGTGAACGAGTGGCCGTAGCCGAAGTCCATGGTCACGTCGCGCACCTCCATCTGGGTTCCCGGGACCTTGGAGCCGAAGCGGATCGTGGCGCCCTCGTCCGGCTGGACGCGGATGACCACGGCGTTCTGGCCGAAGTCCTCGCTGGAGTGGTCGCGGAAGAGCAGGTTCGGGGCCCGCTTGAAGACGACGGCGATTTCCGTCACCCGGCGCCCCAGGCGCTTGCCGGCGCGCAGGTAGAACGGAACGCCGGCCCACCGGCGGGTGTTGATGTCGACTCGGATGGCGGCGTAGGTTTCCGTCGTCGACTCCGGGTTGAAGCCCTCCTCCTCGAGGAAGCCGGTGACCTTCTCGCCGCCCTGCCAACCCCCGCTGTACTGTCCCCGCGCGGAGTGCCGCGAGAGGTCCTCCGGAAGCCGCACCGCGGCGAGGACCTTCTCCTTTTCGGCGCGCAGGTGGTTCGCGTCGAAGGAGATCGGCTCCTCCATGGCGGTGAGGGCGAGCAGCTGCAGGAGGTGGTTCTGGATGACGTCCCGTGCGGCGCCGACGCCGTCGTAGTACCCCGCACGGCCGCCGATGCCGATGTCCTCGGCCATGGTGATCTGCACGTGGTCGACGTGGTTGGCGTTCCAGATCGGCTCGAAGAGCTGGTTCGCGAAGCGCAGGGCGAGCAGGTTCTGCACCGTCTCCTTGCCGAGGTAGTGGTCGATGCGGAACACCGAGTCCGGCGGGAACACGGACTCCACGATTGCGTTCAGCTCCCGCGCGGACTGGAGGTCGTGCCCGAACGGCTTCTCGATCACCACCCGCCGCCACGGGGTCCCGGCGGCCGCGGCGTCCTGCTGGGCGAGGCCGTGGCGGGAGAGCTGCTCGCAGACCTCCTCGAAGGAGTTCGGCGGGATCGACAGGTAGTAGGCGTGGTTGCCGCGCGTGCCCCGCGACCGTTCCAGTTCCTGGAGCGTCTCGCCGAGCCGCGCGAAGGCCTCGTCGTCGCCGAACCCGCCGGTCACGAAGCGGAACCCGCCGGCGAGCTGCTCCCAGACGGTCTCGTTGAAGGCCGTCCGGGCGTTCGCCTTGACCCAGCCGCGCGCCTCCGCGACGAAGTCCTCCGCGGACCACTCGCGCCGCCCGAACCCGACCACCGCGAAGCTCGGCGGGAGCAACCCCCGGTTGGCGAGGTCGTAGACGGCCGGCATGAGCTTCTTGCGCGCCAGGTCCCCCGTGACGCCGAAGAAGATGAGCGCGGAGGGACCGGCGATGCGGCTGAGCCGCCGGTCCCTCCGGTCACGCAGGGGGTTGCGCGCGGTGGTGTCTGACATGGCTGCTTTCGTGGGTGCGGGCGGGCGACGGCGGGCGCGGACGGGACGCTAGGCGCCGGCCGGGCGGTCCAGCGAGGCGACGGCGTCACGCAACTGGGCGATGCCGCGGGCGCGGTCGATCAGGTGCAGCCGCAGGACCGGGCGTCCGAGGTCCGCGAGGACCTGCGCGTCCCCGGCCGCCTGGGCCGCGATCAGTTCGCCGAAGGTGAACGGGCGGTCCGGGATCGAAAGGTCGGCCGCGGAATCCGCCGTGATCTGCAGGTACACCCCAACGCGCGGTCCGCCCTTGTGGAACTGGCCGGTCGAGTGCAGGAATCGCGGTCCCCAGCCGAACGTGGTCGGCCGGCCGGAAGCGGCCGCCACGCGCGGACGCAGGTCCTCCAGCTCACGGTGGCCCAGCCGGTCCAGGTAGGCCTGGATGCTCACGTAGCCGTCGTCCGGCAGCAGGGCCAGCGCGGCGCGGAGGGCGTCGGCCACCGTCGTGGCGCCGTCGAGCAGGCCGTCCGTCGCGCGCAGCTCGATCGAGGCGTCGACCAGCTGGGCCGGCTCGGCCTCCGGCGTGGCGTCCAGCAGGCCCCGGGTCGCGTTCTTCGCGGCTTCGACGTCCGGCTGGTCGAAGGGATTGATCCCCAGGATCCGGCTCGCGACGACGGTCGCGTACTCCCACAGCAGAAGCTGGCTTCCCAGCGAGCCGGAGACGCAGACCTCGTGCCCCAGCGGCGCGGCCGGACGCTCGTCGGTCCCGGCCTCGGAGTCGGAGTCGGAGACCAGGCGCACCAGCAGCACGTCGTCGGCCTGCGCGACCGTCTCGGGGGCGCCGGGCTCGGCGACCACGGGGAGGACACCGGTGCCGTGCTTCCCGGTGGACTCGGCGATGAGCTGCTCGGCCCAGTCGGCGAAGCCCACGATCCCGGAGCCCTCGTCGACGAACACCAGCTTGTCGCGCAGCGGCGACGTGCCCGCCAGCGCCGCGCCCAGGCACAGGCCGATGTTGTCCTCGTCGTCGTCCGCCAGGAACTCCGCGGCCTCCTCGGCCTCATCCAGCAACGCGGCGATGTCGACGCCGGCGAGGCCCGTCGGCACCAGACCGAAGGCGGTCAGCGCGGAGTACCGGCCGCCGACGTTCGGGTCGGCGTTGAACACGGCGCGGTAGCCGGCCTCCCGGGACGCGGTGTCCATGGGGGATCCGGGATCCGTCACGACGACGATGCGGCGGGCCGGGTCCAGTCCCGCGTCGCCGAAGGCCTGCTCGAAGACGCGCCGCTGCGAGTCGGTCTCGACCGTGGAACCGGACTTGGACGACACCACGAGGACGGAGGTCGCCAGCCGGTCCCCGAGCGCGTTGCCCACCATCTCGGGGTCCGTGCTGTCGAGGACGACGAGCTCCACGTCCGCGGTCGCGGCGATGACCTCCGGGGCCAGCGAGGAGCCGCCCATGCCGGCGAGGACCACGCGGTCCACGCCTTCGGCGCGGAGCTCGTCCCGCAGCGCGAGGATCCTCTCCACGAGAGGGCGCGAGGTCTCGGCGAGCTCCACCCAGCCGAGCCGGACGGAGGCCTCTGCCTCGGCGTCGGGCCCCCACAGCGTGGCGTCCTTCGCGGCGATGCGCGAGGCGACGCGGTCCGCGACGAGGGTGGGGACGTGCGCCTCGATGGCCGCGAGGGCCGCGCCGGTGGCCTGGAATCCGAGGGAGCTCACGAGCGGGCCCCCGTCGCGGACGCGGCGGCGAGCGCCTCGCGGACGTCCTCGATCAATTCGGCCCAGGACGCCTCGAACTTCGCGACGCCGTCGGCCTCGAGCAGCCCCACGACCTCGTTGTAGTCGATGCCCTGCGCGGCGAGGGCGTCCATGACGTCGTCGGATTCCTCGTAGGTGCCCGCGATCGTGTCTCCCGTGACGTCGCCGTGGTCGGCGACGGCGTCCAGGGTCTTCTCGGGCATGGTGTTCACGACGTTCTCGGCGACCAGGCCGGTGACGTACAGGGTGTCCGGGTAGGCGGGATCCTTGACGCCGGTCGAGGCCCACAGGGGGCGCTGCGCGCGGGCCCCGGCCGCGGCCAGGACCTTCCAGCGCTCGGACGTGAAGAGGTCCTTGTAGACCTGGTAGGCCAGCCGCGCGTTGGCGAGCCCGGCCTTGCCCTTGAGCGCGAGGGCCTCGTCGGTGCCGACCGCGTCGAGACGCTTGTCGACCTCCGCGTCGACGCGCGAGACGAAGAAGGAGGCGACCGAGTGGATGAGCGACAGGTCGTAGCCGTTCTCCTTGGCCTGCTCCAGCCCCAACATGAAGGCGTTGATGACCGCGCGGTAGCGCTCCAGCGAGAAGATCAGCGTCACGTTCACGCTGATTCCCTCGGCCAGCGTGGCCGTGATCGCGTCGAGCCCCTCGAGCGTGGCGGGGATCTTGATGAGCACGTTGTCGCGGCCGACCTTGTCGTGCAGCTTCACGGCTTCCTTGGCGGTCGCGGCCGTATCGGCCGCCAGGCGCGGATCGACCTCGAGCGACACGCGGCCGTCGACCCCGTCGGTCGCGGCGGCCACGGGGGCCAGCAGGTCGCAGGCCTCGGCGACGTCCGCCGTGGTGATCTCGAAGAGCGCGTGCTCGACGTCGTGTCCGTCGGCGGCCAGCTCGGCGACCTGCTGCCGGTACGAGGCGTCGCCGTGCTTGATCGCCGCGGCGAAAATCGAGGGATTGGTCGTCACGCCGACGACGTTCTTCTCGGCGATGAGCGCGGCCAGCGAGCCGGACTCGAGGCGTTCGCGGGAAAGGTCGTCCAGCCAGATGGAGACTCCGGCCTGGGACAGGGCTTCGGTGCGGGGATTGCTCACAATCGTTCCTTCCGTGGTGCGTCTGGTGGTCTTCGGGACGGGCGTCAGCGCGCGGCGACGGCCTCGCGGGCCGCCGCGAGGCTCTCGCGCCCGGCCGCGGCGACCGCCTCGGCCGTGATGCCGAACTCGCGGAACAGGGTCTTGTAGTCGGCGGACGCGCCGAAGTGGTCGAGCGAAACGATGCGCCCGGCGTCGCCGACCAGCTCGCGCCAGCCCTGGGCGACACCGGCCTCGACCGAGACGCGTGCGCGGACCGACGCCGGCAGCACCGATTCGCGGTAGGCCGCGTCCTGCCGGTTGAACCACTCCAGGCACGGTAGCGACACGACGCGCGTCGGGATGCCCTCGGACTGGAGGGACTCGCGCGCCTGGACGGCCAGCTGGACCTCGGATCCGGTCGCGAGCAGCAGGACCTCGGGTTCGACCGGCGCACCGCCGGACATCGCCTCGGCCAGCACGTAGCCCCCGCGGGCGACGCCCGCCGCGTCGGCGAAGCCGCCCTCGGCCGACCGGTCGTAGACCGGGAGGTTCTGGCGGGTCAGCACGATGCCGGCGGGGTTGGCCGTGTTCTCGAGGATGGTCCGCCAGGCCCAGGCGGTTTCGTTGGCGTCCGCGGGACGGACGACGTCGAGGTTCGGGATCGCGCGCAGGCTGGCGAGCTGCTCGACCGGCTGGTGGGTCGGTCCGTCCTCGCCCAGGCCGATGGAGTCGTGGGTCCAGACGTAGATGGACGGGATGCCCATCAGGGCGGACAGCCGGATCGCGGGGCGCTGGTAGTCGGAGAAGATCAGGAACGTCCCGGAGAACGCCCGCGTCTTCGAGGACAGCACGATCCCGTTGACGATCGCCGCGGCGGCGTGCTCGCGGATCCCGAAGTGCAGGACGCGGCCGTAGGGGTTGCCCTTCCACGCGTCGGTCTGCCGGGATTCCGGGATGAAGGAGGGGGAGCCCTCGATGGTGGTGTTGTTGGACTCGGCGAGGTCCGCCGAACCACCCCAGAGCTCGGGCAGCGCCGGGCCGATCGCGTTCAGCACCTTGCCGGAGGCGGCGCGTGTGGAAACGTCCTTGCCGGCCTCGAAGGCGGGCAACGCGTCGGTCCAGTCGGCGGGGAGCTCCCCGGACTGCGTGCGGTCCAGGAGCGCGGCGGCGTCCGGGTTCGCGGAGCGCCAGCGGTCGTAGGCCTCCTCCCACCGGGCGTGGGCCTCGGCGCCGCGGTCCGCGACGGCGCGGGCGTGCGCCAACACGTCGGCGTCGACCGCGAAGCTGGCGGCCGGGTCGAAGCCGAGCAGCTCCTTGACCGCTGCGACCTCGTCCTTGCCCAGGGCGGATCCGTGGACCTTGCCGGTGTTCTGCTTCGTCGGAGCCGGCCAGCCGATCACGGTGCGCAGGGAGATGATGGACGGACGCCCGGTCTCGGCCTTGGCGGCGCGCAGCGCGGCGTCCAGGGCGGGGACGTCCTCGACGTATTCGCCGGTGGCGGTCCAGTCGACGCGCTGGGTGTGCCAGCCGTAGGCGGCATATCGCGCGAGCACGTCCTCGGTGAATGAGACGTCGGTGTCGTCCTCGATGGAGATGTGGTTCTCGTCGTACACGACGACGAGGTTGCCGAGCTCCTGGTGGCCCGCGAGGGAGCTCGCCTCGCTGGTCACGCCCTCCTGCAGGTCACCGTCCGAGGCCATGACCCACACGGTGTGGTCGAACGGGCTGGTGCCGGCCGGTGCGTCCGGGTCCAGCAGGCCGCGCATGCGGCGCTGGGCGTAGGCGAAGCCGACGGCGGAGGCCAGGCCCTGGCCGAGCGGGCCCGTGGTGATCTCCACGCCCGCGGTGTGCCCGTACTCGGGGTGGCCCGGGGTCTGGGAGCCCCACGTGCGGAGCTCCTCGAGATCCTTCAGCTCCAGGCCGTAGCCGGAGAGGAAGAGCTGCAGGTAGAGGGTGAGGGACGTGTGCCCCGGGGAGAGGACGAAGCGGTCGCGCCCGACCCACTCGGGGTGCGCCGGATCGTGCCGCAGGTGCTGCTGGAAGATCAGGTAGGCGGCCGGGGCGAGGCTCATGGCCGTTCCCGGGTGGCCGTTGCCGACCTTCTCCACCGCGTCCGCCGCGAGGATCCGGACGGTGTCAACCGCTCGCTCGTCCAGCTTGGTCCATGACATTTCCCGGGCATCTGACTGTGGCGCCACGTTGTGGTCCCTCTCTGTGGTCTGGCAAGCGGTGCGTGCCGGAACGGGGGGCTGGGGCGGTCGCCCCCGCCTCGTTGCCTGGCGGGCCCGCGGGCTCCGGCACATCGCCTCAACCTTATCCCTCCGGGCCCCTCATTGCCCGTTCAAGGCCATATTTTGCGCCGCCGTTCGCGGGCGGGGTAAGCGGCCACACACCGCGGGACCGATTTCTACGGGGCGTAAAAGGGTATGATGGGCGAGTCTGTCCGTTTCCCCTGGAGAACTGAGTGGCATGTCCGTGAAGTACGTCCCCGCCGACGCCGCGCCAGTCCAGCGCGCGTCACGCCAGCCGGGCGAGAGCCCCAGAGAGTTCGTGGGCCGGAAGGCGACGGCGTATCTGGCGTTGACGAAACCGCGCGTGGTGGAGCTGCTGCTGGTCACGACGCTACCGACGATGATCTTCGCGCACCGCGGCTTCCCCGACCTGGGCCTGGTCCTCGCCACGCTGTTCGGCGGCGCCATGGCGGCCGGCGCCTCTGGCTCGTTCAACTGCTACATCGACCGCGACATGGACAAGGTGATGCAGCGGACGAAGAACCGCCCGCTGGTCACCGGCGACGTCACGCCACGCGAGGCGCTCGTCTTCTCCTGGGTGCTCGCGGCCGCGTCGCTGGCCGTGCTGTGGTTCGGGACGAATCCGCTCACGACCGCCCTGGGCCTGGCGGCCATCCTCTTCTACGTGGTCCTCTACACGCTGATCCTCAAGCGCCGCACGGCCCAGAACATCGTGTGGGGAGGCATCGCCGGCTGCATGCCCGTGCTCATCGCGTGGGCGGCCGTCACGAACACCATCGAGTGGCCCGCGATCGTGCTGTTCCTGATCATCTTCCTCTGGACGCCCCCGCACTACTGGCCGCTGTCGATGAAGTACTCCGACGACTACAACGCGGCGCACGTACCGATGCTCGGCGCCATCGCGAGCGCGCAGCGGGTCTCCGTCCAGGTGGTCCTCTACGCGTGGGCCACGGTCGTCTGCTCCCTGCTCCTGGTGCCGATGGGCTACGCGGGGATCGTCTACACCGTCCTGGCCGGCGTCAGCGGGGCCTGGTTCGTCTACGAGTGCCACGTCCTCTACCGCGAGGCGCGCCGCGACCACGAGCCCCAAGACATGAACCGCAAGGCGATGAAGGTCTTCCACATCTCGATCACGTACCTCACGCTGGTTTTCGTCGCGCTGGCGATCGACCCCTTCGTCGGACAGCCGCTCTTCGGCTAGGCCGCGCGTCCGCAGCGGCGACCGTCGACGCGTCGGCCGCGGAAGTGGCCGGTCCACCCGCGCCGCTCGGGAAATCCCCGCCCCGTGCGGGGATTTTTTGTGCCCGGGCGCTGCGCATGCCGCGCCGATGGGCGGGCCCGGCCATAGCTGGGGGCGCGCGGGCCTGGCCACCGCCCGAGCGCGACCGCCGTCCGCGGCAACAAATTGGGCCTGCGGGCCTGGCCACCGCCCGGGCGCGCGACCGCCGTGCGCTGCACCAGCGTGGGTCCGGCGGGCCTGGCCAGCGCCCGAGCGCGACCGCCGTGCGCGGCACCAGCGTGGGTCCGGCGGGCCTGGCCAGCGCCCGAGCGCGACCGCCGTGCGCGCGGGACGGAACGTGTCGGGACGGAGTGTGTCGGGACGGAACATGTCGGGACGGAGCGTGTCGAGGCGGACGTGACCGGAGGACGTGTGGTCGGCGGGCAGTCCCCGGTGAGACGCGCCCACGGGGCACGCCGACTGCGGGGCGCGGCGACGGAGCACCGCCGGCCGCCGGGCCTACAGCGGGAAGCGTCCGGTCGACCGGTCCCAGACGTTGGTCGCGGCGGCCGTCAACAGGGAGGACCCGAGCATGTGCAGCAGGACCAGCCCCACCGGCAGCCCCGTGAAGTGCTGCACGTAGCCGATCACGGCCTGGAACGCGACGACGGACGCCAGCGCGAGCAGGGCGGTCCGCAGGCGCGGCGCGGCGCCCGTCCGGTAGGCAAGGACCAGCGCCAGCACCGTCGCGCCGACCAGCAGGTAGACGGGCGCGACGTGGATGCGCGTCACGAGGTCGGCGTTGAAGGCGTGCCGGGGCGAGTTCGCGTCGCCGGCGTGGGGGCCGGTGCCGGTGACGATCGTCCCGAGCACGACGGCGGCCGCGGAGGACGCGGCGATCGTCCAGCCCAGCGCGCGCTGGGTCCCGGACAGCGGGGGAACGGCGACGGAGGGCTCCGAGCGCAGGAGCATGCCGGTCCGGTTGACGAGCAGCGTCGCGGTGGAGACGAGCGCCGCGGACGCGAGGAAGTGCAGGCTCACCACCCACGGGTTGAGGTCCGTCCACACGGTGATGCCGCCGATGACCGCCTGGACCGGGATGACGCAAAGCAGGACCACGGCGAGGCGGAAGACGGTCGGGTGGGTGCGCCGCATCCGCCAGACCGCGACGATCATCGACACGGCGATGACCGTCAGGAGAAACGTCAGGGTCCGATTGCCGAACTCGATGAGCCCGTGGATGCCCATTTCCGGCGTCGGCGTCATGGAGCCGGGCACGCAGTTCGGCCACTCGGAGCAGCCGAGGCCGGACTGGGTCAGCCGAACGGCCCCGCCGGTGACGATGATGCCGATCTGGGAGGCCAGCGACGCGATCGCCAGGGCGTGGACGCCGCGGCCCACGGTGGTGGGCAGGCGGTCGGTCCAGCTGGTCTTCGCAACGGGGGTGGTCATGCGGGGGACTCCATTCGGGCGTGCGCGGTGCGGGGGGCGTGCGGTGGGGCTAGTTCCACTTGAACCAGCGGGTGGCGGCGATCCCGGCCAGGACCGTCCAGACGACCAGGACCAGAAACGCGCCGCCGAGGAATCGCCCGTCGATCAGGGCGGCGCGCATCGCGTCCCCGAGCGCCGAAGACGGCAGGGCCTGCACGACCGGCTGCAGGGCCGCGGGCATGCTGGTCGCCGGAATCAGGAGCCCGCCGCCTGCGGCGAGCAGGACCCAGGCCAGGTTGGTGATGGCCAGGGTCGCCTCGGGCCGGACGGTGCCGGCGATCAGCAGCCCCAGGGACGTGAAGGCGGCGGCCCCGAGGACCAGCAGCGCGGCGGCCAGGGCGAGGCCAGCCGGGGCCGGGCGCCATCCCATCAGGAGGGCCGCGCCGCCGATCACCACCAGCTGGACCAGCAGCACGGCGAGCACGGCGAGGGCCTTCCCGAACACCAGCCCGGCCCGTCCGAGCGGCGTCGTCGACAGGAAACGCAGGACCCCGTAGCGGCGGTCGAAGCCGGTGGCGATGCCCTGTCCCGTGAACGCGGTCGACATCACGCACAGGGCCAGCACACCCGGGGCGGCGGCGTCGATCCGCTGGGGCGCGACGCCGTCGAGCACGTCCACGAATACCAGGCCGAAGAGCGCGAGCAGCGGCAGCACCACGGCCAGGACCAGCTGCTCGCCGTTGCGCAGCATGGCCTCGGCCTCGTAGCGTCCCTGGCGCAGGATCCGGGTCAGTTGGGGAGCCGCGTTGCCGCGGGCCTGGACGAGTCGCTCAGCCACGACGGCCTCCTTCGGCTATTTCGAGGAAGACGTCCTCGAGGCTGCGCGGTTCCATTGCGATCGAGGTCGGAAACACGCCGTTCGCCGCCCACCACGCGGCGACGGCCGCCAGGTCCGCGGGGGAGCCGAGCGAGGTGACGCGGTACTGGCCGGGGGAGTCCTCCACCAGCGCGGTTCCCTCGGCGAGGCGGAGTGGCGTCGCGGGCCGCCTCCCGCCGCCCGCCCCGGCGGGCTCGGCCGCCAGGCCCGGGCGGGCGGTGAAGGCCAGTGTCCGGGACTCGGCGTCGGACGTGGCGCGCGCCGTCAGTTCCGAGACCGTGCCCTCGGCCACGTTCGTCCCGGCGTCGATGATGTAGACGTAGTCGGAGAGCCGCTGCGCGTCCTCCATGAGATGGGTCGTCAGCACGATGCACAGCCCCCTCGAGCGCAGCTCCCCGATGAGGTCGAACACCGTCTGGCGGGACTGTGGGTCCAGGCCCGCGCTCGGCTCGTCCAGGAAGACCACCTCGGGGTTCCCGACCAGTGCGGCCGCGAGCGCCACGCGCTGGCGCTGGCCCCCGGAAAGGCGGCGGATGGTGGTGTGCGCTAATTCGTCCAGCCCCAGCCGCGCCGCCAGCTCACCGACCGGAGCGGGATGCGCGTACATGCCGGCGACGTGCCGGAGGAGTTGCAGCGGCTTCGCCGACGGCGGCAGGCCGCCGTCCTGCAGCATCACGCCGACGCGCGACCTGAGCGGGCTGCCGGCCGTGGCCGGATCCTGTCCCAGGAGGCGCACGGTCCCGCCGTCGGGCTTCAGCAGGCCCTGCGCGCACGCAAGGGTCGTGGATTTCCCGGCTCCGTTGGAGCCCAGGAGCGTGGTCACGGCCCCGGCGTGCGCGGTGAGGCTGACGCCGTTGAGCACGCGGACCATGCGACCGTCGAGTGCGGCAACGGGGCCGAAGTCCTTGCGGAGGCTGTCGACGACGAGGCTGGGGGCGGAGTGGGGCACCGGATCATTCTACGTCAGGTAGAGTTTCGGCCGTCGCGCGGCTGGCCCCAAGTAAGGCCCTCCTTGCTGGCGCGGCACGTGTGATTAGGTGATGATTGTGTTGTGTATTCACCCCAGTCGACCTCGCAGCGGACGGACCCCACGGGCCGCCCCGGCGCCGTCGTGCCCGAAACCGAGGAGCGCACCAGGGACCGCGTCCTGCACGCGGTGCTCGAGGAGGGCCCCGTCAGCGCGGCCGAGCTCGGCGAGCGTCTGGGGTTCACCCCGGCCGCCGTCCGCCGCCACCTCGACGCCCTGAGCAAGCAGGGGCTGGTGGAGGTCAAGCTGGTCGCGAACCAGGCCACGGGCGCCGGGCGCCCGGCCCGGCGCTACGTCTTGAGCCACCGCGGCCAGACCAAGCTCGGCAACGACTATCTGGACATCGCCACGGACGCGCTGGCCGAACTGGGGCGGATGGCCGGCCCGAAGGCCGTGAACGCGTTCGCCGCGCGCCGCTTCGCCGAGATGGAGCGGCGCTACCGCCCGCTCGTGGAGGCGGCGGGCGAGCGCCTGGAGGACCGGGCCCGCGCGCTGTCCGAGGCGCTGAGCGCCGACGGCTTCGCGGCATCCACGCGCGACATCGGGCTGAACCAGCCGACGGCGTCCATGTTCAGCGTCCAGCTGTGCCAGGGCCACTGCCCCATCCAGGACCTGGCCCGGGAGTTCCCGGTGTTCTGCGACGAGGAAACGCAGGTCTTTTCCCGCCTCCTCGGCGTCGACGTGCGACGGCTGTCCACGCTGGCGCGCGGCGGGCACGTCTGCACCACACACGTCCCCGTGGGACGTCACCAAACTCCTCAGCCCGCTGAGAAGAGAACTCGAGTCAAGATCACTAGGCAGGAGAGGCCGCGATGACGGATCAGATTGCACAGGAGACCGCCGACCCAGGCGTGATTGCCGAGATCCTGGAGAGAAACCCCGAGCTCCACGGAATCGGCACCTACGAATACGGCTGGTCGGACAAGAACGACGCCGGCGCGAACGCGCGCCGCGGCATCAACGAGGAAGTCGTCCGCGACATCTCGGAGCTCAAGAGCGAGCCAGAATGGATGCTCGACCTGCGCCTCAAGGGGCTGAAGTACTTCGACCGCAAGCCGATGCCCACCTGGGGCGCCGACCTCAGCGGCATCGACTTCGACAACATCAAGTACTTCGTCCGCTCCACCGAGAAGCAGGCGACCACCTGGGACGAGCTTCCCGACGACATCAAGAACACGTACGACAAGCTCGGCATCCCCGAGGCCGAGAAGCAGCGGCTGGTCTCCGGCGTGGCCGCCCAGTACGAGTCCGAGGTGGTCTACCACCAGCTGCGCGAGGACCTCGAGGCGCAGGGCGTCATCTTCCTGGACACGGACACGGGCCTGCGCGAGCACCCGGAGATCTTCCAGGAGTACTTCGGCTCGGTCATTCCGGTCGGAGACAACAAGTTCGCCTCGCTCAACACGGCCGTGTGGTCCGGCGGGTCCTTCGTGTACGTCCCCAAGGGCGTCCACGTGGACATCCCGCTGCAGGCCTACTTCCGCATCAACACCGAGAACATGGGCCAGTTCGAGCGGACGCTGATCATCGCGGACGAGGACTCCTACGTCCACTACATCGAGGGTTGCACCGCGCCGATCTACCAGTCCGACTCGCTGCACTCGGCCGTCGTGGAGATCATCGTGAAGAAGGGCGCCCGCGTCCGCTACACGACCATCCAGAACTGGTCGAACAACGTGTACAACCTGGTCACCAAGCGCGCCGTCTGCGAGGCGGGCGCCACCATGGAGTGGGTCGACGGCAACATCGGCTCCAAGGTCACCATGAAGTACCCGGCCGTCTACCTGGTCGGCGAGCACGCCAAGGGCGAGACGCTCTCCATCGCCTTCGCCGGCGAGGGGCAGCACCAGGACACCGGCTCCAAGATGGTGCACATCGCGCCGAACACCTCGTCGTCGATCGTCGCCAAGTCGGTGGCGCGCAACGGCGGCCGCTCGGCCTACCGCGGCCTGGTGCAGGTCCGCGAGGGCGCGAAGGGCTCGCGCAACTCCGTGGTCTGCGACGCGCTGCTCGTGGACACCATCTCGCGCTCGGACACCTACCCGTACATCGACGTCCGCGAGGACGACGTGACCATGGGCCACGAGGCCACCGTCTCGCGGGTCAGCGAGGAGCAGCTCTTCTACCTGATGTCCCGCGGCCTGGCCGAGGACGAGGCCATGGCCATGATCGTGCGCGGGTTCATCGAGCCCATCGCGCGCGAGTTGCCGATGGAGTACGCGCTCGAGCTGAACCGCCTCATTGAACTTCAGATGGAAGGATCCGTCGGTTAGCCATGACTGATACCGCAACAGAACTCACGGAAGAGAAGGCGCGCATCGGCGCCCCGTCCATCGACGGCTTCACGGAGGAGGGCGAGAACCTCTCCCCGGTCAACGCCGACGCGTCCCCCTTGGGCGGCGCGAGCGCCAAGGCCCACAGCCACGGACAGGGCGCCGGCGTGCCGGACTCCTCCCGCGCCGGGCGGCTCACCAGCTACCGGCTCGAGGACTTTCCGGCCCTGACCGGCCGCGAGGAGGACTGGCGCTTCACCCCGCTCAAGCGGCTGGGCGGCCTGCACCGGGACGTGCCCGCGGGCCCGGCCCCGGCCGTGGACGTGCGGTCCGCCGGTGCCATCCGGCAGGAGACCGTCGGCATGGACGACCCGCGCGTCGGATCCGCCGGGATTCCGGAGGACCGCGTGTCCGCCAACGCCTGGAACGCCGCCGCCGAGGCGACCGTGCTCACGGTTCCGGCCGACACCGAGGCCGGAACCGTCACGGTCACCCTGACCGGCTCCGGGATGGCGGCGTCCGCGCAGCACCTGGTGCTGGTCGCGGAGCCCAACTCCAGCGCCGTCGTCGTGCTGGACCACGTCGGATCCGCCGTCGTGGCGGAGAACGTCGAAATCGACGTGCGGGACGGTGCGCGCCTGACCGTCATCTCGCTGCAGGCCTGGGAGGACGGGTCGATCCACGCCAGCTCGCAGCAGGCCAAGATCGGCAAGGACGCCAGCTTCAAGCACATCGCCGTCTCCTTCGGCGGGGACCTGGTCCGCGTGACTCCGTCCGCGCGCTTCGCCGCGCCGGGCGGAAAGGCCGAGCTGTTCGGCCTGTACTTCGCCGACGCCGGCCAGCACCTGGAGCACCGCCTGTTCGTGGACCACGCCGTGCCGCGCTGCACGTCGAACGTCCTCTACAAGGGCGCGCTGCAGGGCAAGGACGCGCACACCGTGTGGGTCGGCGACGTCCTCATCCGCAAGGAGGCCGAGGGGACCGACTCCTACGAGGCCAACCGCAACCTCGTGCTGAGCGACGGCGCCCGCGCCGACTCCGTGCCGAACCTCGAGATCGAGACCGGCCTCATCGAGGGCGCCGGGCACGCCAGCACGACGGGCCGCTTCGACGACGCGCACCTGTTCTACCTGATGTCGCGCGGCATCGACGAGAAGACCGCCCGCCGCCTGGTGGTCCGGGGCTTCCTGAACGAGATCATCCAGCAGATCCGCGTCCCCGAGCTCGAGGAACGCCTCAACGAGACCGTCGAGCGCGAGCTCGCCGCCACGGAGCACTAGGCCCCGCGCCGCACCCCCTCACACAGACCACGACGCCGGCGCGGCCGGCACAGGAGAGAACGGACACCAATGTCTACTCTGGAAATCAAGGACCTTCACGTCTCGATCGACACCGATCAGGGCACCAAGGAAATCCTCAAGGGCGTCACGCTGACCATCAAGACGGGCGAGACGCACGCCATCATGGGACCCAACGGGTCCGGCAAGTCCACGCTCGCCTCGACGATCGCGGGCCACCCGCGCTACAACGTCACCTCCGGCGAGATCCTGCTGGACGGCGAGAACGTCCTGGAGATGAGCGTCGACGCCCGCGCCCGCGCCGGCCTCTTCCTCGCCATGCAGTACCCGGTCGAGGTCCCCGGCGTCACGATGACCAACTTCCTGCGCACCGCGAAGACGGCCATCGACGGCACCGCCCCGAGCCTGCGCCACTGGACGAAGGACGTCAAGGCGGCCATGGCCGACCTGAAGATCGACGCGGACTTCGCCAACCGCAACGTCAACGAGGGCTTCTCCGGCGGCGAGAAGAAGCGCGTCGAGATCCTCCAGCTCGAGCTCTTCAAGCCCAAGTTCGCGATCCTCGACGAGACCGACTCCGGCCTCGACGTCGACGCGCTCAAGGTCGTCTCCGAGGGCGTCAACCGCGCCCAGGCGGAGCACCAGATGGGCACGCTGCTCATCACGCACTACACGCGCATCCTGCGCTACATCAAGCCGGACTTCGTGCACGTCTTCGTCGACGGCGCCATCGCCGAGCAGGGTGGCCCGGAACTCGCGGACCGTCTCGAGGAAGAGGGCTACGACCGCTTCCTGGCAGTGAAGGCCTGATCATGACCGCCGGGAACGACGTGGCACAGGGAACGGACCGGACGCCCCTCGAGGACGTCGAAGAGGCGCTCAAGGACGTCATCGACCCCGAGCTCGGGGTCAACGTGGTGGACCTGGGGCTGCTCTACGGGCTGAAGTACGCCGAGGACGGCGCGCTGCTGATCGACATGACGCTGACGACGGCGGCCTGCCCGCTCACCGACATGATCGAGGAGCAGGTCGGGCAGTGCATCAGCGGCGTCGTGGACGACTACCGCCTGAACTGGGTGTGGATGCCCCCGTGGGGTCCGGAGCGGATCACCGACGACGGCCGCGACCAGATGCGGGCCCTCGGCTTCAACATCTAGCAGGCGTCTTCGCTGGCAGACGTCTCCGCAAGCAGACGTTTCCGCATGACGATGGCGGGACCACACCCCGGGGTGTGGTCCCGCCATCGTCATGTCTCGGTCGCTCGTGTCTGGGTCCCTCACGTCTCGACCGCTCACGTCTCGGTCGCTCAGGTCTTAAACGCTCAAGTCCCGGACCAAGGTTCCTAGGAGGCCGGGCGGTCCAGGTCGGCGGCCCCGAGCGTGTCGCACCGGTTGATGTCGCCGGTCCGGTAGCCCGCGAGGAACCAGGCCTGGCGCTGTGCGCTCGATCCGTGGGTCCACGCCTCGGGGCTGACGCGGCCCGTCGCCGCCTGCTGGATCCGGTCGTCGCCGACCGCCGCGGCGGCGGACAGCGCCGAGCGCAGATCCGTCTCGGTGAAGGGCTCCATGAACGTCTCGCCCTCGGCGTTCCGGGTCTGCGACGCGTGGGCGGCCCACAGGCCCGCGAAGCAGTCCGCCTGCAGCTCCACGCGGACCGCGCCGGACCGCGGGCCCGTCCCACCCTCCTGCGAGTTCCGCAGGGTGCCGAGGTGGTTCTGGACATGGTGCCCGTACTCGTGGGCGACGACATACTCCTCGGCCAGCGCGCCGCCGTCGGACCCGAAGCGCGAGGACAGCTCGCCGAAGAACCCGGTGTCGAAGTACGCGGTCTCGTCCGCCGGGCAATAGAACGGTCCGACGGCGCTGCTGGCCGCGCCGCAGCGCGTGCTGACGGAATCCGCGAAGATCTCGACCGCGGGTTCGGCGAGTGTTTCCCCGTACCGCTCCAGGTACGGCACCCAGAACGCGTCCAGGCTCTGGGTCGTGGCCACGATGCGGCAGTCGGTCCGGGCGTCCGCGTCGGCCCCGGTCGTGCACTCGTCGACGGCCCGCGTCCCGGACCCGTCGGCCGGCTGCTCCTGGACGGTGTCCCCGCCGAGGCCGAGCCCCTCAAGCAGCGCCGGGTTGATCCCGAGCAGGCTGGCGATGAGCAGGACCAGGATGCCGCCGCCGCCGGCGGCGATCTTCCCGCCCCGTCCGCCCCGCCCGCGCGAATCGCGCACCCGGCCCGAGTCGATGCGCGTGTTGTCGTTGAAACTCATGGATCGAGAATACCCGTGCCGCGGGTCAGGGCCCGGAGTCCGCGCCACCCT
This sequence comes from Arthrobacter halodurans, assembly GCF_041877255.1. Lineage (NCBI taxonomy): Bacteria > Bacillati > Actinomycetota > Actinomycetes > Micrococcales > Micrococcaceae > Arthrobacter > Arthrobacter halodurans. Next base: position 38,581 of record NZ_JBHDLJ010000004.1, read on the forward strand.
CGAGCAGGCCGCGGGCCGCGAGCGCGTCGCCGGTCTGCTGTGCGTAGGCGACCGTGGAGACGACGACGGGGCTCGCGAGCGCCAGCGGGTTCCTGCCGAGGCCGCGGGCCCGGGCGGCGTCGCCGACGTCCTGCGCCGCGCCGAGCACGGCGGGGATGCTCCGCAGCATCAGCGCGACGGCCAGCGCGAAGGCGTCGGGGTCGAGGCCGACGCGTCGCGCGGGCGACGCCGCGCGGGCCAGACCGTCGATCAGTTCGGATTGCGGTGTGGTCAGGAGCAGCAGGCGGGCGAGCTGGAGGCAGGCCAGCATTCCGCCCACCATCGTCGCGGCGAACACGGGCCCATTCAGCCACCACTGGTGGGCCGCGAGGATGGCGAAGAGCCACCACATGGCGCGCAGGGGAGCCGCCCAGGCGCGGAACACGGCCCGGCCGGCCAGCGCGTACAGGCCGACCGACGCGGCCAGCAGCACGGCGGTCGTGGCGGGGCCGCGCAGGAGCACGACGGCGGCTCCGCCGAGCACGAGCACGGAGTACTTGAGCCACAGCGGCGCCCGGTGCACGGGGGACCGGCCCGGGATCTGCAGGCCCAGGAGGGCCGCGTGGCCGCGCATCAGCGCCCGCCGCCAGCGAGGGCGAGCGACCGGTAGTGTTCGACGGCGGACGCGGCGGGACCGTCGAACACGACGACGCCGCCGTCGACAACCAGCGCGCGGTCCGCGCGCGCGGCGAACTCGAGGTCGTGTGTCGCGTAGAGGACCTGCTGCGGAAGCCCGTGGATCGTGTCCTGCAGGAGGGCGTTGTTCCGCAGGTCGAGCAGCGTGGTGGGTTCGTCCGCCACGAGGATGTCCTGACCCGCCGCGAGCACGCTCGCGAGCGCGGCGAGCTGCCGCTCGCCCCCGGAGATGTCGTAGATGCTGCGGTCGGCGAGGTGGGCGATGCCGACGGCGCCGAGCGCGCGCAGGGCGGCGGCGCGGCGCTCCCTGCCGTCCCGCACGGTGGCGCGGAGCGACAGCTCGACGTCCTCGGCGACCACGGGCATGACCAGCTGCGAGAGCGGGTCCGTGAACAGGAAGCCGACCTTGCGGCGCACGTCGCGGGCGCGCGCCACGGAGTCGAGGCCGTCGACCTCCACCGATCCGGTCGTGGGACGGGTGAGGCCGTTGACCAGCCGGAGCAGGGTCGACTTGCCGGAGCCGTTGGCCCCGATCACCGCGACGCGCGGCTCGGTCAGCTCCAGCGTCAGCGGCCGCAGCAGCACGGTCTCCTCGGCCTGGGCCCCGCTCCCCGGGACGGAGACCCCCGCGGCGCGGAAGGCGATCCTCGACACGGTCAGCGCTGGAAGTCCCGGCGGGCCAGCCGGGGGAACGCCTTGAAGACGGTGACGGCCACGGCGGCGGCGAGCAGGTTTTTCACGACGTCGCCCGGCCAATACAGGAGGTCGTACGCGGCCGCCTGGGACAGGGGGATCTGCGCGTTGATGCTCATGCCGACGATGCCCATCGGGTGCGTCACCAGGATGGACCCCGCCATGGCGCTGAGGAAGAGCAGGGCGAAGCGCCAGCGCGTCGTCCTGCGCAGGACCAGTGTCGCGAGGGCGCCGGCGACCAGCGCGGCGAACGGAAAGGCCAGGAGGTAGCCGGCGCTGGGACCGGCGAGCACGCCGAGGCCCCCGCTGAACCTCGCGAAGACGGGGATCCCGGCCAGGCCCACCACGAGATAGAGCAGGACCGAGGCGGAACCGCGGAGGCTGCCCAGGATCAGGGCCGCGAGGCTCACGCCCAGGGTCTGCAGCGTGATCGGTACCCCGAGGGCGCCGACGGGGATCGCGGGCACCAGGGTCAGCGCGGCGATCAGCGCCGCGAAGACCGCGATGAGGGAGAGGTCGCGGGGGCCGATGCCGGCCCGGGCAGGCGTCGTGGCGTGCGCGCCGTGTTGGAGGTTGGTCATGCCGGAAAGCGTACTTGATCACCGTTCAATTGTCGTGGGCGGCGTTCAGGTGTGCGCTGTGGCGGGCGTCACTGGGAGCCCCGGGGCGTCATTCCCGGTACACTGGAGAGTTGCGTGCCCTGCGCCCCCGCCCCCACCGAAAGGTTCCCCGTGATTTCCGTTGTCGACCTCGAGCTCCGTGCCGGCGCTCGCCTCTTGATGGACGGCGTGTCCTTCCGGATCGACAAGGGGGACAAGATCGGTCTGGTGGGGCGCAACGGCGCCGGCAAGACCACGATGACCCGGGTGCTCGCCGGGGAAAGCCTGCCCGCGGGCGGCTCCGTCACCAGCACGGGCTCTATCGGCTACCTGCCCCAGGACCCGCGGACCCCGAACATGGAGCAGCTGGCGCGCGACCGCATCCTCTCCGCCCGTGGCCTGGACATCGTGGTGGCCAAGCTCAAGAAGTGCCAGGACGAGATGGGAAGCGACGACCCGCAGGTCCGGGACAAGGCGATGGGACGCTACGACCGGATCGAGGCGGAGTTCATGGCCAACGGCGGGTACGCCGCCGAGTCCGAGGCCGCGGCGATCTCCAACAACCTGTCGCTGCCCGAGCGCCTGCTCAACCAGCCGCTGAGCACGCTCTCCGGTGGCCAGCGCCGCCGGGTCGAGCTCGCCCGGATTCTCTACTCCGACGCCGAGACGCTCCTGCTCGACGAGCCCACCAACCACCTGGACGCGGACTCGATCGCGTGGCTGCGCGAGTTCCTCAAGAACCACCAGGGCGGCCTGATCGTGATCTCGCACGACACCGACCTCCTGGAGGCCACCGTCAACAAGGTGCTGCACCTGGACGCGAACCGCGCCACCATCGACGTGTACAACCTCGGCTGGAAGCGCTACCTCGAGCAGCGCGAGACCGACGAGCGGGCCCGCAAGCGCGAGCGCGCCAACACCGAGAAGAAGGCCGGCACCCTGTTGGCGCAGGCCAACAAGATGAAGGCCCGCGCGTCCGGCGCCTCCGCCGCGCAGAGCATGCTCAAGCGCGTGGACCGCCTCATGGGCGGCCTGGAGGAGGTGCGCGCCCAGGACCGCGTGGCGGCGCTGCGCTTCCCGGACCCCGCCCCGTGCGGCAAGACCCCGCTGACCGCCGAGGGGCTGAGCAAGTCCTACGGCTCGCTGGAGATCTTCACCAACGTCGACCTGGCGATCGACCGGGGCTCGAAGGTGGTCATCCTGGGCCTGAACGGCGCCGGCAAGACGACGCTGCTGCGCATGCTCGCCGGCGTGGCCGAACCGGACACCGGCGACGTGATCGCCGGCTACGGACTCAAGGTCGGCTACTACGCGCAGGAACACGAGACGCTCGACACCGAGCGCAGCGTCCTGGAGAACATGCGTTCGGCGGCGCCGTCCAGCCTGGGGGACGCGGAGGTCCGCGGGATCCTCGGCTCCTTCATGTTCAGCGGGGACGACGTCAACAAGCCGGCCGGCGTGCTGTCGGGCGGCGAGAAGACGCGCCTGGCGCTTGCGACGATCGTGGCCTCCAGCGCCAACGTCCTGCTGCTCGACGAGCCCACCAACAACCTCGACCCCGCCAGCCGCGCCGAGATCCTCAACGCGCTCAGCAACTACCCCGGCGCCGTCGTTATGGTCAGCCACGACGAGGGCGCCGTCGCCGCGCTGAACCCCGAGCGCGTCGTGCTCCTGCCCGACGGCGACGAGGACCTCTGGAGCGACAGCTACCTGGACCTGGTGACGCTGGCCTAGCGTCGGAGGAGCGCCGCCGCGGCGCGGCCAGGCGCCGGGGGCGGCCCGCTCCTCGGCGCCATGCCGCGCGCCGCCGACACTAGCTATTCGCCGACACTAGCTCTTCCGGCCCGCCTCCAGGGAGTCCAGGTAGGCGTCCTCGAGCTCCTCGTCCGTGGGCCCCCCGTCCCTGCGCCTGGCGGGCCGGCGCCGCGGCGCACGGTACGCCGAGTGCAGCACCTCGACGCCGGCGGCCTCGGCCTCGGCGGCCTCCTCGCGGTCCTCGCGGTTGATCCTGGCCTGCTGCTTGGCGGCGTAGCCAAGGCCGACGAACCCGAGCACGGCGAACGCGAACCACTGCAACGAATAGGAAAGGTGGTTCCCCTCGTCGATCTCCGGCCGGGGCAGCGCCGCCGGCGTGCTGGCCGGGGCCGGCGCCTCCGAGGCGAGGACCCCGTACGCGCCGGTCTGGACGTCGTAGCCGAGCAGCCGTTCATACCGCTCGAGCTGGATCGACGCGAGCTGCCCCGCGGGCGCGGTCCGGCCGACGTCGGGTTCGCCCGCCTTGAGCCTCGCGACGACGTCCACGGTGCCCGACGGCGGAGCCGGGACGGTGTCCGGGCGGCCGGCCGTGTCGTTGCCGATCGGCAGCCAGCCGCGGTTGACGACGACGACGTCGCCCTCCTGCGTGCGGAAGGGCACGAGCACCTCGTAGCCCGGCGCCCCGTTGAGCGGCCGGTTCCTCACCACCGCGGTGTCGCGGTCCAGATACTGCCCGCGCAGCGCCACGGGGGTCCACGTCCGCTCCGGGTCCAGCCGTGAGAACTCCCGGCTCGCCTCGGCGTAGGGCACGGGCGCGGCGTCGTAGTTCGCCGCGACGAGGCCGTTGTCCGCGCGTGCCTCGTCCAGCCGGTTCATCTGCCAGTTGCCCAGGGCCGCGCAGGCGGCGGCGAAGACGCAGACCATGAGGAACCAGCCGAGCCATCGGGTGCTGGCGAGGAAGCGGTACAAGGGTTCAGGACTCCTGGGTCGGTTCGTTGGGGGCCAGGGGGAGGGTCTCCCGCCACAGGCCGCGCTCGGACAGGTACGCGCGGAACCACTCGACGTGGGCGTCGCAGGCCAGCCACACCTTGCGGCGGTCCGGCGCGTGGATGCGCGGGTTGTTCCACAGCAGGCGCCAGAGCGCGGGTTCGCGGCAGCCCTTGCGCGAGCAGGTGGGGACGTCGGGACCGGCGACCCCGGCCAGTTGGTCGAACAGGCTCATTCCCCGGCCCCCCGGGGCGCGGCCGGGCCGGCCGCCGGCCTGGGCTCCGGTCCGGGCCCGGGTTCCGGAGGGTCGCCCTCGACGAGCTCGCCCTCCAGCACCAGGGGGGCGTCGTCGGGGTCCCCGCCCGGAGCGTCGCCCGGGCGCGGGGAGCCGCGGTGGTCTCCGCGGCCGCTCCGGCGGTGCCATTCCGTGGTGCCGGCGTTGGAACCCGTAGCGTCTGAGCCCGCAGCGCCCGAACCCGTAGCGTCGGAGCCCGCAGCGTCGGACCCCGTAGCGTCGGCCCCGGCCGCTTCGCCGGCGGCCGTCCCGCCGGCGGGGCCGCCGGCGGGGCTGCCGGCACCCAGCGCGTCGCGGGGTGCCTCGTCGAGCAGGGACGTGCTGGCGACGCGGCGGCTCTGGTCCGAGCCACCGTTCGCGATGACCACGGCGACCCACGGAAGGAAGATGGCGCCCGCGAGGAAGATCCACTGCAGCGGGCCCGAGGAGAAGAACGCCGCCACGAAGCAGGCCATGCGCACGCTCATCGAGATCGTGTATTTGACCATGCGGGAGTGCTGTTCCACCGAGCGCGACGTGTCGGCGTCGGTGATGTTGTAGACGGGCTCGGGGGGCGCGTGTCGTCCGTGCTGTGTGTTCGGTGGCTGGCTCATTTTTCTCCGTCGGCTGCCCAGCCATTGTCTCACCGGACGGCGCCCAGAACTAACCCGGCCGCACCGCTGCCCGCTAGGATGGCTCAGACTCCCAGCAGCCCCCATTCCACGGAGGAACACCCATGGCAGAGAACACGTCCGCACCCCGCAGCGTCCTGATCACCGGCGGCAACCGGGGCATCGGCCTGGCGATTGCCCGGGCCTTCGAGGCGAACGGGGACAAGGTCGCCATCACGTACCGCAGCGGCGACGTGCCCGAGGGGCTCTTCGGCGTCAAGGCCGACGTCACCGACGCCGCGTCGATCGACGAGGCGTTCACCGCCGTCGAGGCCGCGCACGGTCCCGTGGAGGTCCTGGTCGCGAACGCCGGCGTCACCCGGGACACGCTGCTGCTGCGGATGAGCGAGGAGGACTTCACCTCTGTCATCGACACGAACCTGACCGGGGCCTTCCGTGTCATCAAGCGCGCGTCCAAGGGCATGATCCGTCTGCGCAAGGGCCGCGTCGTGCTCATCTCGTCGGTCGTGGGACTGTACGGGTCCCCGGGGCAGATCAACTACGCGGCCTCCAAGTCCGGGTTGATCGGGATCGCCCGCTCCCTGACCCGCGAGCTGGGTTCGCGCGGCATCACCGCCAACGTGGTGGCCCCGGGCTTCATCAACACCGACATGACCGCGGAGCTGCCCGAGGAGACCCGCAAGAGCTACCTGTCCGGGATCCCCGCCGGACGCTTCGCCGAGGCCGAGGAGGTCGCCGGCGTCGTCCGCTGGGTCGCGAGCGACGAGGCCGCCTACATCTCCGGCGCGGTCATCCCGGTCGACGGCGGACTGGGCATGGGCCACTAGCCGCCACCCCCGCGCGCGTGGTCCCGCGAAGGCACACCGACGAAGGGGCAGCCTCCGTCCACGAACCGTCACGAAGGCACACCATGACCGAAGGCACCGGGAGGCGGCGCCGCGCCGACGTCGCCATCGATCCGCACGGCGCCATCAACACCCAGCGGCCCGGCAATGCGGCCCTGCGCCTCGCTGCCACCGCCATGGTCGTGCTCCCGGCGCTCGGCGGGGCCGTCGTCGCCGGGTTCGTCGCCTCGCTCTTCACCGTCCGCGTGGACGCGGTCCTCCCGGCGGCATGCGTGGGTGCGGTCCTCGCCGGCACGCTCTCCCTGCGCCTGCTGCTCCGGGCCGGCCGCGGCAAGCGCGAGGACTTTCGCCGCGCCGGCGGCGATCCCTCCGGGATCTCGACCGCCATGTTCGGCGCCATGCGCGGGGAGAGGCTTCCGGACGGCACGTGGGCCTGGACGCCCCAGCCGTCGGGGGACTACGTCTGAGCGCTCCGCCGCCCGGGCCGGAGCTGCCGGTCCCCCGCGGACACGGCATTCCTTGGAGGATTCCTACAAGAGCCGCCGACGCGGCTGCTGGCAGGATGGAGCTGAAGGTCGGCGCGCCACGTGGCGCTTGACGCTTCCCCACAACCGCGCGCCGCGCGTCCCCCACGTTTAGGAGTGCCAGATGTCCGAACTCACCGGCAAGACAGCCATCGTCACGGGATCCTCCCGCGGCATCGGCGCGGTGGTGGCCCAGAACCTCGCCGCCCAGGGCGCCGGGGTGGTCATCAACTACCGCCAGAAGGCCCCCCGGGCCAACAAGGTCGTGCAGGGCATCGTCGATGCCGGTGGCCGGGCGGTCGCCGTCGGCGCCGACCTCACGAGCCCGGAGGGGGCGCAGGCGCTCGTGGACGCCGCCGTCGAGAACTTCGGCGGACTGGACCTCCTGGTGCTGAACGCCTCCGGCGGCATGGAGTCGGGCATGGGCGAGGACTATGCGCTCCGCCTGAACCGCGACGCGCAGGTCAACATGCTCGAGGCCGCCGCGGCGGCCATGCCGGCCGGCTCCCGGGTGGTGTTTGTGACCAGCCACCAGGCGCACTTCATCGACGAGGTCGCCACCATGGATGCCTACGAGCCGGTCGCGCGCTCCAAGCGCGCCGGCGAGCTGGCGCTGCGTGAGCGGATTCCCGCCCTCGCGGAGCGGGGGATCGAGCTGGTCGTGGTCTCCGGGGACATGATCGAGGGCACCGTCACCGCGACCCTGCTGGACCGCGCCCAGCCGGGGGCCATCGAGGCCCGCCGCGAGGCCGCGGGCAAGCTGTACTCGGTCGAGGAGTTCGGGGCCGAGGTGGCCCGCATGGCGACCGCCGACGTCCCCAGCGGCCACACCGAGTACGTGGGCGGCGCCGGGCACTTCACCCAGGGCTGACGGCGGCGGCCCGGCCGCCGGGGCCCCGACGCGGAGCGGACCGCCATGGTTCCCCGCGTCGGGGCCTTTTGCCTGCGTGCGGGCGCCCGGATCGCGCCGCCGGGGAAGCCGCCGGGGAAGTCGCGGAGTCGAGACCCGGCCGTGGGGGCCCCCCACCCCCGGGCTTCGGCGCCGGAATCCCGGCGCCGACCCGTGGACCGTCTAGGGCTTCTCCCCGCAGACGACCTTGTTCCAGGGCTGGTAGGTCCACCGCAACGTCTCGCGGGGCAGGGTCCGCGTCGCCGACTTCCGGTCCCGGGTGACGGTGACGCTGAAGCCCTCCTGGCCCCCGGACTCCGGCACGCACTTCTCGCCGGCGTTGTAGACGGTCCGCGGTTTCCTCACGTCGAAGTGGTCCGACGTGGACGTCGCCACGTCCCAGACGTCCGTCCCCCACAGGCGGGTGTAGACGCGGTCCGCGACCCAGGTCTGGATCATCACGGCGTGCCCGGTGTTGTTGCGCCACTTCATGTCGATCACGCCCTCCCACAAGGTTGCCTCGCGGCCGGCCGGGTAGCGGTCGAACCAGCGGCTGTGCGGCTGGTGCTCGACGTCGTCCATCCCGGCCAGGAACCCGGCATTGAACAGCTGCGTGGAGATCTGGGAGAGCCCTCCGCCGAGCGCCTTGGACTCGAACCCGTCCACGACCACGCCGGAGTCGAAGTAGCCGTTCGCCGCGGTGATCGGCGCCAGATGCTCGATGAGGGAGAACGTCTCCCCGGGCATCACGAGCACGCCGTTGAGCTTGGCGGCGCCGGCGCGGAGGTTCTTGGTCCGCAGGGCGTCGTAGGTCGGGTAGGGGGTGGAGAACTCGACGAGCTGCTCCTTGACGCCCAGCGCCTTCGCTCCCGCCGTGGTGAGCTCCGGCTGGGTCACGGACAGCTTGACCGCCGCGGTGCGCCGCGGCGTCGACGCCGCCTTGAGGATCTTGTCCGCCAGCCCGGCGGTGTCGACGCCGCGCCCGGGAACGGACGGCAGGACGGCAGGGCGCCCGTTCCGCAACTCGATGCGGGCGTCGCGGGCCGTCGACGCCAGGTCGGGGTTGGCCTCGAGCAGGGCGTCGGCGAGGGCCTCGTTGTCCAGCGTCATGGACACCCGGTCGTCGGCGACCGCGAACGCGGCCGCGTCGGCGAGGACCTCGGGGCCCAGCGAGGCCTTCAACCCGCCCGCGGTCACGGTCACCGGGCCGGCCACGAGCGGCTCGGCGAGGTCCGTGCGGGCCCGGTCGAAGGCCTTGGCCTCGACGGCGGGCTCGATGGTTTCGGCCGGCAGGTCGATGGGTCGCGGGGCGTCGAACCACGCGGCGGCGACCAGGGGGACCGCGGCGTCGATGTCGACGACGGAGCCCGCGACGGGTTCCGCGACGGAGGGTCGGGCGTCCCTGAAGGCGATGGCCCCTTCGACGGGGACGCGGTCCAGCCGGGCGGACGCGGCCTCGAGGGCGCCGCGCAACCGGTCCTCGTCGGCGGTGAGCACGGGTTCGAGGGGCCCGCCCCCGGACAGGCGGTGCCACAGGACCGACGGATCGAGCGTGTAGCCGGTCTGGTCCTCGAGCGTCGCGTCGACGTCGAGGGCCAGCCCGGAGGCCGCGGGGTCGAGGGTCGCGTCGCGCCCGGCGGCGGCCACCCGGACGCCGCGCCCGGCGACGGGGCCGAGCTCCGCGTGGAGGGCGTCGGCCGCCTGCGCGGCATCCATCCCGCCGATGTCCACGCCGTGCACCTTGGTGCCCGCGGGGACCTGGCCCCCGAGGAACCAGGCGCCGCCGGCGTAGGCTCCCGCCAGGACGACCGCTGAGGCGCCGCCGACCAGCCAGGCGGTCCGCAGGCGCCCCCGCTTCGTGTCCCGAACCTTCAAGATTCCGCTCCCGTTCCGCCCGCCCTGGTGCCCTGCGGCGCGCAAGTCACTCCCGCAACATTACCGGTGGCGCGGGCCGGAGGCGTCGTCCGGCGCGCGACGTGCGCCCGCTGTCGGCCCCGGTCGGGTTCCCGAGGGCGTCGGTGCTCAGATCCCGACGAGGTGCCGGATGACGTCCAGCCGCGGCAGGTCGATCGCCGCGTCGGCCCCCCTGCGCAGGGCGGGCTGGGCGTTGAAGGCGACGCCGAGGCCCGCCGCGCGCACCATGTCCAGGTCGTTGGCGCCGTCGCCGACCGCGATGGTGTGCGCCACGGGGATGCCGAGCGACAGGGCCCATTCGCGCAGCCGCGCCTCTTTGGCGGCGCGGTCCACGACGTCCCCGACGACCGTGCCGGTCAGGCGTCCGCCCTCGATGCCGAGCTCATTGGCGTTCGCGAAGTCGAGCCGCAGTTCCGCCGCCAGCGGCGCGAGGATCTGGATGAAGCCCCCGGAGACGACGCCGACGGCGTGGCCCGCGGCGCGGAAGGCCCCGACCAGCTCGCTGGCCCCGGGTGTCAGTTCGACGGCGTCGCGCACGGCCGCGATCACCTCCTGCTCCAGTCCGGCGAGCGTCGCGACACGCGCGTGGAGGCTTTGGGCGAAATCGAGCTCGCCGCGCATGGCGGCCTCGGTGACCTCCGTGACCTCCGCCTCACACCCGGCGTGGGCGGCGAGCATCTCCACGACCTCCTGGCGGATCAGGGTCGAATCGACGTCCAGCACGAGGAGCATCCGTGGCGCGTGGAACAGGTCCGACGGCACAACGCACGCGCCCGTTCCGGCGTCGAAGGAGTCCTTCGCCCCCAGGACCGCGGCGCGGAGGCCCGCGAGCCCGCCCGGGGCGCGGTACGTCGCGGCAGATCCACCGCCGGGCAGGCCGTCGGCGCCCGTCGCCGCGGCGGAGAGGGCCCCGGCGGCTAGGGTCCCGGCGGATAGGGTCCCCACGGGCGATGGCCCGGCGAACGAAGCCTGCGGCTGCGCGGAGGACGCCGCACGGGCTTCCGCGGGCCGCACGGCCAGGCGCGCGCCGCAGAAGCCGTCCCCGGAAAACGCCTCGCGCGAGGCGACGGCGAATCCGGCCTCTGCGATCGCCTCGAGGAGCGCCGGGGGTTCGGCGGCGGGCGCCCCGTCCGGGCCGGCGGGGGAGTAGTGGACGACGTAGGCGGTGGTTTGCATGGTGCGATTCTCCCGGCTCCGCGGCGCCCGGTGCCAATCGTGACTTGCGGGCGGGGCGCGGCCCGCTGCCCGCGTTTGGTTGATTCGGCGGACACTGGCCTAGTGTTTTGTCCATGAGTGAAGTGCTGGGTTTCGCCGGGGTCAACGTGGTTCGTGGGCGCAAGAGGCTGTTGAAGGACATCGATTGGCAGGTCAACGACGGCGAGCGGTGGGTCGTCCTGGGCCCCAACGGCGCGGGCAAGACCACGCTGATGCAGATCGCCGCGACCCGGATGCACCCCACCTCCGGCCTGGCCGGCGTCCTCGGCGAGGTGCTCGGGGCCATCGACGTCTTCGAGCTGCGGCCGCGCATCGGCCTGTCCTCCGCCGCGCTGGCCAACCACATCCCGGGGCACGAGACGGTGCTGAACGTCGTGGTGACCGCCTCCTACGGCACCACGGGCCGCTGGCGCGAGGAATACGAGCAGCTCGACGAGCGCCGCGCCTTCGCGCTCCTGCACGACTGGGGCATGTCCACCATGATGAACCGGACGTTCGCCTCGCTCAGCGAAGGCGAGCGCAAGCGCGTCCAGATCGCCCGGGCGCTGATGACGGACCCCGAGCTGTTGCTGCTCGACGAGCCCGGGGCCGGACTGGACCTGGCCGGGCGCGAGGACCTGGTCCGCCGTCTGACGGAACTCGCCGCCGACGAGGACGCCCCCGCGATCGTCCTGGTCACCCACCACCTGGAGGAGGTGCCGCCCGGGTTCACCCACGCGCTGCTGCTCCGCGAGGGTGGCGTCGTCGCCGCCGGGCCCATCGCGGAGACGCTGACCGAGGAGAACCTCAGCGCGGCCTTCGACGTCCCGCTGAAGGTGTCCTCGGACGCCGGACGGTACACCGCCGTCGCGCGCGTCGGCGCCTGACCCGGGGTCCTCCATGGAGTTCTGGCGCGAAGCGCTCATCCTGCTCGGCGGGCTGTGGGCGGGAACGATCAACACGATCGTCGGTTCCGGCTCGCTCGTCACGTTCCCGATCCTCGTGGCCCTCGGCTACGCCCCGGTCAACGCCGTGATCTCCAACGCCATGGGACTCGTCGCGGGCGGTTTCTCCGGCGCGTGGGGCTACCGCCGCGAGGCCGCCAGCGTGCCGCGGACCCTGCTCAAGCTGCTCCCGGCCTCCTTGCTGGGCGGACTCGCCGGGGCGTACCTGCTGCTGCACCTGCCCGAGACGGTCTTCGGCTACGTCGCACCGGTGCTCATTGTTGTCGCGCTCGCGCTGGTGATCTTCCAGCCGCGCCTCTCCGCGTGGGCGAAACGGCGGCAGGACATGGAGCACGTGGAGCCGGAACAGGCCGACGCGCAACGCCTGTCCCCGGTCCTCTACCTCCTCGTGTTCCTGGTCGGCGTCTACGGCGGCTACTTCACCGCCGCCCAGGGCATCCTGCTCATGGGTGTGCTCGGCGTGTTCTTCCACGGGTCCCTGCAGCAGTCCAACGCGATCAAGGTGATCCTCTCGCTCGTGGTCAACCTCGTGGCGGCGTGCTCCTACCTCCTGTTCGCGTTCGAGCGGATCGACTGGCTGGTGGTCCTGCTGATCGCCGTCGGCTCCACGATCGGCGGTCTCGTCGGCGCCCGGATCGGCCGGCGGCTGTCGCCCGTGTGGCTCCGCGCCGTGATCGTCGTCCTCGGCGTCGTCGCGCTGGGCGCCATGCTCGGACAGCTGGTCAACGGCTGATGCCGGTCATCCCCATCGAGTCCGCGCGGGACCCCCGCGTCGGCGACTACGTGAGCCTCAGCGACGCCGCGCTGCGGCAGCGCACCGATCCGGGACGCGGGCTGTACATCGCGGAGAGCTCCAAGGTCCTGCGTCGCGCGCTGGCCGCGGGGCACACGCCGCGCTCCTTCTTCCTGGCCGAGAAGTGGCTGGACGGGCTGGCCGATGTGCTCGCCGCCCACCCGGAGATCCCGGCGTTCGTGGGCGAGCCTGCCGTGCTGGAGGAGATCACCGGATTCCACCTGCACCGCGGCGCGCTGGCTGCCATGAACCGGCCGGAGCCGCTCGCGGTCTCCGCCGTCCTCGGCGGCGCCTCCCGGGTGGCCGTCCTGGAAGACATCGTGGACCACACCAACCTCGGCGCGATCTTCCGCTCCGCCGCCGCCTTGGGCATCGACGCCGTGCTGATCACCCCGCGCTGCGCCGACCCGCTCTACCGGCGGGCCATCCGGGTGAGCATGGGCGCGGTCTTCCAGGTGCCGTGGGCCCGGCTCACCGACTGGCCGGCCGACCTCGCGGCGCTCCGGGCGCACGGCTTCACGCTCGCGGCCCTTGAACTGACCGAGGGCGCGTCCTCCATCGACGACGTCGCCGCGGAGCGCGTCGGCCGGCTGGCCCTGATGCTGGGCACCGAGGGTGCCGGTGTGTCCGCGGCGGCCCTCGCCGCCGCCGACCGCACCGTCATGATCCCGATGCGTCCGGGGGTGGACTCGCTGAACGTGGCGGCGGCCTCCGCCGTCGCGTTCTGGGAACTGCGCGACAGGTGAGCCGCGGGGCACGGGGAACCGGGCGCGGGGCAGTAGGGGGCGGCCACTGGCGGAGGATCGAGGGGTGCCGGGGGAGCGTGCACGAACACGTGGCGCGGCCGACTTGGGCGGCCGCGGGCCAGCGGGCTATAGTGGAAAGTCGGTTCCGTGACGAACGGTCCGAATTCTTCCGTATGGCCGCTGGCAAAATCCAGTGGCTCGAACAAAGGTTTCCAACATGAAGGCTGACGCACACCCGAAGTACGCCCCGATCGTGTTCCACGATCTGGCCTCCGGCGAGAAGTTCCTCACCCGGTCCACCGCCACGTCCAAGAAGACCATCGAGTGGGAAGACGGCAACACCTACCCGGTCATCGATGTCGAGATCTCCGCCGCCTCGCACCCGTTCTACACGGGCAAGCAGCGCATCATGGACTCCGCCGGACGCGTCGAGCGCTTCAACGCGCGCTTCAAGAACTTCGGCAAGAAGTAGCACTTCCGCATGTCGCGAAGGGACCCCCGCGGGGGTCCCTTCGTCGTTTAACCGCGCGGCGGGCCTCGGTAGACTGGAGGCATGTCCCCCCAGCATCCCGCCAGCGATCCGATGCCCCAGCAGACCCCGGCGGGAGCCGCGCGGGGAGACGCCCGGTCCCACCACGGCGAGTACAAGGTGCCGGGCGGGAAGCTGGTGATCGCCGACCTGCGGACTGCCGACGTCGCCGGCGAGCGGCGGATCGTGTCCGCGAGCGTCAACGGCGACTTCTTCCTGGAGCCGGACGAGGCGCTGCAGGACATCAACGGGGCCCTCGAGGGGCTGCCGGTCCACACCCCCCATGGCGCGGTGCGCGACGCGGTGTCCGCGGCGGTCCATCCGGAGGCGGTCATGTTCGGCTTCGACCCCGCGTCGGTCGCGGTCGCCGTCCGCCGTGCGTTGGGGCACGCGACCACCTGGGCCGACCACACGTGGGAGGTCATTCCCCCGCTGACCCTGCCGATCGCGGTGCAGGTGGCCCTCGACGAGGTGCTGACGCGCGAGGTGGCCCGCGGGCTGCGTCCGCCCACGCTGCGCCTGTGGGACTGGGACGAGCCCTCCGTGGTGATCGGCAGCTTCCAGTCGTTGCGCAACGAGGTGGACCCGGATGGCGCGGACCGCCACGGCGTGACCGTGGTGCGTCGCATCAGCGGAGGCGGCGCGATGTTCATGGAATCCGGCAACGCGATCACGTACTCCCTGTACCTGCCCGTGTCGCTCGTGGACGGGATGTCGTTCGCCGACTCCTACCCGTTCCTGGACGCGTGGGTCATGGAGTCCCTGGCCGGACTCGGCGTCGAGGCCTTCTACAAGCCGCTGAACGACATCGCCACCCCCCACGGAAAGATCGGCGGGGCTGCGCAGAAGCGGCTCGCCGGCGGCGCCATGCTGCACCATGTCACGATGTCCTACGACATCGATGCCGACAAGATGGTCCAGGTGCTGCGGATCGGGCGCGAGAAGCTTTCCGACAAGGGCACCGCGAGCGCCGCGAAGCGCGTGGACCCGCTGAAGCGGCAGACCGGCATGCGGCGCGGGGACATCATCGAGGCCATGATCGCGACCTTCGAGGCGCGCTACGGCGCCCGCCGCTCCGCGTTGTCGCCGGGGACGCTGGCCGACGCCGAGGCGCTGGCGGAGTCGAAGTTCCGCACCACCGAGTGGCTCCACCGCGTGCCGTAGCTGGTGCCGGCCGCCCAGGCCCCGCCCGCGGCCCGGAGGCGGCGCGCGCTATCCCCGAGGCCCGGGGGCGGTGCGCGCTGTCCGGGCTCTAACCCCGCGGGGCGGCGGCCGGTCCGCGCAGTGAGATCGCCTGCCCGCGCAGCGACCGGGCCAGCTGGTCCCGCTGCTCGATCACGACGCGCCGCAAGGCCCGTGGCGCGTCTCCGGAGTCGCCGAGCCACCGGTCGGCGGCGAGCAGCACGGGGTGCGCGTCGGGACCCTCGGCGCCGACGTCCTGCCGGACCGGGAAGAGCCCCTGGACCACGCGGGTGGCCTGTCCGATGCTCATGCGGGACCAGATCCCGGCCAGCGCCGGCCAGTAGCCGGCGTAGTGGCCGTCGATCAGTGCGTGCTCGCCCACCGTGAAGCCCTCGGCCGTGGCGCTGAGCGCGTCGTTGGAGAGCGTTCGGCCGTTCGCGTCCGCGCCCGACAGCGCCGCGTCCCACGCGGCCCGCTTGACCCCGGCGTCGGGCCGGGAGGCGAGCGCGAGCGCGTGGCCCACGGCGGCGACGGCCGAGGGCGCCGAGCCGAGCTCGGCGTCCAGGCGTTCCCGGCCGGCCAGGCCGCGCGCGGCCAGCGCCTGCAGCAGGGCCCAGCGCAACTCCTCGTCGACGGCCAGGCCGGGCACCGAAGCGGAGCCGTCCAACAGGCCGACGACGGCGTCCTCGCCGCCGCCGCCGCGCGCCAGCCGGGCCAGCGTGCGCGCGAAGGCAAGCTGGTGGTCCGAGCCCGGATCGGCGGCGCGCATCAGTTCCACGACGCGTTCCACAAGGAGCCCGCGCTCCCGGGCGCGCGGTTCCGGGGCGCAGTACGACTCCAGCGCGGCGACGGCCTGGTCCAGCAGCATCTGCAGGACCCCGACCTCGCGGACCGACGCGGCCATGCGCCGCACGGCCTCGAGGAAGTCCGGAGCGGGCAGCGCCCCGTCCCGCACCATGTTCCACAGCGCGGCCCACGCCGTGGCGCGCGCGAGCGGTTCGTCGAGGGTGTCGAGGTGCCGCAGCAGGACGCCGAGGGAATGGTCGTCGAAGCGGACCTTGGCGTAGCTGAGGTCTCCGTCGTTGGGCAGCAGCACCGCCGGCCGGGGTCGGCCGGCCAACCACGGAAGGTCGGCGGACTCGCCGGTGATCTCCACGTCCACGGAATCGGTGCGCACCAGTGCGCCGTCGCGCACGCCGAAGACGCCCAGGCGCGTCACGTGCGGGCGCAGGACGCGGCGGCCCGTGGCCGGGTCGGTCCCCTCCTGGCGTAGGCGGGCCGCGCGGACGGTCGCGCCGTCGTCGTCGAGTTCAAGCTCGACGCTCAGCACCGGGACGCCGGCGGTCTGCAGCCAGGCGGCGGACCAGGCCTCCATGTCGCGTCCGGAGGCCCGCTCGAGCTCGTCGAGGAAGTCGCGCAGCGTCGTGTTGCCGTAGGCGTGGCAGCGGAAGTAGGCGCGCACCGCGGAGATGAAATCCTCGCGCCCCACGTAGGCGACGAGTTGCTTGAGCACCGCGGCGCCCTTGGCGTACGTGATCCCGTCGAAGTTCTGCCGTGCGGCCTCGAGATCCGTGATGTCGGCAACGATCGGGTGCGTCGTGGGCAGCTGGTCCTGGACGTAGGCCCAGGCCTTGCGCCGGTTGGCGAAGGTGACCCAGGCCGTCCGCCAGTCGGTCGCCTCGTCCACCGCCAGGGTCCCCATGAAGTCCGCGAAGGACTCCTTGAGCCACAAATCGTCCCACCAGCGCATGGTCACCAGGTCGCCGAACCACATGTGCGCCATCTCGTGCATGATCGTGTTGGCTCGCCCCTCGTACTGGGCGTCCGTGGCCCGGGACGTGAACACGTAGTGCTCGGTGAACGTGACGAGCCCGGGGTTCTCCATGGCGCCGAGGTTGTATTCGGGCACGAACGCCTGGTCGTACTTGCCCCAGGGGTAGGGGTAGTCGAAAAGGTCGTGGAAGAAGTCGAGGCCGCGCTTCGTCACGTCGAAGATGGCGTCCGCGTCGAAGTGCGGCGCCAGCGAGGCGCGGCAGGAGGCGCCGAGCGGCACCTCCAACACCCCGCCGTCGTCGAGCCGGCGGGTCCAGGTGTCCGCCACGTAGTGGTAGGGGCCGGCCAGGACCGCGGTGATGTAGGTCGACATGTGGCCCGTGGGCGCGAACGACCAGGTCGCGGTGCCGTCGCCGTGCTCCTCGCGGCGGGCCTCCGCCTGGTTGGACGCCACGTGCCAGCCCGCCGGGGCCGTCACAGTGAACGTGAACTCCGCCTTGAGGTCCGGCTGCTCGAAGTTGGCGAAGACGCGGCGCGCGTCCGCGGGCTCGTACTGGGTGTAGAGGTAGGTCTCGCCGTCCGCCGGATCCACGAAACGGTGCATGCCCTCGCCGCTGCTGCTGTAGAGCGCGGTGCCGTCGACCTCGACCGTGTTCTCCGGCTGGAGCCCCTCCAGCAGGATCCGGGATCCCACGACGGCGGTTCCGGTCTCCAGCGCCGTGCCGTTGAGGACCACGCGGTCGACCCCGCCGTGGATGAAGTCGAGGAACGTCGAGGACCCGGGGGACGCCGCGGAGAACCGGACGGTGGTGCGGGACCGGTAGCCGGCGACGGCGGGGTCGGCAGCCCGCGAGAGGTCCAGCGCGACGTCGTAGGAATGCGCGCGGACGGCCGCCGCGCGGGCCGCGGCCTCGTCGCGGCCGAGGTTCTGGTTCGGGGGCTGTATCGCCTCGTGCTGTTCCACCCGCCCATTCAACCATCAAACGAGTGCTTTACATCACAAATCCCGCAGATGAAGCGGGCCGGGGGCGGTCTGCCATCGACCGCGTCAGGCGGCCATCGCGGCGACCGCGCCGAGCCCCGCGGCGGCGACGACCAGCCACGCGGTGAGCGCCGCGGCCGTCGCGCGCCACGCGGTGCGGAACAGGGCACGGACATCGATCGCGAAACCGAGCCCGACGAGGGCGCCGGCCAGCAGCAGGTGCTGGGCCACGGCCGCGGCGTCGAGCACCGCGTCGGGCAGCAGACCCGTGGAGCGCAGGGCCACCATCGCGGCGAAGCCGGCGACGAACAGTGGCACCAGCGGTGCTCCCGCCCGGGCCGCGCCGCCTCCGGGCGCGCGCCGGGCCGCCAGGGCGCCGAGCAGGGTCACCGGTGCGAGCGCCAGCACGCGGACCAGCTTGACGACGACGGCGGCGGCCAGCGCGGCCGCGCCCGCGGTCTGCGCCGTGGCGACGACCTGGCCGACGTCGTGCACCGAGGCCCCCACCCAGCGCCCGAAGTCCACCGCGCCGAGCCCCAGCGCGGCGTTCGCGGCCGGGAGCGCCGCGATGGCGAGCGTCCCGCAGAGCGTCACGAGGGCGACGGGCACGGGCGCGTCGCGCTGGCTGCCGCGGGCCTGGGCCATCGCGCCGATGGCGCTGGCGCCGCAGATCGAGAACCCCGCCGCCAGCAGGACGGGCTGGTCGCCGGGCAGGCGGAACAGCTTGGCCGCCAGCCAAGTCCCGCCGAAGGCGACGGCGACGGCGACGGCGATAGCCGCCACCCCGCCCACGCCGAGCGCCGCGACGTCGGCCAGGACCAGCTGGAGGCCCAACAGGACGATCCCCGCCCGCATCAGGTGCCGCGCGGCCCACGCCATGCCCGGAGACACGCGTGCCTTCCCCCCGGCGGCACCGGTCCGCCCGCGGGCCGCCGCCGGACCCCACGGCAGGTTCGACGCCAAGGCGCCGAGCAGGACGCAGAGGCTGAGCGCGGGCGCCCCCGGGAGCAGGGCGTGCAGGCCAAACGCCGCGGCGACGACGGCCGCGGCGGCCGCCAGTCCCGGCAGCAGGCGGCCGAGGACGCGGCCGGGGGCCGCCGGGGCGGGCGTGGAGGACGGCATGGGGGCCTTTCGCGGGAACAAGTGGAACGACTCCATCCTGCAACACCACACCCGGAGTTGGCGCGGCTAGGTGCCAGAACGCCCCGGGTCGTGAAAGTGTTGCACCTATGTCAGATCTATTTGAGGACTACGCCCGGGCGCAGGGGCGCTCCGCGGCCTTCGACGAGATGTTCCGTCGGGACCACGGGGTGCGCGACGTCTACGGCCAGGTGTCCGCCGCACTCGGCCGGCTGACGCCCGCCGACGTCGCCGCCCGTGCGGACTCCATGGCGCGGACGTTCCTGGACCGCGGCGTCACGTTCGACTTCGCGGGGGAGGAGCGGCCCTTCCCGCTGGACATCGTCCCGCGCGTGATCTCCGGTGAGGACTGGGACGTGCTGGAGCGCGGGGTCTCCCAGCGGGTCCGCGCGCTCGAGGCGTTCCTGGACGACGTCTACGACAAGATGCACGTCGTGGCGGACGGGGTGGTTCCGCGCCGGCTCATCACCTCCAGCGCGCACTTCCACCGCCAGGTCCACGGCTTCCGTCCGGCCGGGGGCGTGCGCGTGCACGTCTCGGGCATCGACGTGGTCCGCGACCAGGAGGGGACGTTCCGCGTCCTGGAGGACAACGTGCGCGTGCCCTCCGGAGTCTCCTACGTCATGGAGAACCGCCGCGCGATGGCGAAGGGCCTGCCGGAGGCCTTCGGCCAGCAGAACATCCGCGGCGTGGACGAGTACCCGCGCCGCCTGCTCGCGGCCCTGCACAAGACCGCTCCCGGGGGCGTCGAGGACCCGAACGTCGTGGTGCTGACCCCCGGCGTCTTCAACAGCGCCTACTTCGAGCACACGCTGCTCGCGGGGCTCATGGGCGTCGAACTCGTGGAGGGCCGGGACCTCGTCGTCCGCGGCAACCGCGTCTACATGCGGACCACGGAGGGCGAGCAGCGCGTCGACGTCATCTACAAGCGCATCGACGACGAGTTCCTGGACCCGCAGCAGTTCCGCTCCGACTCGGTGCTGGGCTGCCCCGGCATCGTCAACGCCGCGCGTGCCGGCAACGTGACGATCGCCAACGCGGTGGGCAACGGGGTCGCCGACGACAAGCTCGTGTACAGCTACGTGCCGGACCTCATCCGGTACTACCTCGGCGAGGAACCGGTCATCCCGAACGTCGACACCTTCCGGCTGGAGGAGGACGCGGCGCGGGAGGAGGTCTTGGACCGGCTGCACGAACTGGTGGTGAAGCCGGTCGACGGTTCCGGCGGGAAGGGCCTGGTCATCGGGCCGGACGCCAGCCGCGAGGAGCTCGAGGCCCTCCGTGCCCGGGTGCTCAAGGATCCGCGCGGCTGGATCGCGCAGCCGGTCCTGCAGCTCTCCACCGTTCCCACGATGGCGGAGGACCGCTTCAGCCCGCGGCACGTCGACCTGCGGCCCTTCGCCGTGAACGACGGCGAGGAGGTCTGGGTTCTGCCGGGCGGACTCACGCGCGTCGCGCTGAAGGAGGGCTCGCTCATCGTGAACTCCTCGCAGGGCGGCGGCTCCAAGGACACCTGGGTGGTGGACGAGACGTCCCCGGCCCAGACACCGGGGGCCGCGGCGGAGCCGCCCCCCAGCCGACGCCGGGAGAACGTGTGGCCGATCGAGGTCGGCAAGCGCGACGCCGAGCCCGACGAGCAGCAGGAGCAGCAGTGAGCGGCCGCGAGTCCCGCGGAACCAGGGCCACCCGGCCACAGTGCGGCCCCCGGGCCCGGAAGGGGAACACACCATGCTGAGCCGCATCGCGGAATCGCTGTTCTGGATCGGGCGCTACATCGAGCGCGCCGACGGGACCGCCCGCATCCTCGACGTCCACCTGGAGCGGCTGAACCAGTTGCCGCTCGCCGAGCAGCGCAGCGCGTCCCAGGAGCTGCTCGCCGTCATGGGGGTCCGCTCCGAGAGCGACGACTTCGACCTGGCCGATCTCCTGCACCACATGGCCTACGACCCGACCAACGCGGCGTCGATCGCGGGTTCGCTCGGCGCGGCCCGGGAGAACGCGCGCCGGGCGCGCGAGACCGTGTCCTCCGCGCTGTGGGAGACGCTGAACACCACCTGGTACGGCCTGAGCCAGCACCGCAAGGACGTGGTCGGGACCTTCCGCTTCTGCCATTGGACGCTGGAGCGCACGGCCATGGTGCGCGGCGCGGCCGACACGACCATGAGCAAGGACGAGTCGTGGAACTTCCTGATGCTGGGCCGCAGCCTGGAGAAGGCGGACATGACCGCGCGGATGCTGTCCACCGCCGACACGCAGGCCTCGGGCCTGTCGTGGGTGAACATGCTGCGCTGCGCCGGCGCCTACGAGTCCTTCCTGCGCACCCAGCGCACGGCGTTCGGGGAGAAGTACGCGGCCGAGTTCCTGCTCCTGGACCGCCTCTTCCCCCGCTCGATCGTCTACTCGCTGTCCGAGGCCGAGGACAGCCTGCGCATGCTGGACCCCTCGCACCGCCGCGTCGGCTTCCACAGCGACGCCCGCAGGATCGTCGGCCAGGCACGCTCCTTCCTCGAGTTCCACCAGTCCGAGGACCTGCTGCAGGAACTGCCCGAACACATGGAGCGCGTGCAAAAGGCCTGCTCCCAGGCGTCCGACGCCATCAGCCGGAAGTACTTCTCGCGCGCCGAAGACAACGCATGGGTAGGAGAGATCTCATGACCCGCCTCAAGATCCACCACCGGACCCGATACGACTACTCCGGGCGGGTGACGCTGTCCTACAACGAGGCGCGCATGTCCCCGCTCACGGACGCGCAGCAGGTGGTGCTCGAGAGCGGCGTCGCGGTCTCGCCGAGCGCCGCGGTCGCCACCACCTACCGGGACTACTGGGGAACGAAGGTCACCGCCTTCGACCTCACCGCCCCCCACGAGTTCCTGCAGGTCGACGCCGAGTCCACGGTCGAGGTGCACCGCGCCGAGCGCCCGGCCTCGCCGGACGCGCTGGCCGGCTGGGACACCCTGCGTGACTCCGCGGCCGCCGACGAGTTTGCGGACTGGCTGCCGCAGTCCCGGCTCAGCGAGCCCGGCCGCGAGGTCCGCGAGGCCGTCGCCCCCTTCGGCGCGCTGCCCACCCCGCACGAGGCGGCCCACGCGGTGCTCGGCTGGATCCGCGACCACATGGAGTACGTCCCGGGCGTCACCGGCGTCCACTTCAACGCCGAGGACGCCTGGCGGGAACGGCGGGGCGTCTGCCAGGACCTCGCCCACCTCGGCCTGGGCGCGCTGCGCTCCCTGGGCATTCCCGCCCGCTACGTGTCCGGCTACATCCACCCGCGTCCCGACGCCCCCGTGGGGGAGACGGTCGCCGGGCAGTCCCACGCCTGGATCGAGTGGTGGGACGGCGAGTGGCGCTCGTGGGACCCGACCAACCACAAGGCCGCGGGGGACCTGCACGTCTCGGTCGCGCGCGGCCGCGACTACCGGGACGTCAGCCCGCTGAAGGGGATCCAGTCCGGCGGGCGCGAGGCGTCGCTGAGCGTCGAGGTGCTGGTCACGCGGGTGGCGTGAGGCGCGGGGCGGTCGCGGGGAGGCCCGCGACCGCGGGGCGGTCGTCCGCCGTGCCGAGCGAGGGCGTGTGTCCGTCCCAGGCCTACCCGTGTGTGCCTACCAGGGGGAGGGCCGGTAGTCCTTGATGAAGCAGCCGTACAGGTCCACGCCGCGCTCGCCCTCGACGATCGGTTGGTAGACGCGCGCCGCGCCGTCGACCAGGTCCAGCGGCGCGTGCCAGCCCTCGGCCGCGTGGCGGATCTTCGAGTCGTGCGGCCGCTCGTCGGTGATCCAGCCGGTGTCGACGGCCGTCATGAGGATCCGGTCCGTCTCGAAGAGCTCCTCGGCGGAGGTGCGCGTGAGCATGTTCAGCGACGCCTTGGCCATGTTCGTGTGCGGATGGCCGGCACCCTTGTAGCGCCGCGAGAACTGGCCCTCCATGGCCGAGACGTTGACGACGTACTTCCTGCGGGCGTCGGCCGCCGCCATGGCCGGTCGGAGGCGGCTGGCCAGGAGGAAGGGCGCCGTGACGTTGCACAGCTGCACCTCCAGGAGCTCGAGCGCCTCGACCTCGCCCAGGGTCTGGGTCCAGCTGTTCTCGCTGACCAGGTCCGGGATCAGTCCGCCGGCGTCGATGGCCGTCCCGGCGGCGATCCGCTCCAGCGACGCCGATCCGGCGGTCATCGCCAGGGCCGCGAGTTGCGCGGGCTCCACCGCGCCGGTGGGCCGGAGCGTCGTCGTGTCGAGGTCGAAGGCCGCGGCCAGCGCCTGCGGATGGGCCTCCGGCGCGTGCCCCGCGCCCCAGACCTCGGGGCCGCCGCGCCCGGGCCCGAGCTCCGCGGGCAGCGGGACGCGCTCGGCGTCGATGAGGTGCCGGTAGGCGTTCCCCGTGCGGCGGACGGTCTGCGCCGCGTTGTTGATGAGGATGTCGAGGGGCCCCTCGGCGACCATGCGCTCCGCGAGCGAGACCACCTGGGACGGGTCGCGCAGGTCGATGCCGACGATGCGGAGCCGGTGCAGCCAGTCCGCGCTGTCCTCGAGCGCGGCGAAGCGCCGGGCGGCGTCGCGCGGGAAGCGGGTGGTGATGGTGGTGTGGGCGCCATCGCGCAGCAGCCGGAGCGCGATGTGCATGCCGATCTTCGCCCGGCCGCCGGTCAGCAGGGCCGTGCGGCCCGTCAGGTCCGCGCGCGCCTCGCGCCAGTGGCGGCCGCTGGCGGCGCACTCGGGGCACAGCAGGTGGTGGAAGGCGTCCACGCGCGTGAACGGCTGCTTGCACACGTAGCACTTGCGCGGTTGGCGGTACTCGCCGGCCGACGCCCCCTCGGCCGCCGATGTCAGCGGCAGTCCCTCGGTCTCGTCGTCCAGCCGGTCCGCCGCGCCCGTGGCCGTGGCCTCCATGGTCCGCCGGTCGGCCTCGAGGTCCTCCAGCCGCGCCGTCGTGCGCCGGTGCTTCTTGACCGCCTTGAACATCTTGCCGGTGGCGTGGCGGACGGCGACGAAGCGGTCGTCGTCGTCGGGCAGGACATGGACGGCCGCGAGGACGCGCAGGCAGGCCTGCAGGTCCTCGGGCGAGAAGGGGTTTTGGGCATCAGTCATGACCCGAGAACTCTACCGCCCGGGGCGCCGGATCACGGCATAACGACCTGGCCCTTGCTCAGCACCGTGATGCCGGATTCCGTGACGGTGAAGCCGCGCGCGCGGTCGTGCGCGGGGTCGACGCCGATCTGTGCGCCGTCCGGCACGACGACGTTCTTGTCGAGGATGGCGCGGTTGACGCGGGCGCCCTCGCCCACCAGCACGTTGTCCAGGAGCACGGACCCGGTGACGTGGGCGCCGCGCAGGAGCCGCACGTCCGTGGAGAGCACGGAGTTCTCGACCCGGGCGCCGGAGACCACGACGCCGGAGGCGAGGATGGAGTCGTGCGCCTCGCCCTGCGTGCCGTCGGCGCCGCGGACCAGCTTCGCGGGCGGGGAGACGGTCTGGCGCGTGAACAGCGGCCACTCCTTGTTGTAGAGGTCGAACTGCGGGATCGGCGCGATCAGGTCCATGTGGGCGTCGTAGTAGGAGTCCAGCGTGCCCACGTCGCGCCAGTACCGGCCGTTCCCGGGGTTCTCGCCGGGCACCGGGTTGGCCGAGAAGTCGTAGACGCCGCAGTCACCGCGCTCGACGAAGTGCGGAATGATGTCGCCGCCCATGTCGTGCTTCGTGTCCTCGCGCGTGTGGTCCTCGTCGAGCGCGGCGATGAGCGCGTCGGTGTTGAAGATGTAGTTGCCCATGGAGGCGAGGAAGCTGCCCGGATCGTCGGGCAGGCCCGGGGTGGTCTCGGGCTTCTCGACGAACGCGCCGATCCGGTCGGGGCGCTCGGGGTCCACCTCGATGACCCCGAACTGGTTCGCCATGGACAGCGGCTGGCGGACCGCGGCGACGGAGGCCGAGACCCCGGCCTTGATGTGCGCGTCGAGCATGTCCGAGAAGTCCATGCGGTAGACGTGGTCCGCGCCGACGACGACGACGTACTCGGGCTTGGCGTCGTGGACCAGGTTCATCGACTGGTAGATCGCGTTGGCGGACCCGAGGAACCAGTCCTTGCCGAGCCGCTGTTGGGCGGGCACGGACGCGACGTAGTTGTCCAGGAGCACCGACATGCGCCACGTCTCGGAGATGTGCCGGTCCAGGCTGTGCGACTTGTACTGGGTCAGCACCACGACCTTGCGGTACCCGGAGTTCACGACGTTCGACAGCGCGAAGTCGATGAGCCGGTAGCTCGCGGCGAACGGCACGGCCGGCTTGGCGCGGTCCGCGGTCAGGGGCATCAGGCGCTTGCCTTCTCCGCCGGCCAGAACGATGGCGAGTACCTTCTTCGTGGGCATGGAAGCTCCTTATCCAGGGCCGGTCCCCGGTGTTCCGGCCGCGACATTCACTACTGTGTCACACTATGTGACCGAGGCCGCAGGGACTACGTTGGCAGTGTGCGAATCGACATTATTTCCAAGGAATTTCCCCCGACCATCTATGGCGGGGCCGGTGTGCACGTCGCCGAGCTCTCACGGGTTCTGGCGCCGCTCGTGGATCTGCGGGTCCACGCGTTCGGAGACCCCCGTCCGGACGACTACCACGGGGCGCACGTGAGCAGCTACGGCGTCCCGGCGGAACTCGACGGAGCCAACCCGGCGGTGCAGACGCTCGGCACGGACCTGTCCATCGTCGGCAACCTGGCGCAGGCGGACCTGGTGCACTCCCACACCTGGTACGCGAACATGGCAGGACACCTCGGCTCGCTGCTGCACGGGATCCCGCACGTCGTCAGCGCGCATTCGCTGGAGCCACTGCGACCCTGGAAGGCGGAACAGCTCGGCGGGGGCTACGCGCTGAGCTCCTGGGCCGAGTCCACGGCCTACCACGCGGCGGCCGCCATCATCGCCGTCTCGGACGGGATGCGGCGCGACATCCTGCGCGCGTATCCGGACGTGGACCCGGGCAGGGTTCACGTGGTGCACAACGGGATCGACGTCGACGCGTGGAGCCCCGAGCCGGGAACCGACGCGCTGGCGGGTCTCGGCATCGACCCCGAGCGGCGGTCGGTGGTGTTCGTCGGGCGCATCACGCGGCAGAAGGGCGTGCCGTACCTGTTGCGCGCGGCGGCGCACCTCCCCGAGGACGTGCAGCTCGTCCTCTGCGCCGGGGCGGCCGACACCCCCGAGCTGGCGGCCGAGGTGGGCCGGCTGATCGAGGGCCTGCGGGCCACGCGCAGTGGCGTCGTCGTGATCGAGCGGATGCTCCCGCGCGACGAGCTGACGCAGGTCCTGTCCCAGGCGACCGTGTTCGCGTGCCCCTCGGTCTACGAACCGCTGGGCATCGTCAACCTCGAGGCCATGGCCTGCGGGACGGCGGTCGTCGCCAGCGCTACCGGCGGCATTCCCGAGGTCGTCGTCGACGGCGAAACGGGCTACCTCGTGCCGCTGGAGCAGACGCAGGACGGCACCGGCACGCCGCTGGACCCCGAGGGCTTCGTCGTCGCCTTCGCCGCGGCCCTCAATCGCGCCCTCGAGGACCCCGAGCGCGCCCGGGCGATGGGCGCCGCGGGCCGCCGGCGGGCGGCCGAGCACTTCAGCTGGACCGCAATCGCGGAGAAGACGCTCGAGGTCTACCGCAACGCCATCGCCGGCGCCTGACCGGCACCGCATCCGGCGGCACGGAGGCTCCCGCCGCCCGCGGGGGAGCCTCCGTGCCTCTGTCGCCGGGGCCCGCTGGTGCGGCCCCCCGGCCGCGTCCGCCGGTCAGCGCGCGGCGACCGCCCGCTCGGTTCCGCGGGTCGCCCGCTCCTCGGCCTTGCGCCGGGCCACGAGGATCTTCTCGTCCACCGGCGCGTCGGCGGAAGCGCGCTGCCGGCGCAGGTACTCCATCGACTCGGCCTGCCGCTCCGCCTCGATGCCCGTGGCGATGTCTGCGCGGAGGTGCTCCGGGCCGTAGCCGAAGGCGTCGACCAGGTCCTGCGCGTGCGGGCGCAGCCGGGCCAGGAGGCGGTTGATGTAGGGCCCCAGCGTGCGGGCGCGCTGGCTGGAAAGCCGGCCGTGCATGAGGTACCACGACAGGTTGGATTCGATGAGGCCGAGTCCGTAGAGGTCGCGCAGCCACGTCAGCACGGCCTTGGTGCCGGGATCCTGGACCCGTTCGACACCGCGGGTAAAGGCCTCCCAGAGCAGGAGCTCGGCGTGCGAGCGGGCCGCCTCGATGACCTGGTGCTGGTGTTCGTTGAACACTGCCGCCGCCTGGTCCTGCGGCAGGCGCGCCGCGCCGCGCATCTCGTCGGCGACCTCGGAGACCATGGTGCGCACGCGGTCGGTCAGCAGTTCGCGCTGCGTGTCGGCGTCCTTGAGGAAGTTCGCCGAGCGCTTTTCCGAACCGGTGTCCGCCCACGTCTGCGCGAGCTGGCGCAGGCCCGAGCGGTTCAGCGCGACGTGCTCGGCACGGCGGACGACGTAGCGCGCGAGCACTCCCGCGTCGAGGTGCCGGAACTCCTGGGCGTAGTCGGCCAGGAGCCGCTTGGCGACCAGCTGGAGAAGGACGTTGTTGTCGCCCTCGAACGTCGCGTAGACGTCGAGGTCCGCGCGCAGCGAGGTGAAGCGGTTCCGGGTCAGGAACCCGGCCCCTCCGCAGGCCTCGCGGCATTCCTGCAGGATGTCGAGGGCGTGCCACGTCGAGGTCGGCTTCAGGGCCGCGGCGAGCGTCTCCAGGTCCTGGCGGTCCTCGTCGGTGTCGTGCGCGCCGGAGAAGACGTCGTCGAACTTCTCCAGCAGCTCCTCGTGCGCGAAGGACATGGCGTACGTCGTCGCGATGCGCGTGACGAGCCGCCGCTGGTGGCGCTGGTAGTCGAGCAGCACCTCCTCCGTGGTGGTCGAGGAGGCGTTGAACTGGCGCCGCTCGTTGGCGTAGCGGACGGCGATCTGCAGGGCGACCTTGCTGGCCGCGACCGCCGCGCCGTCCAGCGAGACGCGCCCCTGCACCAGCGTCCCCAGCATCGTGAAGAACCGGCGGCCGGGGCTGGCGATGGGGGAGGTGTACGTCCCGTCCTCGGCGACGTCGCCGTAGCGGTTGAGCAGGTTCGTCCGCGGGACCCGCACGCGGGTGAAGTGCAGGCGCCCGTTGTCGATGCCGTTCAGTCCGCCCTTGAGCCCGTCGTCCTCGCCACCGATGCCGGGCAGGAAGCCGTTGTCGTCGCGGATCGGCACGTAGAAGGCGTGCACGCCGCGGTTGACGCCGCGGCTGATCAGTTGCGCGAAGACGACGGCGGCGCGCCCGTGGAGCGCGGCGTTGCCGAGGTAGTCCTTCCACGCGCCGCGGAACGGCGTGTGGATCACGAACTCCTGGGTCTCGGCGTCGTAGGTGGCCGTCGTGGCGATGCTGGCGACGTCGGAGCCGTGGCCGATCTCCGTCATCGCGAACGCGCCGGGGATCTCCATGTTCATGATGCCCGGCAGCCACTTGTCCTGGTGCTCCTGCGTCCCGAGGTGCATCACGGCGGAGCCGAACAGGCCCCACTGGACGCCGGCCTTGATCTGCAACGAGGGGTCGGCGACGACGAGCTCCTCGAAGTTCGCGATGTTGCCCCCGTGGTTGTCCTCGCCCCCCAGGCGCCGGGGGAGTGAGCGCGAGATGGCCTTGGCCTCCACCAGGAGCGTCAGCTGGTGGAGCACACGCTCGCGTTGCTCCGCCATGCCGAGGCCCTCGATGCGCTGGAACTCCGGCCGGCCGGCGAGTTCGCGGGCCTGCTTGCGGATGTCCGCCCACTTGCCCAGCAGCTGCTCCCCGAGGGCCGCGACGTCGACGCCGGGGTTCGGGGTGGCGGAGGTCGGTGTTTCCTGAGTCACTGCGGTGGCCTTTCGTCGTGCACGGGTGTGGTGGTGGGTGTGGAGGCGGGTGGGGTCGCAACTGTCGGCCGGCGCACGATGCCGCGGACCAGCCAGCGGGTGATGGTCTCGGCCAGCTCCTCCTCGGTGGGCTTCTCCGGGCCCTCCGGCAGGCGGAGCCACGTCTCCCCGGCGGCGCGGACCATGCCGATCGAGGCGCGCGGCCACAGCGCGACGGCGGCGGCGCCGCCCGCGTGGGCCTCGCCGGCGCCGATGTACGCGTGCAGGCGCTCGCCCATCATGGCCGTGATGTCGGCGAAGAAGTGGTGGAGGGGCTCCTCGTCCTCGCCGGCCGCGCCGCCGGAGGCGTCGGGCACGGCGAGCGGGTCCCGGCCGGTCGAGGTGACGAAGAAGTAGACGTTCGGGGATGTCTGCGCCATGTGCAGGTAGGCGCCCACCATGGCGCGCAGGCCCTCCTCCTCGGAGGAGGCGCGGCGCGCGGCGTCGATGACCTTGGAGCGCATCTGCGCGATGACGACCTCGCCCATGGCGCGGCGGAGACCGTTCTTGTCCCCGAAGTACCGGTAGAACACGGACTTGCTGGTGCCGGCGGCCGCGGCCAGGTCCTCCATGGACGCGGCCGGCCCCAGCCGGTGCAGCGCGCGCCGGGCGACGCTGATCAGCTCGAGCCGCCGGACCTGCCGGTGCGCGTCCCAGCGCGCGGACCGGCCGTCGCCGGCGGGCGCCTCGGGGACCTGGGTTTGTCGCGGGGTGACGTTCACGATACCCAGCGTATCAGGTACGCTTGGTATCGGTAACCCTCACCGATCCCCAGGAGCGTCCCATGGCCCCGCAGCCCACCCCCGCCACAGCCGGCGGAACCGCCCGCCCCGCCGTCGTCATCGGGGGAAACCGCATCCCGTTCGCCCGTTCCGGCGGCCCCTACGCGCGGGCCTCCAACCAGGACATGCTGACCGCGGCGCTGGACGGGCTCGTCGCGCGCTTCGGCCTGCAGGGGGAGCGCATCGGCTCCGTGGCCGGGGGCGCCGTCCTGAAGCACTCCAAGGACTTCAACCTGGTGCGCGAAGCGGTGCTGGGCACCTCGCTGGACCCGCAGACCCCCGCCTACGACGTGCAGATGGCGTGCGCCACGGGCATGGAGGCCATCGGGTCCCTCGCCAACAAGATCCGGCTCGGGCAGCTTGAGTCCGCGATCGGCGGCGGGGTGGACACGACGTCGGACGCGCCCATCGCCGTGAGCGAGGGCCTGCGCGCGGTGCTCCTGGACCTCTCGCGGGCCAAGTCCGCGCGGCAGAAGCTGGCCGCCGTCTCGCGGCTCCGGCCGCGCGACCTCGCGCCCCACGCCCCGGGCACCGGCGAGCCCCGGACCGGGCTGTCCATGGGCGACCACCAGGCAACGACGACCGCGGCGTGGGGCATCACGCGCGCCGCCCAGGACGAACTCGCGCTGGCCAGCCACCGCAACCTCGCGGCGGCCTACGACCGGCACTTCTTCGACGACCTCATCACCCCCTTCCGCGGCGTCTCGCGGGACACCAACCTCCGCGCCGACACCACGGCCGAGAAGCTGGCGGGCCTCAAACCGGTCTTCGGCAAGGACCTCGGGGACGGGGCCACCATGACGGCGGGCAACTCCACCCCGCTGACCGACGGGGCCTCCGTGGTGCTGCTCGGCTCCGAGGACTACGCCCGGACCCACGACCTGCCCATGCTGGCCAACTTCGTGGACTTCGAGGCGGGCGCCGTCGACTTCGTGCGCGGCAAGGAGGGGCTGCTCATGGCCCCGGCCTACGCCGTACCGCGGATGCTGGAGCGCAACGGGCTCACGCTGCAGGACTTCGACTTCTACGAGATCCACGAGGCGTTCGCGGGCACCGTGCTCAGCACGCTGGCCGCCTGGGAGGACCCGGACTTCTGCCGGAACAAGCTGGGCCTCGAGTCGCCGCTGGGGGCCATCGACAGGACGCGCCTGAACGTGAACGGCTCCTCGCTGGCGGCGGGACACCCGTTCGCCGCGACCGGCGGCCGCATCGTCGCCACGCTCGCGAAGCTGCTGCACGAGAAGGGATCCGGGCGCGGCCTGATCTCCGTGTGCGCCGCCGGCGGCCAGGGCGTCGTCGCGATCCTGGAGGCGCGCTGACCATGGGCGACAGCTACCTGAAACTCGTCAACACCGGCCTGACCCAGGACCTGGCGAAGCGACTGGGATTGCCGCGGCCGGCGATCCTCCGGCGGCACGACCCGGGGGCGCCGCTTGTCCCGGGCCCCGTCGTGCTGCTGGGCGCCGGGGAGGCGGCCCACCACCTCGCCGAGACGATGCTCGGCTGGGGACTGGACGTGCGTCGGCACGGCGCGGGATCCGAACGGATCGGCGCCATCGTGCTGGCGCTGGACTCGGTCCAGACGCCCGCCGAGCTCTCCGTGGCCGCGCTGGAGGCCGGGCAGTCCCTGCGTCACCTCCTGCCCGGCGGGCGCGTCGTGGGGGTCTCGCGGCCGGCGTCCGAATCGGTGGACCCCGAGCAGTCGGCCGCGCGGCAGGGGATCGACGGCATGCTCCGCTCCCTGGGCCGCGAGCTGCGCGGCGGCGCGACCGCCAACGGCATCGTCCTGGCCCGGGGCACCGGCGCCGACGCGCCGTCCGCGGTGGCCGCCCTGCGCTTCCTGCTCTCCGGCCGCAGCGCCTACGTCGACGGCCAGTTCGTCCGGGTCTCCACGGGCGACGGGGCGCTGCCGGCGTCCTGGGACGCCCCGCTGGCCGGCAAGGTCGCCGTGGTGACCGGCGCAGCCCGCGGCATCGGCGCGTCGATCGCGCGCACGCTCCGGCGCGACGGCGCGACCGTCGTCGTGGTGGACGTGCCGGCGGCCGGCGAGGCGCTGGCACGCGTCGCCAACGAACTCGGGGGGACCGCGCTGCAGCTGGACATCACCCGGCCCGACGCCGGCACGGTCATCCTCGAGCACGCGACCACGCGCCACGGGTCGCTGGACATCGTGGTGCACAACGCCGGCATCACGCGCGACAAGCTCCTCGCCAACATGGACGCCGCGCGGTGGGACTCCGTGATGGCGGTGAACCTCGAGTCGCAGCTGCGGATGAACCGTATCCTCCTGGACGCCGGCCTGCGGGGCCTGCGGATCGTGTCGCTCGCCTCGACCAGCGGGATCGCGGGAAACCGCGGGCAGACGAACTACGCAGCGTCCAAGGCCGGGGTGATCGGCATGGTCCGGGCCACCGCCCCGCTCGTCGCGGCCGCGGACGGCGGCATCAACGCCGTGGCCCCGGGATTCATCGAGACGGACATGACGGCGAGGATTCCCGCGGCCACGCGGGCGGTCGCGCGCATGCTCATGCCCTCGCTCATGCAGGGCGGACTCCCCGTGGATGTGGCCGAGGCGGTGGCCTTCCTCGCGGCGGACGGCGCAGGTGGCATCAACGGGGAGACCCTGCGGGTCTGCGGACAGTCGCTGGTGGGCGCATGAACCGCCGCGAGGTCCGCTTGGACGCGGTGCCGGGGCTGGTCGGCCTCTACGCGACCGCCCTGCGGCGGCAACTCGTGGCGCGGCGGAGCCGGCAGGGGGAACCGCTGGAGTTGCCGGCGGTCGAGCACGCGGTCGACGGAGTGACCGCCGACCCCGACCGGCTTGTCGCCTACCAGCGGCTGATGGGCGACACCGTCCGGGACACCCTGCCGAGCGTGTTTGTGCACGGCATGGCGTTCCCCGTGGCGATGAGCGTGCTGGCCGCCGAGGACTTCCCGCTGCCCCTGCTCGGCATGGTCCATCTGGGCAACGAGGTGGAGCACCGGCGGGCCGTCGGTGCCGAGGAGGAGCTGGCGGTGCGTGCCTGGGCGGAGGGCCTGAGACCGCACCACGCCGGAACCGCGTTCGACGTCGTGTGCGAGGCGTCGGTCTCCGGCGTCGTGGTGTGGCGCGGCGTCTCCACGTACCTCGCCAAGGGGGTCTGGGCCGGAGCGCGGCCGGAGCGCACGGAGCGCGCCGAACCCTCCGCCGCCGCGCGGACCAGGACCGGGGTGTGGAGGCTCGGGGCGGAGACCGGCCGCGCCTACGCCGCGGTTCTCGGCGACTACAACCCGATCCATCTCGGCCTCCTGCCCGCGAAGGCGCTGGGGCTGAAGAGCCACATCGCGCACGGCATGTTCCTGGCCGGCAGGGCGCTGGCGGCGACGGCGCCGAACGACGGCGGGTACCGCTGGTCGATCGGGTTCGAGGCTCCCGTGTTCCTGCCGGCCTCGGTCCAGTTCGGCGTCAGGGAGTCCGGGGACGCGACCCTGTTCGAGGGCTGGAGCGCCGCCTCGTCGCGCCGCCACTTCTCCGGGTCCGTTCGTCCGCTGCGCTAGCCGCGCGGCCGGCGGGCTGATGTCCGGCCGGCGGGGCGGGGATCAGGTCCGCCGCGCCGGCTCCGGCCGACCAGCCGTCGCCGTGAGGGCCCGACCGTAGGAGCCGAGGGCCGCCTCGGCCGTCCGCGCCCAGTCGAACCGCGCCGCGTGCCGCGCAGCCGCCTCTCCGTAGGCGGCCAGCCTCTCGGGGGTGTCGGCGAGCCCGGCCAGCGCGGCGGCCCAGCGCCCCGGATCCAGGTCGGGGAGCAGCACGCCCGTCTCCCCGTCCAGGACGGTGTGCCGCAGGCCCCCGACGTCGTGCGCCAGGACTGGGGTGCCGCAGGCCTGGGCCTCCATGGCCACGAGCCCGAACGACTCGCTGTAGGACGGAACGGTCACGAGGTCGGCGCCGCGGAACCAGCCGGCCAGTTCGTCGGGAGGAACCGGAGGCAGGAGACCCACCTCGCGCTCGACGCCTTCCTCGGCCACGAGCCGGTGCAGGTTCAGCTCCGGCGCCCCGCTGCGGGCGCCGATGACGGCCAGCTCGACGGCGAGGTCGGGCCGGGTGCGGTTCAGCACGCCGAGGGCCCGGACCAGGATGTGCGGGCCCTTCAGCTTCTGGATCCGGCCCGCGAAGAGGAGCCGCAGCGGGCGTCGGACCATCGTGTCGGGTGCGGGTGCGGGTGCGGGTGCGGGTGCGGCCGCGTCGGGTGCCGTCTCGGCGGCGCCCGTGGCGGCCGGCGCACCGCCGTGGAAGCCCCGCCACTGCCGCGGCCCGTCCGGACGGAAGATCCCGAGGTCCACCCCCGGGGGAACGACGTCCACCATGGACGGATCGGCGGAGTACAGGGACACGAGCTCGCGGACCTCGGCCGGGGTGTTGGCCGTGATGCGGGCCGACTCCGCCACCAGGCGAAGCTCGGCGCTGAGCCGGACGTCCGGTTCGTCGGCGTCGGCGTGGTGGCGGCGCTTCACCTTCCCCATGGTGTGCATGGTGTGGACCAGGGGCACGCCCCAATCCCGCGCAAGTTCGAGACCGGCCAACCCCGACATCCAGTAATGGCTGTGGATCAGGTCGAACCGGCCGGAGCAGCACTTCTGGATGGCGGCCACGATCTCGGGCAGGAACTCGGGCAGGCGCTCCTTGGAGAGGGGGCCCTCGGGTCCGGCGGCCATGTGGTGCACGGTTACGCCGTTCCCCAGCACCGTGGTTCCCGCCCCGTCGACCGCCCGAGTGAAGATGTCGACGCCGACGCCTCGGCCGGCGAGGGCCGCCGCGAGCTGGCGGACATAGACGTTCATGCCCCCGGCGTCGCCGGATCCCGGCTGGGCCAAGGGGGAGGTATGCAGGGAGAGCATCGCGATGCGCAGGCCTCCGCCGGCGCCACTCGGCGGTTCCGATGCGTCGGACCGCCGGGCGGCGCCGCCCGGCAATTGCTCGCGGAGTGAGGGGGTCATGTGCTTCCTAGCGGCGGTCCGACGGTTCGCCGGAGTATCACCTGAAGATTAGTCCCCGGCCGCGGCGCCCCGCCACTCCGGTCCGCGCTCTCCGGTGAGGCGGACTCCGGTAAGGCGGACTCCGGGCGAACCGCCGCCGCCCCGGCGTGGCGGGAACGACCCGTGGCCTACGCTGGAGCAATGCGTGTGGCCCTGATGTGCGACTACTCCCTCGAGTACCTCGGTGGCGCCCAGACGGCGTTCATCCAGCAGGCACGCGTGCTCGCCGACGCCGGGCACCGGGTGACGGTCATCGCGCCGCGGCCGACCACGTCCGTGCCCGAGCTGGAGACGCACGAGCGCATCGAGCTCGCGCCCATCGATTTTCCGCTGATCGTGCCGTCCGTCGGGCTGCCGCTGATTCGCAACACCGCCGCGGTGGTGCGGCAGGTCGGCGAAGTGCTCCGACGGACCGAGTCCCAGCTCCTGCACTGCCATTCGGAGTTCGGGCTGGTCCGGGCCGGGTTCACCGCGGCGCGGCGGGCCGGATTGCCGGTGGTCCTCACCGTGCACACGTTCTTCTGGCAGGCTGTGGGGCCGTTCCAGCGCCCCAAGGCGGCCATGGTCCGCGCCTGCTACCGCTGGCTCACCCGCTCCGGCATGACGAACGCGCGTCTCGGCCAGCGCCCTGTGGACGCGGCCCTGCGGAACATGACTTTGACCACGGCGCGGCTCGCCGACGCCGTGGTGTCGCCGTCGGCCCACCAGGCCGCCCATCTTCGCGCGGCCGGACTGGTGGACGTGGCCGTCATACCGAACACGTTCAGGATCGCCGAGCGCCCGGCCCCGCTGCCCCCGCAGACCGGGGACGCGCCGCTCCGCCTGGCCTGGATCGGACGCTGCGTCGAGGAGAAGCGTCTGCTCCCGTTCATCGAGGCCATCCGGTTGGCGGCGAAGGATCTGGGTCCCGGGCGCCTCAGTGTCGCGGTGATCGGCGACGGTCGGCAGCTGGCGGCGGCGCGGTCCGCCGCGGCCGCACTGCCGGAGGTCGAGTTCGTGGGCCGGGTGGGCAACGAACGCGTGCGGCGACTGATCAGCTCGTCGCACCTAACGTGCCTGACCTCTCACGGTTTCGACAACCAGCCCATGACCGTCGTGGAATCGATCCTCTTGGGCCGCGGGGTGCTCTATGTCGATCCGGAACTGCGCGAGGGACTGGTGTCCTGCGGGGTGCTGGCGGACGCACCGGACCCCGCCGCGATGGCCCGCGCGATCGTCGCGATCGCCAACGACCCGGAGATCGCCCGGGATCTCACGGACGCGGCTGCGGAGGCCGCGCGGGAGTTCCTGCCGGCGACCTTCGCCGGCTCGTCGACGGAACTCTACGGCCGGCTCATCGCCGGTTTGCCCGTCCGCGCGCGGCGGGCCTAGGCCACCTCGACGGTCCGCCGCGCGGCGGCGGTGGCGGCCTCGTGCGCGGTGTCGGCCAACGGTTCGCCGGACGCCCCGGAACCGGCGTCCGTGGTCGCGGCCGCGCCCGACTCCGAGGGAACCATGGTCGCAGTCGGCGTCGGGGCGGGTGCATCCGACGGCGGAGCCTCGCTCGGGACGGGTGGCCCGGGCGTCTCGGAGGGCACCGGCGGCGGATCGACCGGCGCGGGCTCGGGCGACGCGGGCGGCGTCCCCGGGGACGGTGAAGGCGGATCGACCGGCGCTGGCGCCGGGGCCGGTGGAGTCGGAGCCGGTGGGGTCGGGACCGGTGGGGTCGGAGCCGGGGGGTCGACCGTCGTCGGGGGCGCCGGCTCGCTCGGAGGCGGCGTGTTCAAGGGCGGAGTCGGAGTCGACGGGGGCGGTGTGGGCTTCGGCGTCGTTGTTGGCGGCGGGGTGCTCGGCGGGGGAGTCCCCGGCGGCGTGGAAGTCGGCGGGGGAGTGCCCGGCGGCGTGGAAGTCGGCGGGGGAGTGCCCGGCGGCGTGGAACCCGGAGGGGAGACAGGGGTGCCGCCGGACGGCGGCGTAGGGCGTGGAGAGGGCTTGCCCGGGGTCGCATCTGGGCGTCCCGGAACCGGCGACGGTGTCGGGTCCAGGGCGTCCGAAGGTGGCGCTGCCGGTGGCGCGGGGGCCCGCGGGGCGGGCGGAACCGCCACGCGCGGTGGCGACATGCTCGGGTCCCGGAGCGCGCCGATCGGCGCCTTGGGGCCGGCGAGGACACCTGCGGCCACCGTGCCCTGCACCGACCTCAGCTCCGCGGGCGTCAGGGGACGGGGCTGACCGGGCACGCTCGGCAGATACAGTGCCGGATCCGTCCATTTGCCGTTCAGGTAGACCTCGAAGTGGACGTGGCATCCCGTCGAATTGCCGGTCGTTCCGGAGAGCGCCACCAGCGCGCCCTGCTCCACCCGGTCGCCGACCCGCGCCACGAGGAGGGAGTTGTGGCTGTACGCCGTGCTTACGCCCGAACCGTGGTCGACGGTGATGCGGTTGCCGGAGTGCCCCGCCCAGGCGGACTGGACCACGGTGCCGGACTCGGCCGCCCGGACCGGGGACCCGCAGGCGATCGCGTAGTCCTGGCCGATGTGTATTTGGTGGCCGGAACCCGTGGGGTTCGCCCGCCAGCCGAATGGGCTGGTGATGCGCAGCGTCGAGACCGGATGCGCCAGGCGAAGGCCTCCCGGGAGCCCCGCGTCGGCGCCGACGAGCGCGAGCCGGTCCACGGCACGCAGGACGCTCTCGCCGTCCGCGGCGCTACCGTCCCGGTTCACCTCCAGGCCGGGAGGCTGCCTCCACGCGGCCGCCTGACGCGCGACGGCTTGGGCGGGCCCTTGGAAGGCCGGCGCGGCGAAGCCGGGCACCAGCACGGGTGCGGCCACGCCTATGGGCAGCGCGGCCGGTCCCGCGGCCACGGCCACACCCCGCGAAGCGGGCGTGAATCCGGCCGCGGGCGATGAGCCCACGAGTAGTGCGGCGGCGGTGGCGGTGGCCAGCCAGCGCCACGTCAAGAAGGTATTGCTGCGGCGCACCCCAGTTTGCCGCACGCTCCCCAATGTCGTCATGTTGTTCCCCTAAGTAACCCGCAGGGGACGCTCCCCAAGAGACCCCCCACAGGTACGACAACTGCGTACGCCTCACCGTACAGGCGGGACGTGGTCCGGTCTAGGGAACTGGTGAACTTGTGCGTCGGACCCCATGAGGGCCCCGACGGCGCGCGCTCCGGCATCGCGTCCCGCCGCGCACAAGCCCTCGCGGTTGTTCAGGGACATACAAGGTGCGTTGGGCGTCAATGGGGGTTCGGCGGGGAACGAAAAGGCCCCAGCCGGATCTCTCCGACTGGGGCCTTCGCTGTGCGCGGAGGGGGACTTGAACCCCCACCCACTATCCGTGGACTAGCACCTCAAGCTAGCGCGTCTGCCTATTCCGCCACCCGCGCAGGTGGTGCATTCCACGTCCGGAACCCGATCCTTGGATCGTCGTTCCCGGTGAAAGCGGCGAGTAAGACTCTAACACGGTCCCTACGGAGTTCCCAATTCGGCGGTCCCGGGCCGCGGCTGGCTAGGCTGGGGGTCTGGAGGTCCAGCACAACCGGAAGGTGAAGCCATGACACAGCAAACGAACGAGGGCGCGCATGGCGTGCCGGCGGGCGACGAGGTCGTCGAGATCTGCCGCGACCTCATCCGCTTCGACACCTCGAACTTCGGTGGGAACGACAGCCGGGGCGAGCGCGGGGCCGCCGAGTACGCGGCGGGGCTGATGTCCGAGGGCGGGCTCGAGCCCCGGATCTTCGAGTCCTCGCCCGGGCGCGCCAGCGTCGTGGCGCGCATGGAGGGCACCGACCCGAGCCTGCCCGCCCTCGTCGTCCACGGCCACCTCGACGTCGTCCCCGCGCTCAAGGAGGACTGGAGCGTCGACCCGTTCGCCGCGGACGTCAAGGACGGCATGATCTGGGGACGCGGGGCCGTGGACATGAAGGACATGGATGCCATGATCCTCGCCGTCCAGCGCCAGATGCACCGCGACGGCACACGCCCCCGCCGAGACCTCGTCTTCGCGTTCTTCGCGGACGAGGAGGCCGGTGGCGACTATGGAGCCTCGTGGCTCGTGGACCGGCATCCGGAGCTTTTCGAGGGAGCGGCGGAGGCCATCAGCGAAGTGGGTGGTTTCTCCTCGACCGTCGGCGGCCGCCGAGCCTACTTCCTGCAGACCGCGGAGAAGGGCATCGCCTGGCTGAAGCTCGCCGCGGCCGGCCGCGCCGGGCACGGCTCGCAGATCAACGACGACAACGCCGTCACGCTCCTGGCCGAGGCCGTCTCCAGGATCGGCCGCCACGAGTGGCCGTTGGAGTACACGAAGACGACCCGCGCCTTCCTCGAGGGCGTGTCCGAACTGACCGGTGTGGAATTCTCGGAGGACGATCCGGCGGCCCTGCTGGACCAACTCGGCACGGTCGCCCGGTTCGTCGGCGCGACGCTGCAGAACACGTCGAACCCGACCGTCCTGAAGGCCGGGTACAAGCACAACGTCATCCCGGGCGGGGCCGAGGCGCTCATCGACTGCCGGACCCTGCCGGGGCAGGACGAGCTGGTCATGCGGACCCTGCGCGAACTCGCCGGCGAGGGCATCGACATCAGCACCGTGCACTCCGACGTCGCCCTGGAGGTCCCGTTCTCCGGGACCCTGGTGGACAGCATGGTCGGCAGCCTGCGGTCCGAGGATCCGGACGCCGTGGTGCTGCCGTACATGCTCAGCGGGGGGACGGACAACAAGTCGTTGTCCCGCCTCGGCATCACGGGCTACGGCTTCGCGCCGCTGCGGCTGCCGGACGACCTCGACTTCACCGGAATGTTCCACGGCGTCGACGAGCGTGTCCCCACGGAATCGCTGCAGTTCGGCACCCGGGTGCTCCACCGCCTGCTGACGACCTACTAGGAGAGCGGTGACAGGGCCCGAAGACCTCCTCACCCCGGACCTGCTGGGCCGGGTGCGCGCCCGCGCCGCCGGCTACGACGCGTCCAACTCCTTCTGCGTCGAGGACTTCGAGGAGTTGCGGGCCGCGGGGTACCTCAAGGCCATGCTGCCGCCGGAGCTCGGCGGGTTCGACTGGGGGATGGAGCGCACGACGGCGGCGCAGCGGCTGCTGGCCGCCCACGCGCCGGCCACGGCGCTGGCGGTGAACATGCACCTGGTATGGACCGGTGTCGCGCGGCTCTTGGCCGCGCGGGGCGACCACAGGCTGAACGCGGTGCTGGAGTGGGTCGCCGACGGGGAGGTGATGGCATTCGGCGTCTCCGAGGCGGGCAACGACTCGGTCCTGTTCGACTCGACGACCGTCGCCGCTCGGGCGGCCGACGGGTCCTACGCGTTCACGGGCACCAAGGTCTTCACCTCGCTGGCGCCCGTCTGGACGAAGCTGGGGGTCTTCGGGAGGTCGGCTGAGGACGGCGGGGACATGCTCGTGCACGGATTCCTCGATCGGGCGGCCCCGGGAATCGAGGTGCTGAGCAACTGGGACACGCTCGGGATGCGGGCGACGCAGTCCCACTCCACCCGCCTCACGGCGGCCCGCGTCCCGGCGGAGCACGTGCACACCGCGTCGCCCGTCGGGCCGAGCGCGGACCCCTTGGTCTTCGGGATCTTCGCGTCGTTCCTGACACTCACGGCGTCCGTCTACGTGGGGCTCGCGGAGCGTGGCATGGAGCTGGCGGCGTCGATCCCCGGAACAAGGCATTCGCTGCGCGGCGGCGGGCGGACGTATGCGCAGGACCCGGACATCCGGTGGCAGGTGGCCGACGCCGGCCTTGCCGTCCTCGGGCTTGATCCCCAGCTGCGCCTCGCGGCCCGCGACCTGGACGATCTGGTGGACCATGGGGACTCGTGGTTCCCGCGCCTCGTCGCCCTGCGAACGCACGCCGGCGATGCGGCGCGGCGGAGCGTCAACCTCGCCCTGCAGGTGTCGGGTGGTGGCCAGTACTTCCGCGGCACCGAACTCGAGCGCCTCTACAGGGACGCGTTGGCGAGCCTGTACCACCCGTCCGACGCGGAGTCCGCCCACGCGACGGTTGCCCAGTGGCTCCTGGGCCCACCGGAGCGTTCGGGCCCGGCGGAGAGCCCGGGCCCCACGGAGCACTAGAGAAGGGGCGGGAGGGTCCGCTCCACGCGCATCAGGCGCCGGCGCATCCAGTACCGCCGCACGCCACCGTAGTAGATCCGACTGCGGCGCAGTTCCCATTTGCCGTATTCGGCGTGCTCGGCGAGCGAGCGCCGGGCTTCGGCCAGGGACTGTCCGGGGCGGACGGTCATGACCAAGTACTCGAAGGCCCCGGAGGGGTCTCGATACAGCTCGGGATCGGCGACTGCTTTTTCCATCATCTCCTGACCATTGTGCTCGAAAAACGGGTAACGTCTAGTCCATGAGCACTGATCCGCGCGTCGCCTTGCAGGCCCTCGTCTCCTCCTTCGAAGAGCACCTCTCGGCCATCGCGTCCCGGCGGGGCGAGTCGGACACGTCCGTCGAGTCGGCGTTCTTCTCGATCGCCGACGCCTTCGAGGAGTACGAGGACGCGCTCTACGAGGCCTACGGCGAGGTCACCCCGTTGGAGCTCTACGACGACGCCGCGGAC
This sequence comes from Arthrobacter halodurans, assembly GCF_041877255.1. Lineage (NCBI taxonomy): Bacteria > Bacillati > Actinomycetota > Actinomycetes > Micrococcales > Micrococcaceae > Arthrobacter > Arthrobacter halodurans. Next base: position 79,907 of record NZ_JBHDLJ010000004.1, read on the forward strand.
GACGAAGACGGCGAAGAGGACGGGCGGACCGCCGCACGGGCATGAGGCGTCTCACGGTGCACTGACGCGGTTCGTGTGTCCCAAGTGAAGTAGTGTCTCTTCCTGTGAATTGGTTCGAAGCTGCCTTCCTTGGGCTGATACAAGGCCTGACCGAGTTTCTCCCGATCTCCTCCAGCGCCCACCTGCGCATCGCGGGGGAGTTCCTGCCCAACGCGGGCGACCCCGGGGCGACCTTCACCGCCATCACGCAGCTCGGTACGGAAACCGCCGTCATCGTTTTCTTCTGGCGCGACATCGTCAGGATCATCAAGGCCTGGTTCGGGTCGCTCGTGGGGAAGGTCGACCGCAGCGATCCGGATGCGCGGATGGGCTGGCTCATCATCCTCGGCAGCCTGCCGATCGCGGTCCTGGGCCTGATCTTCGAGGAGCAGATCGACTCCACCTTCCGCAGCCTGTGGCTGGTCGCGACCACGTTGATCGTCTTCGGCCTCATCCTGGCGGTCGCCGACACCATCGGGCGGCAGGACCGCACACTGGACCAGCTCACGTACAAGCACGGCATCCTCTATGGGCTGGCCCAGGCGCTCGCGCTCATCCCGGGCGTCTCGCGCTCGGGCGGCACCATCACCGGCGGCTTGTTCCTGGGCTACACCCGCGAGGCGGCCACGCGCTATTCGTTCCTCCTGGCGATCCCGGCCGTCTTGGCCTCCGGCTTCTATAAGCTGGGCAAGGCGGTGACGGACGAGACGGCCAACGGGCCCTTCGGCATCGGCGAGACGCTGGTGGCGACCGCCGTGGCGTTCGTCGTCGGCTACATCATCGTGGGCTGGCTTCTGCGGTACGTCGCCACACACAACCTCCGGCTGTTCGTTTGGTACCGCGTCCTGCTGGGGCTGGCCCTCTACCTGCTCCTGGGCCTGAACGTCATCCAGCCGTAGCCGGCCCCCGGCCTCCCGGAACTTCCACGAAAGGACCCCCGTGCACGCATGGTCCGCGCCCGCCATCCCGTCCCTCCTAGGTTCCGGCCCCGCCCTGCGGATCCACGACTCGGCGACCGGTCGTCTGGAGACGCCCAGCACGCCCTCCGCGGCCGGGCTGTACGTCTGCGGCATCACGCCCTACGACGCCACGCACATGGGCCACGCGGCGACCTACGTGGCCTTCGACCTCCTCAACCGGTACTGGCGCGACGCCGGACACCGCGTGGACTACGTCCAGAACGTGACCGACGTCGACGATCCGCTGCTGGAGCGGGCCGAGGCCACCGGTGTCGACTGGCGAGAGCTGGCCGTGCAGCAGACCGACCTCTTCCGCGCGGACATGGAGGCGCTGAACGTCGTCCCGCCCGAGCACTACATCGGCGCCGTCGAATCGGTGTCCTGGATCGTTCCCGTGGTCGAGGAGCTGCTGTCGCGGGACCTCGCCTACCGCGTTCCCGGCGGCGAGGGGGAGCCGGACGGCGATGTCTACTTCGACGCCCAGCGGGCAGCGTCCTCCGTGTGGCAACTCGGCTCGGTCAGCGGCTACGACCGCGACACGATGCTCGGGTTCTTCGCCGAGCGGGGCGGGGATCCCGGGCGGGCCGGCAAGCGGGACGCCCTGGATCCCCTCCTGTGGCGCGCCGAGCGCTCCGGGGAACCGAGCTGGGAGGGATCGACGCTCGGCCGTGGACGGCCGGGCTGGCACATCGAGTGCTCAGTGATCGCGCGCCGTTTCCTGCCCGCGCCGTTCACCGTCCAGGGCGGGGGCTCGGACCTGATCTTCCCGCACCACGAGTTCTCCGCGGGCCACGCGACCGCCTGCGACGGACTGCCCTTGGCCGAACACTATGTGCACACCGGGATGGTGGGCCTGGACGGCGAGAAGATGAGCAAGTCCCGCGGGAACCTGGTCCTCGTCTCGGCCCTGCGTTCCTCGGGTGTGGACCCCATGGCCGTCCGCGCCGCGTTGCTCGGCCAGCACTACCGGACCGACTGGTTCTGGACCGCCGAGACGCTCAACCGCGCTACGGCGCGGCTGGCCGCCTGGCGCGCCCGTCTGGACACGTCGACCGAGGGGGAGGCGACGGGCCTCGTCGCCGCCATCCGCGATCGGCTGGCGGACGACCTCGATGCTCCGGGCGCCCTCGACGCGCTGGACGCGTGGGCGGGCGGTAGTCCGGCCGACGGTTCCCCGGGTTCGGGGTCGGACCTGATCGTCGCGGCTGCCGACGCGCTGCTCGGCGTGCGCCTCCGCTAGGCCAGGGGGCCGGGCCGGCTTCACGCCTGGGGTCGGTCCAGGCCCCCGGTACGGAGCTCCGGCACCGTACTCCGGCACGCGACTCCGGGACCGTACTCCGGGACCGGGCGTCCCGCGGTCCACGTGGCGGCCTGCCGGTACCTCAGATGCCGAACGGCTCGGCGTAGCGCACCTCGCCGCGCGGCAACCGGCGCGCACCGTCCAGGCTGAGCGCCATCAGGGCGTCGTCCGGGATCTCGATGCCGAGACGGATCCCGGCTGTGGAGGCACGGCGGAATCCGAATCGTGGGTAGTAGTCGGGGTGTCCCAGGACCACCACGAAGTGTTCCCCCATCTCCCGTGCGGCATTCAATGCGGCGCGGATGGCCGCAGACCCCGCGCCCTCGCGTTGATGGGCGGGAAGCACGGCGCAGGGAGCCAGGCACAGGGCGGGGACGTCGCCGATGTGGCAGCGCGTCAGCAGTGCGTGCCCCACGGGCCGGTCCCGTGCGTCCGTCACCACCATCGACAGCCCCACGATCCACGAGGCGTCCGCGCGGAGTGCATCGACGAGATTGGCCTCCGCGGGCGTCCCGAAGGCGGCCACGTTGATGTCGTGGATGGCCGGAACGTCGGCTGGCCGTTCCGCGCGGGTGTTCCATCGTGGCTGGTGCATGGGCCGGTGCTCCGATCTGGGCGTTCGTGGGAGTCGTCGGGAATCCGGGACCGGGAAGCCGGTCCCCGGGCGATCCCAGTCAACCACGGAGTCCGGTCGGGCGTTTCGCGGTGTGGCGGCTCGGCGGATGACGGCCGGTCCGCGACGTGGGTGTCCGGCTTCGGCCGGCACTTCGGGGGCGGCGCCGCGGTGGCACGGCCCGGCAACAGCATGCGGGACAATGAAGACACGCCCGGAGGCACCGGGACGCGGCGCGGGACGCAGGGGGATGGGGCATGACGAGTCCGGGCAATCGCGACTGGCCCGCCACCGACCCCGCCTACCGTCGATCCGAGGTGACGGCGGCCTTGGGAGCCGGCGACGCGGTGTGGGCGAGGGCCGGGGCGGACGTGCTGGGATGGCGGGTGAAGACAGCGAGCGGCTTTTCCGTGGATTCGAGGGGTCCGGCCTGCCCGGGCGAACGCGTGCGCGTCACGGCCCGTTGTTTCGGTCTCGGCGTTGTCGAGCCCATCGAAGTCGTCGCCGTCGTCCGGGAACGGGATCGGGTGGGGTTCTCCTACCGCACGCTGCCGGGGCACCCCGTCAGCGGTGAGGAGGCCTTCATCGTGCACCGGCACGGCGGCCAGGCGTACCTCACCGTCCGATCGATCACGCGGGCGGCTCCGCAACAGCCGTGGAGGGCCCTCTTCCCCCTCCTGCGCGTCGTGCAGCACATCGTGCGCCGGCGCTACCTGCGCGCCCTCCTGTGATGCACGAAAGGCCAGGACGATGACGGACCGCACCGAAGTGCCCGCCCACATGTCCGCGACGGGATGGCCCCGGTGACGATCGAAGCCGTCGCCGCGTAGTACCGGTCGATCCGCCGAGCCCGCGCCCGCTCCGTCGAGGGCCGGCGGCGGCACCCGTCGGACCAGGCGCAGTGCCGCGTGTCGGGCGACGGCGGACGCTCCGGTCCGCTCCACATGCGACGATGCATCCATGCCGACTTTCCCCCTGTTTCCCGCGGCACTCCCGCCAGCCGGATGCGTCCCGCGGTGGTGACCTTCGCTCGGTCCTTCGCGGTGCCCCTGTCGCTGTGCCTTCTCGGCGTCGTCCTCCTGGCTGCCGGGGCCCTTCCCTGGGGCGACTTCCTGGAACTGGCCGACCGCACGGGACCGGTGTTGCTGTTCGTGGCGTCGATGTCGGTGGTCACGTACCTGGGGGACCGCGCGGGTGTTTTTCACGCGGTGGGACGGGCGATGGCCTCGACGGGCCCGGGGCGGGACGGCGGGGGACGGGTCGCGATGCTGTGGATTTTCGTGGCGGTCCTGTCGGTGGTGTGCACGGTCTTCCTCTCGCTGGACACGACGGCGGTCCTCGTCACCCCGATCGTGGTGCGTCTGGCGCTGTCGGCCGGCATCGCCCCGCTTCCGTTCGCGCTAACCGCGGTGTGGCTGGCGAACACCGCCTCGCTGCTGCTCCCGGTCTCGAACCTGACGAATCTCCTGGCGCAGAACCGGCTCGACCTCACCACCGCCGAGTTCGCGCGCCTGGCGGCGGCGCCGGCGCTGGTCGGCGTCGTCGTTCCCACGGCATTCCTGTGGGTGATCTTCCGCCGACAGCTCCGGGGTGGCTTCCGGGCGCCGCGCGGGCCGGCGGAGTCCGACCGCTTCCTGCTCGTCGGGACGTCCGTGGTCCTACTGGTTCTCTTGGTTCTCCTGGTCTCCGGCATCCCCGTGGCGATCTCCTCCACCGCCGCGGCGCTGGTGCTGGCGGCCGGATTCGCGTGGCGCAGGCCGTCGGCCTTCACGTGGCGGATGGTTCCGTGGCGGCCCCTGCTGCTGACCGCCGGCCTGTTCCTGATCCTGCAAACCCTGCACGCGCACGGGCTGTCCGAGGTCCTGGCACGCGTCGCCGGCGGGGGAGAGGGCCTCGGGGACCTGATGCGGCTGGCGGGTGTCGGGGCCGTGGCCGCGAACGCGGTCAACAACCTTCCCGCCTACCTGGCGCTCGAACCGGTCGCGGGATCGCCCGCGCGGCTCATGGCGCTGTTGATCGGCGTCAATCTGGGCCCCCTCGTGTCGCCGTGGGCGTCGCTGGCCACGCTGCTCTGGCACGCGCAACTGACCGCGATGGGCGTGCGGGTGAGTTGGTGGGGCTTCGCGCTGGCCGGCTTGCTGCTGGTCGTCGCCATGCTCCCGCTGGCCGTGTTGGCACTGTGGCTTGCCGGCGGCTGACGGCGGACGGCGCCACGGTGTCGCGCGCCCACCGTGCGCGCCGCGCCGGTCAGGGGACGATGCGCTCGGCGCGGTAGCGGTCGAACAGGTCGGTGAAGGCGTCCTGCGTGCGCCGGTACCCGGTGAATCCCGCGAGCCGGCTCTTGCTCATGTCCGCCACGACCTCGAGGGGACGCCCGAGGTCCGCGTCCGTGTGCCACCACGAGGCCACCCGCGCCAGGTCCGGCTCCACGAGTCCGTGCCGGGACGCGATGCCGCTCCACACGTCCTCCCGGCCCCGCATCTGGGTCTCCAGCGGCCGGGGTTCGCCGCTGAAGCCCTCCCACTCCAAGCCGAAGTAGTCCGCGAGTGCCGGCCACATCCGCCGCCACCGGAAGACGTCGCCGTTGACCACGTTGAACGCCTGGTTGCGCCCGGCGTCCTGCGTCGAGGCCCAGATCATGTGCTCCGCCAGCAGGTCCGCGTCCGTCATGTCGGTGAGGCCGTTCCACTGCGTCTCGGAGCCTGGGAAGACGAACGGCGTTCCGGTCTCGCGGCAGATCGCCGCTTGGGCGGCCAGCGTGAGACCCATGTTCATCGCGTTGCCGACCGCGTGCCCGATGACCGTGTGGGCGCGGTGCACCGACCATCCGAAGCCCTGGCGGTCCGCCGCGTCCCACAGGACGTCTTCCTGCGCGTAGTAGAAGTTGTCCACCGGAAGCCGGGGCTCCTCCTCGCGGAACGGCGTGTCCGGCAGGTCGGCGCCTTGCCCGTAGGACTCGAAGGGGCCCAGATAGTGCTTCAGGCCGGTCATCAGGGCCACGTGGCGGACGGGGGCGTGCCCCAGCGCCGCCAGCAGGTTGCCGAGCATCGCGGAGTTGACCGCGATGTTCTCGCGCTCCGTCTCCTGCCGCGACCACGCCGTGAAGTACACGTGGGTGGGGTTCTCGTCCCGGAGCGCGCGCGCCACGGAATCCGGCGAACGCAGATCCGCGCCGATATGCCGCGCGGCGCTTCCCGGGACCGGATTGCGGGACAGCGCGAGCACCTCGTGGCCGTCCGCGGCCAGGCGCGCAACGAGCGCAGAGCCGGCGATGCCGCTGGCGCCGACCACGAGCGCGGTCTGCGGCTGCCCCTGTGCGGGGTCGGTCTTCGATGCTGCCATGGTGGTGCCTCGTTTCCTCGGGGTGGGTCTTCCGGTTCTCGGTCGGGCGGGGACTACAGGCGGACGACCATCTTGCCGGTGTTCCCGCCGGCAAGCATGGACAGGAACGCCTCCACGGTGTTCTCGAGGCCTTCGGCGACCGTTTCGTCGAAGACGACGTCGCCCCGGCCCAGCCATTCTCCCATCTGCGCCGCGAAGGCGGGGAAGTGCTCGGTGTGGTTCCCCACGGTGAAGCCGCGCACCGACAGGCCGCGCGTGACGATGTTGGCCATGTTGCGGGGACCGGGCGCGGGCTCGGTGGAGTTGTACTGCGAGATCGCCCCGCACAGCGCGGCGCGGCCGCCGTCGTTGAAGGCGCCGAGCGCGGCCTCCAGGTGGTCGCCGCCCACGTTGTCGAAGTAGACGTCGATGCCGCCGGGCGCCGCGGCCTCCAGCTGGCCGGGGAGGTCCCCGTCCTTGTAGTTGAACGCGGCGTCGAACCCGTAGCGCGACGTGAGCAGCGCGACCTTCTCTGAGCTGCCCGCGGAGCCGACGACCCGGCCCGCGCCCTGCAGGCGGGCGATCTGTCCCACCATCGAGCCGACGGCGCCGGCAGCTCCGGAGACGAACACGGTGTCCCCCGCGCGCAGGCCGGCGATCTCGCGCAGCCCCACCCAGGCCGTCAGGGCGGTCATGCCAAGCACCCCCAGGTACGCGGACAGGGGCACGCCGGGGAGTTCGGCGACCTTGCGGAAGCCCGCCGCCGGACCCTGCGCCACGTCGCGCCAACCGAGCTGGTGCACCACGACGTCACCCGGGGCCAGCCCGTCGGCGGCGGACTCGAGCACGCGCCCGACGGCGCCGCCGGTCAGGGCCTCGCCGAGCCCGAACGGCGGCACGTAGGACCTCACGTCGTTCATGCGGCCGCGCATGTAGGGATCCACCGACAGGAACTCGTTGGAAACGCGGACCTCGCCGGCGGCCAGGGCGGGGAGTTCGACGACGGCGGTGCGGAAGTTCTCGGGAACGGGCCAGCCGGTCGGACGGCTGACAAGCTGGATCTGCGTGCTGGAGGTCATGGGAGTCCTTCTTCTGCTGATGGCGGCCCGCCGGCCGGCGCGGCGTTGGCGGGGTGGCCGGGTGGCGCGGTGGCCGGGCGGTGGATGGTGTAGTGGTCCGTCCGATACACTATCGATAGTAGAACGGTCAGTACAAATAAGGTGTCGCCGGACACCGCCACCCAGCACGGAGGCCCCATGGGACGCACCCAGTCGTTCGACACCGCCACGGTTGTCGGGGCGGCGCGCGACGTCTTCTGGAGGCTCGGCTACGACGCCACCTCCCTCGGAGACCTCGAGCGGGCCACGGGGCTCGGCCGATCCAGCCTCTACCACGCCTTCGGCAGTAAGCGCGGGCTCTTCGACGCGGCCGTGGAAAACTACCTGGACGAGATCGTCCGCCCCCGCCTCGCGGGTCTGACGGGCGGCGACGCTTCCGCGGACGGCGACGACCCCGCCGCGGCGCGGGCGGCGCTGAGGTCCTACTTCGCCGAGATGTCCGATGCCGTTGCCACGCTCGGGCACGACGACGGGCGCGCCGGCTGCCTGTTGCTCATCAGCACGGCCGGGCAGGCCGGCCACGATGCCATGGTGCGCGGCGCGGTCGACGCCTACCGGGCCGAGCTGGTTGCCGCGTTCTCCGCCGCGGTGCGCCGGGCTCTGCCCGGGGCCGCAACGGACGCCGTCGAACGCCGCGCCCGGCTGTACACGGCCCTGGTGGTCGCCGCGCTGACCCTGGCCCGGGTCAACCGGGAGGAGGCCGTCGCCACGCTCCGTCTGGCGGAGGATGCGGCGGGCGCCCCGGTTCCCGGTCCCTGACCGCGAGCCCGGAATCCGGGCCGCTGGAGAGACGGCCCGGGCCCGTTCGCCGGCCGCGTGCGCCGGACGCCGGTCTTCGACCGTAAGCCGATCGTCGACCGGACGGGCCCCGCGCGGCGGCCGAAGACCGCCTCAGTCGCCGCCCGACCGTCCGTCGTCGCCGCCGGAGCGCCCGTCGTGCCCGTCGCGGCCCCCGCGGTCCCCCCGGTCCCGCCGCTTGAGGTAGCGCTCGAACTCGCGGGCGATCGACTCGCCCGAGGCCTCCGGGAGCTCGGCCGCGTCCTGGGTCTCCTCGAGCTGCCGCACGTAGGCGGCAATCTCCGGGTCCTCGGCGGCCAGCTCGTTCACGCCGCGTTCCCACGCGTCCGCGTCCTCGGCCAGCGCCTGGACATCGAGCCCCACGCGCAGGACGTCCTCGAGCCGTCGCAGCAGCGCCAGCGCCGCCTTGGGCGACGGCGACTGGCCGACGTAGTGCGGCACGGCGGCCCAGATGGACACGGTGGGCAGTCCGGCGGAGTCGGCGGTCTCGGCCAGGACCCCCAGAATGCCCGTGGGCCCCTCGTAGGTCGCGGCCTCGGCGCGCAGCGCCGTCCGGAGCGCCGCGTCCTCGCTTGTCACCGTCGCGGGCAGCGGGCGGCTGTGCGGCACGTCGGCCAGGAGGGCGCCCACGAGGACCACGGCCTTGACGTTCTCCACCTCGGCCCGGGTCAGGAGCTCCGCGGTGAAGGCCTGCCACCGGTACGTCGGCTCGACGCCGCGGACCAGCAGGACATCGACGTCGCTCCCGGGAATCCGCGCCCGGAACATGCGGGTGGACGGCCACTGGATCACCCGTTTCCCGGCGGCGTTGCGTCGCACGGTGGGCCGGGAGAACTGGTAGTCGTAGTAGTCGTCGTCGCCGAGCTGCGCGACCTTCCGCGCCTTCCATGCGCGGGCCAGGGTGCGCACGGCGTCGCTCGCCGCCTCGCCCGCGTCGTTCCAGCCCTCGAAGGCGACCACCATGATGGTGGGCCGCTTGCCGTCGGTCGCCGCGGCACCGGCCGCGACGATGTCGGTCAGTGAGCTGCGCTCTGGGAATTGCTCTGCCACGGTCTCACCCTAACGCGATCGCGCGCGGGCGCTAGGTGGGCCGCCGGTAGAATCGGAACATGCCCCTCACCTCCCTGCCCGCGACCACGCCCGCGAACGCCTTCGACGCCCGCCACGGAATCCAGGCGGTCCTGTGGGACATGGACGGCACGATCGTCGACACCGAACCTTATTGGATCGCGGCCGAGAAGGCCCTGGTGCACTCCCACGGCGGCTCCTGGACGGACGAGGACGCGCTCCGACTCGTGGGCCAGGCGCTCCCGACCAGCGCCGGCATGCTCCAGGAGGCCGGGGTCCGGCTGGAGATCCGCGAAATCATCGACATCCTGACGCAATCCGTCTGCGACGGCGTCCGGGAATCCGTGCCCTGGCGCCCCGGCGCGCGGGAACTGCTGGAGGACCTGGCCGGCCACGGCGTCCCGTGCGCCATGGTCACCATGTCGGAGGGACCGCTGGCCGGGCTGGTCGCCGACGCGCTGCCGGAGGGCACCTTCCGCTTCCGCGTGACCGGGGACATGGTCCGGCGCGGCAAGCCGCACCCCGAGCCCTACCTGCTGGCACTCGACCGGCTTGGCGCGCACGTGCCCGGGGTCGACCCGCGCCGCGTGGTGGCCATCGAGGACTCCGCCCCCGGCGTCGCTTCGGCGTCCGCCAGCGGCGCGACGACCATCGCGGTGCCGCACTTCCTGCCCCTCCCCGCCTCGGAGGACTGGGCCCTCTGGCCGACGCTCCACGGCGTCACCGCGCCGGCGCTGGACACCTTCGTCCGCTCCCGGAACGGCGGCGCCGGGGGCGGTGCGGTGGAGCTGCCGTGACCGCCGTCGAGCAGGAGAAGCGGACCGGCATCCCGCTGGGCCGCGTCTTCGGGGTGCCCGTCTCGCTCGCCTGGTCCTGGTTCGTGATCGCGGCGTTCATCGTCGTCGTCTTCTCCCCGGACGTCGCCCGGGCGCTGCCCGGGATCGGGTCCGGCGCGTACGCCGTCGCGCTCGCGTACGCCCTGCTGCTCCTGCTCTCCGTGCTGGTCCACGAGCTGGCCCACGCGCTCAGCGCCCAGGCGTTCGGGTGGCCGGGGGCCCGCATCGTCCTGACCCTTTGGGGCGGCCACACCCAGTTCGGCAGCTTCCACGCGACGCCGGGCCGCTCGCTGCTCGTGGCCCTCGCCGGGCCCGCGGCGAACTTCGCGCTGGCCGGTGCCGGCTACGCCGTGATGGCCGTGGCGGAGCCGCAGGGGGTCGCCGGGCTCCTGCTGAACATCCTCGTGTGGGCCAACTTCCTCGTCGCCGTCTTCAACGTGCTCCCCGGGCTGCCGCTCGACGGCGGCCGCCTGGTCGAGTCCGCGGTGTGGCGGGCCACGGGCTCCCAGGAGCGTGGAACCGTCGCGGCCGGCTGGGCGGGCCGGCTGATCGTGATCGGCCTGGTCGCGTACTTCGTCGGACTGCCGCTGGTGACCGGGCGGCAGCTGGACCTGCAGCTGACGATCGTCTCGCTGCTCGTCGGCGCCTTCCTCTGGGCCGGGGCCGGACAGGCGATCCGCGAGGCGCGCATGCGCCAGCGCCTGCCCCGCGTCACCGTGCGCGGCCTCATGGAGCCCGCCAGCGCCCTCGCGTCCGCGGCGACCGTCGAGGACATCGACCGACGGCTCGCGGAGCGCCCGGGCCACGTGGTGCTCGTCGCCGCCGACGGCACGCCGGAGGCCGTGGTGGACGGCGCCTCGCTCGCCTCCGTCCCGGCGGGCGTGCGGGCCGCCACGCCCGCGGGGACCGTCGCCCGCGCCCTGGCCCCCGGCGCCGTCGTCGACGTCGCGGGAACCGGCCGGGACCTCATCACCTACCTCGCCGGCCTCGGCGGCAGCGAGTACGCCGTGCTCGACGGCGGCCGCGTCGTTGGGCTCCTCGGCCAGTCGGCGGTCGTCGGCGCCGTCACCGGTCGCCGCGGCCCGTAGCCCGGACGACGCTGGACCCGCCGGACTCCACCGGGGCCCTCCTCCGCCGAAACCCCGATTCCGCCGACGCCACACCGCCACCAGAACCCCAGCCAACACCCCGACCCCCACCGGAATGAGCCACAGCATGTCAGAAGAGCAGCAAAGCCCCGCCCCCGCGAACCCTGCCGCGGGGCAGCCCGCCCCACACGGGGCGGCCGGCCGCCGCGGGCCGTTCCGCGCCGGTGACCGCGTGCAGCTCACCGACCAGAAGCGCCGCATGAACACCATCACGCTGACGCCGGACGGGGCCTTCCACACCCACAAGGGCGTCCTGGAGCACAACGCGCTGATCGGCCAGCCCGAGGGCGTCGTCGTGGAGAACACCACGGGGCACCGCTACCAGGCGCTGCGCCCGCTGCTGAAGGACTTCGTGCTCTCGATGCCGCGCGGGGCCGCCGTCGTCTACCCCAAGGACGCCGCGCAGATCGTGACCATGGGCGACATCTTCCCGGGCGCCCGCGTCGTCGAGGCCGGGGTCGGCTCCGGCGCGCTGTCCATCTCGCTGCTGCGGGCCGTCGGCGACTCCGGCTACCTGCACAGTTTCGAGCGCCGCGAGGAGTTCGCCGACATTGCCCGCGGCAATGTCGAGACCATCTTCGGCGGACGGCACCCCGCCTGGGACATCACCCTCGGGGACTTCCAGGAGAAGGTCCTCGAGACGGAGGAGCCCGGATCCGTGGACCGCGTGGTGCTGGACATGCTGGCGCCCTGGGAATGCGTCGACGCCGTCGCCACGGTCCTGGCGCCGGGGGGCGTCTGGGTCAACTACGTGGCCACCGTGACGCAGCTGTCACGCACCGCCGAGGCCATCCGCGCCGACGGGAGGTTCACCGAGCCGGAGGCCTGGGAGTCCATGGTCCGCGGCTGGCACCTGGACGGGCTCGCCGTCCGCCCCGACCACCGCATGGTGGCGCACACCGGGTTCCTGATGACCGCCCGGCGGCTTGCGGACGGCGCGGCCGGGATCCCGGGGCAGAAGCGCGCCAAGAACATGGAGTTCGCCGAGGAGGACCTCAACGCCTGGACCCACGGCCACGACCCCGAGGTGTGGAACGCCCCGGGCCTCGGCGAGCGCGGCGTTTCCGACAAGCGGCTGCGCCGGGCCGCGAAGGACGCCGCGTCCACCGTGCAGCGCGGCGCCTTCCGCGACGACGACGGCGCCGTGAGGGACCCCGGCAGCGTCGGGGACGCCGGCACTGTGAAGGACGCCGGCACCGTCGGGGACGCCGGCACTGTGAAGGACGCCGGCAGCGAACAATAGGGCCGCTGCCGCGGCGCTGGCTACGATGGAAGCAGCCGCCCCCGACGGGCGGCGGAGAACAGAGGGGTGCTGACATGGCAACGGAACCGCAGGCCGGAGCCGGCCCTGACGCCGAGGCCCGCGCCGCACGGCTGGAGGCCCAACTGGGCGTCGCCGAGCGGCAGCTGAACGTCCTGCGGGACAAGGCGCGCAACCTCGACCGGCAGCTGGGCGCCGCCGGCCAGAACAACAGCCGGATGGTGGCCATCCTCGAGCGCACGCGCGAGGAGATCGTCACGCTCAAGGCGGCGCTGGACAAGGACGGCGACACCCCGTTCAGCCACGGCACGATCGTCCAGCGCAACCCCAAGAGCCAGCCCGCGCCGGGCAAGGCGATCGCCGCGTCCACCGTCCAGAGCGTCGACATCATGCAGGGCGGCCGGAAGCTGCGCGTGGCGGTCAGCCCGCTGCTGGACTTCGAGGCGCTCGAGGTCGGCCAGGAGGTGCTGCTCAACGAGTCGCTGACGGTCGTGGCGGGGCTGGGCTTCGAGGCCGCCGGCGAGCTGGTGGCGGTCAAGGAGATCCTCGACGACGGGCGCGTCGTCGCCGTCGGCCGGGCCGACGACCAGAAGGTGGTGCGCCTCGGCGGGCCGCTGATGCGCGAGCGGGTCCGGGTCGGGGACACGCTGGCGATCGACCCGCGGACCGGTCTCGCGATCGAGCGGGTGCACCTCTCCGACATGCAGTCGCTGATCCTCGAGGAGGTCCCGGACATCTCCTACGCGGACATCGGCGGGCTCGGCACGCAGATCGAGCAGATCCGCGACGCGGTCGAGCTCCCGTTCCTCCACGCCGACCTCTACCGGGAGCACGGGCTCAAGGCGCCCAAGGGCATCCTGCTGTACGGCCCCCCGGGGTGCGGCAAGACGCTCATCGCCAAGGCCGTGGCCAGTTCGCTCGCGGAGCGGACGGCGGAATTGCGCGGCGGGGCCGCCGCCCGCAGCTACTTCCTGAACATCAAGGGCCCGGAGCTGCTGGACAAGTACGTGGGGGAGACCGAGCGGCACATCCGGCTCATCTTCGCCCGCGCCCGCGAGAAGGCGGCCGGGGGCAACCCGGTGGTGGTGTTCTTCGACGAGATGGACTCGCTGTTCCGCACGCGCGGAACGGGCGTGTCCTCCGACGTCGAGACGACGATCGTGCCGCAGCTACTCAGCGAGATCGACGGAGTGGAGAAGCTGGACAACGTGATCGTGATCGGCGCGTCCAACCGGGAGGACATGATCGACCCGGCGATCCTGCGCCCGGGACGGCTGGACGTGAAGATCAAGGTCAAGCGCCCCGACGCGGAGGGTGCCGCGGAGATCTTCGCCAAGTACCTCACCACGGCCGTCCCGCTGCACCCCGAGGACGTGGCCGAGCACGGGGGCGACCCGGAGGCCACCGTCCGGGAGATGATCCGGCAGACGGTGGAGGCCATGTACTCCACGGAGAAGGGCAACGAGTTCCTGGAGGTCACCTACGCCAACGGCGAGACCGAGATCCTCTACTTCAAGGACTTCAACTCGGGCGCCGTCATCCGCAACGTCGTCGACCGGGCCAAGAAGTCCGCCATCAAGGACCTGCTGACCACGGGGGTGCGGGGCCTGCGGATCGAGCACCTGCTGCGCGGCGTGGTCGACGAGTTCCACGAGCACGAGGACATGCCCAACACGACCAACCCGGACGACTGGGCGCGCATCTCGGGCAAGAAGGGCGAGCGCATCACCTACATCCGGACCATCGTGCAGGACAAGGGGAGCGCCGGCGTCGGCCGCAGCCTCGAGGCGGAGGGCCCCGGCCCGTACACCAACACCGGGCAATACCTGTGACGGTCCGCCGCGTCGTCGGCCTCGAGACCGAGTACGGCGTCCTGGCGCCGTCCGCACCCGGCGCCAACTCCACGCTGCTCTCGGCCCAAGTGGTCAACGCGTACGCGGCGACGGTCCGGCAGGGGTACGGCCACCTCGCCGGGACCCGCTGGGACTACGCCGACGAGACCCCGCTGAGCGACGCCCGCGGGTGGAGCGTGCCGCGGGCGGGCGCGGATCCCACGCAGCTGACGGACGCGCCCCGCGAACTCACGGCCGAGCAGGTCGCCCTCGCAGGCGGCGACGCCCGCGCGGGCGAGACCCTGTACAGCGAGGTGCTCGACGAGGGGGCCGACGCGGCCGGGCACGTGCTCATGAACATGGTACTGGGCAACGGCGCGCGGCTCTACGTGGACCACGCGCACCCGGAGTACTCGTCCCCGGAGACCACCAACCCGCGCGACGCGGTCCTCTGGGACCAGGCCGGGGACCTCGTGACGCTCGCGGCCGCGCGGCGGATCGCGGAGAGCCCCGGGTTCGCGGAGGTCCTGCTGTACAAGAACAACACGGACAACAAGGGCGTGAGCTACGGGGCGCACGAGAACTACCTCATGCCCCGGCAGACGCCGTTCGACGACATCGCCACGGGACTGCTCCCGTTCTTCGCCTCCCGGCAGGTCCTGTGCGGCTCGGGGCGGGTCGGGCTGGGCGCGGCCGGCCGCGCGCCCGGCTACCAGGTGAGCCAGCGCGCGGACTTCTTCGAGGCGGAGGTCGGCCTCGAGACGACCATCCGCCGCCCGCTCGTGAACACGCGCGACGAGCCGCACGCCGTGTGGGAGAAGTACCGCCGGCTGCACGTGATCGTCGGCGACGCGAACCTCGGGCAGGTCTCCACCTACCTGCGCGTGGGCACCACCTCGCTGGTCCTCGCCCTCATCGAGGCCGGCCGCTGCCCGGACCTCGGTTTGCGCGACCCGGTCGCCGCGCTCCAGTCCATCAGCCACGACCCCACGCTGCGCGCCGCCGTCGAGCTCTCCGACGGGCGTCGGCTGACGGCGTTGGACCTGCAGGAGGGCTACCTGGACGCCGCGCGGGCGCTCTGCGCGGACACCGGCGCCGACGACGCGCAGACGACGGACGTGCTTTCCCGCTGGCAGTGGACCATCGACACGCTGCGCCGCGACGTGGCGGCCGCCGCCGGGCAGGTCGACTGGGTGGCCAAGCTCCGGCTCATGGAGCAGTACCGGGATCGGCACTCGCTGGGCTGGGACGATCCGCGGATCTCGCTGATGGACCTGCAGTGGGCGGACATCCGTCCCGAGAAGGGCCTGTACCACCGGCTCGCGGCCCGCGGCATGGTCGAGACGCTCTTCACCCCCGAGCAGGTCGCCGCGGCGGTCGGCACGCCGCCCGAGGACACCCGGGCGTACTTCCGCGGCCGGGCGCTGACGGCGTATCCGGACGACGTGGTGGGCGCCAGCTGGGACTCGCTGATCTTCAGCGTGCCGGGACGCCCCGGCCTCGAGCGCGTCTCGATGCTCGAGCCGCTGCGCGGGACCCGCGGGCTGGTGGGACCGCTCTTCGACGCCTCGCTGGAGATCGGGGAGTTCGTCGACCGGCTCCGCTCCGGGACGCGCTAGGCCGCCGGCGGGCCCAGCGGGTGGCAAGATGGAGACGACGGCGAAGCAGCCGTCCCGCGGCAGCCGCCGCACGCGACAAAGGAGGACGCCATGGCCCAGGAACAGTTCAAGGCCAAGCCCGCCGAGCAGCTCCAGGAGCAGGAGGACGCGTCGGCCCCGGTCCCGGGAGCCGCGGCCGCCGGAGCCCAGGGCCAGACCCAGGGCGTGGACGACCTGCTCGACGAGATCGACGGGGTGCTGGAGAAGAACGCGGAGGAGTTCGTCCGCGGGTTCGTCCAGAAGGGCGGCCAGTAGCGGTGGACGTCCCCGCCGGTCCCTCGTTCCTCGAGTACCTGGCGCGCGAGCGCCCCGACCTGCTGCCCCCGTCCGGGGGCGCCCGGCAGGCCGCGGCGCCCGGCGCCACGGAGCCGGGGGAGGTCCGGCACGCGACGACGATCGTGGCGCTGACCTACGACGGCGGCGCGGTGATGGCGGCGGACCGGCGGGCGACCATCGGCAACGTCATCGCCAGCCGGCACATGGAGAAGGTCCTGGCCACGGACCGCTACTCGGTGGTCGGGGTGGCGGGATCCGCCGGGATCGCCCTGGACATCGCCCGGCTCTTCCAGGTGGAGCTGGAGCACTACGAGAAGATCGAGGGCACGCTGCTGAGCCTGGACGGCAAGGCCAACCGCCTCGCCGCGATGATCCGCGCCAACCTCGGCATGGCCCTGCAGGGCATGTCCGTGGTGCCGCTGTTCGCGGGGTTCGACCCGCGGCGCGGCCACGGGCGGATCTTCTCCTTCGACATGACCGGGGGGCGGTTCGAGGAGCTCGAGCACCACAGCATCGGCTCCGGCGCCGTCTTCGCCCGGGGCGCGCTGAAGAAGCTCTGGCAGCCGGGAATGGACCGCGAGCTGGCCGTCCGGGTCGCGGTCGAGGCGCTCTACGACGCCGCCGACGACGACTCCGCGACCGGCGGCCCGGACCTGGTGCGGCAGCTGTGGCCCGTCGTGCACACCGTCGGGGCGGAGGGCGCCGCCCGCGCCGCGGACGACGTGCTGGCCGAGGCCGCCGCCGACATCGTCCGCCGCCGCTCCATCACCGGCAGGGAGGCCTAGATGACCGCGCAGTTCTACGTCTCGCCCGAGCAGCTCATGAAGGACCGGGCGGACTTCGCCCGGAAGGGCATCACCCGGGGCCGGTCGGTCGTCGTCGTCAGCTGCAGCGAGGGCATCGCGCTCGTGGCCGAGAACCCGTCGGCCTCGCTGCGCAAGATCGGCGAGATCTACGACCGCATCGCCTTCGCCGCCGTCGGCAAGTACAACGAGTTCGAGTCGCTGCGGCAGATCGGCGTGCGCTACGCCGACACGCGCGGCTACTCCTACGCCCGCGAGGACGTGACGGGCCGCGGCCTGGCGAGCGTCTACGCGCAGAGCCTCGGGGCCGTGTTCACCGCCGAGAGCAAGCCGTTCGAGGTGGAGCTGGCGGTCGTGGAGGTCGGCCGGGCCCCCGCGGAGGACCGCCTGTTCCGGCTGACGTTCGACGGCTCGATCTCCGACGAGCCGGGCGTCATCGTCATGGGCGGCGACGCCGAGCACGTGTCCGCCGCGATGCGCGCGGGCTGGGCGGGGCCGGAGGGCCCGGACGCGGGCTTCGCCGGCGCCATCCGCGCCGCGGCGTCCGCCCTGCCCGGAGTCCCGGCGGGGGAAGCCGGCACCGCGCTGCTGGAGGTCGCCGTGCTCGACCGCGACCCGGCGGCCCTCCGCGGGCACCGCCGCGCCTTCCGCAGGCTGACCGGCACCGACGTGGCCGCGGCGCTGGCCGCCGGCCGAGGGGAGTAGGGCATGGACCGCAGGATCTTCGGCATCGAGACGGAGTACGGGATCTCGTACTCGGCACCGGGGTCCAGGCCCCTCACGCCCGAGGAGGTGGCACGCTACCTCTTCCGGAAGGTCGTCGCGTGGGGCCGCAGCTCCAACGTCTTCCTCACCAACGGCTCCCGCCTGTACCTCGACGTCGGGTCCCACCCCGAGTACGCGACGGCGGAGTGCGACGACGTCGCGCAGCTGATCGCCCACGACCGGGCCGGCGAGGCCATCCTCCAGGACCTCGTGGTGAGCGCCGAGGAGCGCATGCGCGAGGACGGCTTCAACGGCTCCGTGTACCTGTTCAAGAACAACACGGACTCCGCGGGCAACTCCTACGGCTGCCACGAGAACTACCTCATCCCGCGGCGGCTCGAGTTCGCGCGCCTGGCGGAGATCCTCATCCCCTTCCTGGTCACGCGCCAGCTGTTCGCGGGCGCCGGGAAGGTGCTGCCCGTCGACGGCGCCCACAGCTACGCGTTCTCGCAGCGCGCCGACCACGTGTGGGAGGGCGTCTCGTCGGCGACCACGCGCTCGAGGCCCATCATCAACACGCGCGACGAGCCGCACGCCGACGCCGAGCACTACCGCCGCCTGCACGTGATCGTCGGCGACTCGAACATGTCCGAGACCACGCAGCTGGTCAAGGTCGGGGCCACGGACCTCATGCTGCGCATGATCGAGGCCGGCACCATCATGGACGACTTCCGGCTCGAGAACCCCATCCGCAGCATCCGCGAGATCTCCCACGACCTCACCGGACGCGCCCCGGTGCGGCTGGCCAGCGGGCGGGAGATGACGGCGCTGCAGCTGCAGGAGATGTTCTTCGCGAAGGTCGCCGGCTTCGTGGAGCGAGAGGGCGCGCACACCCCGTACGTGCCGCGCGTGATGGACCTGTGGCGCCGGTCCCTCGATGCCGTGGCCGGCGGCGACGCGTCGGGGATCGACACGGAGATCGACTGGGCCATCAAGCACAAGCTCGTCACCGGATACCAGGCGCGGCACGGGCTGGACCTGTCCTCCCCGCGGATCGCGCAGCTGGATCTGACCTACCACGACATCTCGCCGACGCGCGGACTGTTCCAGCTGCTCAGGGCCCGGGGGCTGGCCGCCGGCGTCGTGACGCCGGAGGAGATCGACGA
This sequence comes from Arthrobacter halodurans, assembly GCF_041877255.1. Taxonomy (NCBI): domain Bacteria; kingdom Bacillati; phylum Actinomycetota; class Actinomycetes; order Micrococcales; family Micrococcaceae; genus Arthrobacter; species Arthrobacter halodurans. The sequence continues at coordinate 98,808 of NZ_JBHDLJ010000004.1, forward strand.
CGCGCGCTCGACACCGCCGCAGACCACGCGGGCGAAGCTGCGCGGGGACTTCGTGCGTGCGGCCAAGGCCGCGGGGCGCGACTTCACCGTGGACTGGGTGCACCTGAAGCTCAACGACCACGCGGGGCAGACCGTCCTGTGCAAGGACCCGTTCGCCAGTTCCGACCCGAGGGTGGACGAACTCCTGTCCCTCCTCTGAGCCGGCCGCCGGCCGCACGGACGCCCGCGTCCGGGGGCATCCGCGGGTTCCGCTGCGCGCGGACGGGGGCGGCAGACTGTGAAACCTCACAGGGAAAGCGCCTAAGCTGGTTGCGGTTCGCCATGATCCGGCCCGAGCGCCGGAGGCGAAGACACCGTGTTCCCGACGAAAGTTGATTCCGTGCGCAAGCTTCTGTCACTAGTGCTGGCGATGGCACTCCTGGTGCTCACCGCCTGCGGGGCGGCCACCCCCAAGACCGTCGGCGAGGCGGCGCCGCTCGACTCGATCGAACTCACCCCCGGCGCCGACGACAACACCGCGCCCACCGTCACGTTCGATGCCCCGCTGAACGCCACCGCGGCCGGCGCGAAGGTCCTCGAGGAGGGTGACGGCGCCGAGATCAAGGCCAACCAGAACGTCTCCTACAAGCTGGCGGGCTACAACACCGAGGACGGCAAGGAAGTGGGCAACATCTTCGCCTCCGAGCCGCAGATCCTCTCGCTGACCGAGGAAATGAAGAAAGCCGACCCGGAGATCTACAACATCCTGCTCGGCTCGAAGGTCGGGTCGTGGGTGGCCTACGTGCGCCCGACGCCGGCCACCCCCGCCCCCGAGGCCGAGGGCGAGGGCGGGAGCTCGGCCCCGGCGGAGCCCGCGAAGGCCAGCGAGGTCCTCGTTCTGAAGGTCGTCGGCGCCGAGGACATCCCGCCGACGCCGGAGCCGGCGCGCATGCTGGAGAAGGCCGAGGTCGACAAGCTCGAGGCCGACGGCTCCCTGCCGACGGTGAAGTTCTCCGAGGGCAAGCCCGCCATCACCATCCCCGAGGGCAAGGAGGCGCCGGAGGGCCTGGCGGTCCAGGTGCTCAAGCAGGGCGACGGCAAGACGCTCACCGAGGAGTCCACCATCACCGCCGACTACGCCGGCGTGCGCTGGGAGGACGGCGAGGTCTTCGACTCCAGCTACGACCGCGGCGAGGCCGCCTCGTTCTCGCTGAACGAGGTCATCCCGGGGTGGACGCAGGGGCTGGCCGGCCAGAAGGTCGGGTCCCAGGTGGTGCTGAGCATCCCCTCGTCGCTCGCCTACGGCGACGACCCCGCCACCGGGCGCCCCACCGGCCCGCTGGTGTTCGTCGTGGACATCAAGTCCGCGAAGTAGGACCCCGAAGCAGCAGGACCCGAAGCAGCAGGACCATGACGCGGCGCGCCGGGACGCCCCGGGCGCCGTCACGACCGAAAGGAACGCCATGTCGTTTGGACAGCGCGAGTACGACCGCACGAAGCCGGAAATCGAGTTCCCCGGGGACACCCCGCCCCAGGAGCTGGTCAGCGAGGACATCATCGTCGGCGACGGCACCGAGGTGGTGGCGGGCTCGACCGTCTCCGCGCACTACGTCGGCGTCGCCTGGTCCACGGGCGAGGAGTTCGACTCCTCCTGGAACCGCGGGCAGCCGCTGGACTTCACGGTCGGCATCGGCCAGGTCATCCAGGGTTGGGACCAGGGCCTCCTGGGCATGAAGGTCGGTGGCCGCCGCCGGCTGGAGATCCCCGCGCACCTGGCCTACGGCGACCGCGGTGCCGGCGCGCTCATCGGCCCGGGCGAGACGCTGATCTTCGTCGTCGACCTCGTCGGCGTGCGCTAGGAAGCCGGATCAGCGGGCCGCGGCCCGCGGCCACGCACAGGCGGCGCGCACCGGGGGGAGCCCGGTGCGCGCCGCCTGCCGCGTAGTACGGTAGAAACCGTGCCTGCCAAACAGAACGACGTGTCGCCCTCGCGGACGGAGAAGCTCGTCAGCCTCACCTACGCCCTGATGTCGCGCAAGCGCGGCTACACCAAGAACGAGCTCCGCCACCGGGTCGAGGACTACAAGGGGCTGGGCGAGGACGCGTTCGAGCGCAAGTTCGAGCGCGACAAGGAGGACCTGCGGTCCCTGGGCGTGCCGCTCGAGACCATCAGCGGCGAGGCCCCCGGCGACACCAACCGGCAGGACAGCCGCTACCGGATCCTGCCCGAGCAGTACCGGCTCCCCGAGGTCGCGTTCGACGCGGAGGAGGCCGTGGCGCTCGGCCTGGCCGCGAAGGTCTGGAAGGACCCCACCGTGGAGACGGCCGCGGCGCGCGCCATCAACCGCCTGTCCCTCGCGGGCGACGGCGACGGCGATGCCGGCGCCGCGTTCGAGTCCTTCGAGCCGCGCCTCCACGCCGGCGACGCGGTGTTCCCCGACCTCCTGCGGGCCGTCTGGGACCGCACCCCGGTCCGGTTCGCGTACCGGGGCGCCGACGGCACCGAGAGCCGCCGGCAGGTGGATCCCTGGGGCATCGGCAGCCGCTTCGGCAACTGGTACCTGGTCGCCCGGGACCACGACCGGGACGCGCAGCGCATCTTCCGCCTCTCCCGCATCGTGTCCGCCATCGCCCGCCTCCCGGGCGCCGTCGCGCGTCCGGACGGCTTCCGGGTGGCCGACGTCCTGGACGGACTCGATCCGCGGTCCGCAACCACCCCGTTCTCGATCGAACTGCGCCCCGGCCGCGGGCTGGCCCTGCGGGCCCAGGCGGCGACGGACGAACCCGGCTCCGCGCCGGAGGGCGCCGCCGGCGGCTTCGACCTGGTCCGCGCGATCTACCACGACGCCGAGGCGACGTCCGCGGAGATCGCCGAGCTGGGCGACGCGGCCCGCGTGGTCGAACCCGAGGCGCTGCGCGCCGCCGTCGTGCGGCGTTTGCGCGCGGCCCTCTCCGCGCAGAACCGCGACACGTCCGGCTACGTCCTGAGGGAAAGCCGCGCCACCGGGCGCCCGCCCGCGACGGACGTCGTGGCGCGCGCCCTCGACATCATCGCCTACGTGGTCCGCGAGGGCTCGCCGCGGATCGACGAGACCGCGGCCCGGTTCGGGCTCAGCCGCCGCCGCCTCATCGACGACCTCACCATGATCCGCATGTGCGGGGTGCCCAACGGCTACCCGGACGAGTTGATCGACGTCGACTACGAGGGCGACACGGTCAGCATCGCGAACGCCGAGGGCTTGGCGCAGCCCATCCGGCTCAACCTCACGGAGGCCTTCTCGCTCATCGTGGGACTCCAGACGATCCTGGACCTGCCGACGCTGCGGCGTCCCGACGCGGCCCGCTCCGCGCTGGCCAAGCTGCAGCGCGCCGCCGGGGAGTTCGGGGACATCAGCGAGCTGGTCTCGGCGCGCCTGGCCTCCACGGAGGACGCCGCGCGGACCGACGTGCTGAACGCGGCCGTGCGCCGGCGCGAGGTGCTCTCCATCGGCTACTACAGCCCGGCCCGCGACGAGGTGCGCCGCCGCGAGGTGGAACCCGTCCGGGTCATCGAGGACGGCGGCCGCACCTACCTGCAGGCATGGTGCCGCCGGGCCGACGGTCCCCGCAACTTCCGGCTCGACCGGATCCAGTCGCTCGAACCCACCGGCGAGGTCTTCGAGCGCTCGGCGGAGCGGCACGCCCCGCAGGAGCGCCTCTTCACCCCGGGCGCCGACGACGCCGTCGTCGTGCTCGCGTTCGGCCCGCGCCTCGCCGGGCTGCTCGAGGACTACGCCCCCAGCCGCACGGCCAGGGGGCCCGACGGCGCCGTCCTGGCCGAGGTCCGGATCGCCTCGCCGGAGCAGCTGCCCGGCCTCGTGGCCCGCCACGGCGGGGACCTGGCCGTCGTGGACCCGCCCGACCTCGCCGGGGCCGCGCGCGCCTGGCTCGAATCCGCGCTGTCCGGCTACGGGGAGGTGGCACCGTGATGCCCTGGTGGTTCTGGACGCTCCTGTGGCTGTTCCTCCTGGCGGCGACCGCCCTGTTCCTGGTGCTCTGCGGCATCCGCCTGTTCCGCGGCTTCATGCGGCTGCTGGACGAGGCGGGCGAGGCCGCCGACCGCCTGCACCTGGGCGAGGCGGCGCCCCTCACCGCGCCGGAGGACCCCGACCGGCCCGAGCCCGGACTCGCCGCCGTCTTCGGCGACCCGCGGGAGGCGCGCCGGTTCCGCGACGCCGGCAAGGCGGAGCGCCGCGAGGCCCGCCGGCGGCGGCGGATCGAGGCCAAGGTCCGCCGCGGGCAGCCCCAACGGGTACGCGACCTCGACCTGCCGTGACGTAGACTTTCAGCAGACGAAAGGAATTCCCCATGGGTGGTCTACAGGGATGGCATCTGGTCATCATCATCGTGCTCGCGCTGCTGCTGTTCGGCGCGCCGAAGCTCCCGGGTCTGGCCCGCTCGATCGGCCAGTCGCTGCGCATCTTCAAGTCCGAGGTCCGCCAGATGAAGGACGACGACCCGAAGGCCTCGGACTCCACCGAGCAGACCGTCGAGGGCAAGATCGTCGATCCGGACCAGCGCGACCGCAACCTCTAGCCGCGCGTGGCACCAAAGGCAGGGCGGGCCTCCAATCCCGACGGGAGGATGGCCCTCAAAGAGCACCTGATCGAGCTGCGGAACCGGCTCTTCGTCGCACTCGTCGCGCTGTTCCTGGCCACCGTCGGCGGCTTCTTCCTCTACCAGCCCGTCCTGCAGATTCTCATCGCGCCCGTGAACGCCATGGGCGGCGAGGTGAACTTCGGCTCGGTGATCTCCCCGTTCGACAACATGATCAAGATCTCGGTGTTCCTGGGCCTGGTCATGTCCAGCCCGGTGTGGCTCTACGAGCTGTGGGCGTTCATCGTCCCCGGGCTGAAGAAGAACGAGAAGCGCACCGCGCTGGCGTTCATCGGCGCGTCCGTCCCGCTGTTCGTCTTCGGCCTGGGCCTGGCCTACTGGGTCCTGCCGCACGCCCTGACGTTCTTCCTCGGGCTGACCCCCACGCAGGCCACCAACATCGTCGAGGTGGACACCTACCTCAACTTCGTCATCCGGCTCCTGCTCGCGTTCGGCGTCGCGCTGATCGTCCCGGTGCTGATGGTGGGGCTGAACCTCGTCGGCATCCTCCCCGGCAAGGTGATCGTCAAGAACTGGCGCATCACCGTGTTCCTCATCTGCCTCGTGGCCGCCATGGCGGCGCCCGGGGGCGACGCGCTGACCATGTTCGCGCTGGCCGGGCCCCTGCTGGTGGTCTTCGCCGCGGCGACCGGGTTCTGCGTCCTGCACGACAAGCGCAAGGCCAAGCGGCTCGCGGCCCTCGAGGCGGAAAACGCGGCGACCGCCGGGAACGCCAGCGACATCGATACGCTGTAGTCAAGCAACCATCGATCTGACCGAACCCGAAGGGCGGGCACCATGGGCTCTCCGGCCGAACAGTACGCCGCGGCACGTTTGCGCGCGGCCGAATCCAAGACGCAACTCCACGCGTTCCGCGAGACGCTCGGCTTCGAGCTCGATCCGTTCCAGGTGGACGCCTGCCGCGCGGTGGAGGCGGGCAAGGGCGTCCTCGTGGCCGCCCCGACGGGTGCCGGCAAGACCGTCGTCGGCGAGTTCGCGGTGCACCTGGCGCTCGAGGGCGGCCGCAAGGCGTTCTACACCACGCCCATCAAGGCGCTGAGCAACCAGAAGTTCACCGAGCTCTCCGCGCGCTACGGGTCCGACCGCGTGGGCCTGCTGACCGGCGACACGACCATCAACGGCGAGGCCGAGATCGTGGTGATGACCACCGAGGTGCTCCGCAACATGCTGTACGCGGACTCCTCGACGCTGGCGGGGCTGGGCTACGTGGTGATGGACGAGGTCCACTACCTGGCCGACAAGTTCCGCGGCGCCGTCTGGGAGGAGGTCATCATCCACCTGCCCGCCGATGTGCTGGTGGTCTCGCTGAGCGCGACCGTCTCCAATGCCGAGGAGTTCGGCGGCTGGCTGGACACCGTGCGCGGGGACACCGAGATCGTCGTTTCGGAGCACCGGCCCATCCCGCTGTACCAGCACGTCCTCGCCGGAGGGAGGATGCTGGACCTCTTCGCCGGCGAGGTCTCCTTCGACGAGGCGGCGACGGGGGATGCCGCGGGCGCCGAGTCCTCGATCGCCGTGAACCCCGAGCTCACCAAGCTGGCCCAGCGCGACGAGCGCCGCTCGTTCCGCCCCGGCTCCGGCCGCGGCGGGCGCGGCCGGGGGGGACGCGACCACGGGGGCCAGCGCCGGCCGGACGCACCGGCGGAGCGCCACCAGGTGTCCCGGCCGGAGATGGTCCTGACCCTGGACCGGGCAGCCCTGCTGCCGGCGATCGTGTTCATCTTCTCCCGGAAGGGCTGCGACGCGGCCGTCGCCCAGTGCGTGCGCTCCGGCCTGGCCCTCACGACCCAGGAGGAGGCGCGCCGGATCGAGCAGGCCGTCGACCTCGCCGCCTTCGAGCTACCGCCCGAGGACCTCGAGGTCCTGGGCTTCTGGTCCTGGCGCGAGGGCCTGCTGCGCGGCTTCGCCGCGCACCACGCCGGGCTGTTGCCGATCTTCAAGGAGGTCGTCGAGAAGCTTTTCGCGCAGAACCTGGTGAAGGCCGTGTTCGCGACCGAGACGCTGGCGCTGGGAGTCAACATGCCGGCGCGGTCCGTCGTGCTGGAGAAGCTGGAGAAGTTCAACGGGGAGCAGCACGTCTCCGTCACCGCCGGCGAGTACACCCAGCTCACCGGCCGGGCCGGGCGCCGCGGCATCGACGTCGAGGGCCACGCCGTGGTGCTCTGGCAGCCGGGAACGGACCCCGCGGCGGTCGCCGGCCTCGCCTCCCGCCGCACCTACCCCCTCAACTCCAGCTTCCGCCCGACCTACAACATGAGCCTGAACCTGTCCTCGCAGTTCGGGCGCGGGAAGGCGCGCCGGATCCTCGAGTCCTCGTTCGCCCAGTTCCAGGCCGACCGCTCCGTCGTCGGGCTCGCCCGCCAGGTGCGCAGCCGCGAGGAGTCGCTCGCCGGCTACGCCAAGGCCATGACATGCCACCTGGGCGACTTCGCGGAATACGCCCGGCTCCGGCAGGAGCTCGCCGAGGCGGAGAAGACCGTGGCGCGCACCGCCAGCCGCGCCCGGCGCTCCGCGGCCGAGGAGTCGCTCGAGCAGCTGATGCCGGGCGACGTCGTCGATGTCCCCGGCCCCCGCAGGCTGGGCCGCAGCGTCGTCATCGCGGTCTCCGACTCGCACCGGGACCCCCGGCCCACGGTGCTCACCGAGGACCGGCAGATCCGGCGCATCGGCGCCCAGGACCTCGACGGGCCGCTCGAGGTCATCTCGCGCATCCGCATCCCGAAGGCCTTCACCGGGCGGTCGCCGAAGGAGCGCAAGGATCTCGCGGCGAGCATGCGCAACGCGATCCACGACCACCGGCCGCCGCGCCGCGGCGCCGCCGGCTTCGACTTCTCCGGGACCGCCGAGCAGGACCAGCGGATCGCCGAGCTGCGCCGCCGCCTCAAGCGGCACCCCTGCCACGGCTGCGGGGAGCGCGAGGACCACGCGCGCTGGGCGGACCGCTGGTGGAAGCTGCGCCAGGAGACCGACCGGCTCGCCGGCCAGATCAGCGGGCGCACCAACACCATCGCCAAGACCTTCGACCGCGTCTGCACCGTGCTGGAGAGCTACGGCTACCTCGAGCCGGGCGCGAAGGGCGCCGGGGGAGAGACCGTGCTCGCCACGACGCCCTCGGGCAACCGCCTGCGCCGCATCTACGGCGAGCGGGACCTGCTGACGTCCCTCGTGCTCGAGTCCGGCGTCCTGGAGCCGCTCGGTCCGGCCGAGCTGGCCGGCAGCATCACCATGCTCGTCTACCAGGCCAAGCGCGAGGACAAGGGCGTGCATCCCAAGCTGCCCAGCCCGGCCATGGAGCGGGCCTGGGACACCGCGGTGCGGCAGTGGTCGGAGCTGACCGACCGCGAGGTCGCCAACCGGCTGCCGGAGACGGCCGAGCCCGAATCGGGGCTCATCTGGCCGATGTACCGGTGGGCCAAGGGCCACGAGCTGCGCGAATGCCTGCGTGGCACCGACCTCGCTGCCGGCGACTTCGTGCGCTGGGCCAAGCAGGTCATCGACACCCTGGACCAGCTGGCCAAGGTCCCGGACCTGCCGCGGCCCTTCGCCCGGACCTGCCGCGAGGCCGTCGACGCGGTGCGCCGCGGCGTCGTGTCCTACTCCAGCGTCGCCGACTAGCACCCCCGGCCGCGCGGCGGCCGCCCCCACCCCGGAAGGAAGCACCACCATGTCTTCTCTCGTCATGTACCGCAACGGCGCCGTCTACAGCCAGGCGGACCCCTTCGCCACGGCGATGCTGGTCGACGGCGACACCGTCGCCTGGGTCGGCCAGGAGGCCGCCGCCGCCTCGCTCGTCGACGACCGCGTCCGCGTGGTGGACCTCCGGGGCGCGCTCGTCGCCCCCGCGTTCTTCGATTCCCACGTGCACCTCACGGAGACGGGCGCGGCGCTGGCGTCGCTGGACCTCACGGGCGTCGGTTCCGTCGCCGAGCTCCTCCGGCTGGTGGCGGACGACGCCGCGCGCCACGCCGGGGCGGTCGCCGGCGCCGGCTGGGACCAAAGCGCCTGGCCGGAGGGCCGCGTGCCGACGGCCGCGGAGCTGGAGGAGGCCGGGGGAGGGCGCGACGTCTACCTGACCCGGATCGACGTCCACTCCGGCCTCGTCAACGCCTCGCTCGCGCGGCGGCTCGGGCTCGCCGGCATCGACGGCTGGGACGGCGACTCCACCGTGGTCCGCGAGGCCCACGCCCGCGTCCGCGCGGCCGTGCTGGACTTCGGGGACGCAGCCCGCGCGGACCACCAGCGCCGGGCCCTGCGGCACCTGGCCGCCCACGGCTACGCCGGAGTCGCGGAGATGGCGGCGCCGCACATCGGGACCAGGCGCGACCTCGAGATCCTCTTCGAACTCCTCGACGCCGAGGGCGACGATCACCCCGGCGTCCACGCGTACTGGGGCGAGGCCGTCACGACGCCGAAGCAGGCGCGGGCCCTCGCGGACAGCTTCGGTCCCGGCCGGCTGGCCGGCCTCGGCGGCGACCTGAACATCGACGGTTCGCTGGGTTCGCGCACCGCCTACCTGCGCGAGCCGTACGCCGACGACCCGGGGAACCGCGGGACGCTCTTCCTGGACGCCGCACGGATCGCGGACCACGTGGTCGCCTGCTCCTCCGCCGGCGTCCAGGCGGCGTTCCACGTCATCGGCGACGCCGGGGTCGACGAGGCCGTCGCCGGCTTCCGGCTCGCCGCGGAGCGGATCGGGACGGCCGCGGTGCAAGCCGGCCGCCACCGGCTGGAGCACGTCGAGATCGCCGACGAGTCGGCCGTCCAGGCGCTGCTCGAACTCGGCATCACGGTGTCCCTCCAGCCCGCCTTCGACGCGTACTGGGGCGCCCCCGGGGGCCAGTACGAGCAGCGTCTGGGCGCCGAGCGCTCGTCGCGCATGAACGAGGTCGGCCGATTCTTGGCGGCTGGCGTCCCCGTGTGCCTGGGCTCGGACACCCCGGTGACGGAGGCCAGCCCGTGGGCCGCCGTGAAGGCCTGCCTGGAGCACCACACGCGGAGCGCGCGCGTCTCGGCGCGGGCGGCGTTCCTGGCCCACACGCGGGCGGGTCACCGCGCGGTCGGCGCCCCGGATCCGCTCGCCGGGCAGCTCGTCCCGGGGGCGGAGGCGACCTTCGCGGTGTGGGCCGCGTCCGAGCTTGCCGTCCAGACCCCCGACGCCCGCGTGTCCTCGTGGAGCACGGACGCGCGCGCCGGGACGCCGATGCTGCCGGTGCTCGAGGACGAGCTGCCCGCGTGCCAGCGCACCGTGCGCCGCGGCCGGGTGATCTTCGACGCGTTGGCGGGCGAGGGCGCTTCCTGAAAGCCCTTGTCAGCGATTGGTTGACACCCGGTAACCAACAGCTAGGCTAGGGTTCCGACGGCGGATCGCTTCCGTGTGCGCCACGCCGCATCGACGGCGACCAGCGCGGGAACAAGACCCCGGGAACAGTAGAAAACAGGGCGACCCGCCTCTGCGCGGCACCCTGGTCCGAAGTTCCCGGGGTCTTGCCGCGCCGGCATCGGGGCTCCCGGACCGCCGGGCCGCATGGTGCCCGTATACTGGTTCACTGGCTTCCCCGGCCCCGGATCGCCGGCCGGCGGGGGAGGGGCTGGAGCCCCGGGCCGTTGAAGGGGATCCGCGACGCGGGTTTCGCCACACAGTGCAGAGGGGTAGAACCGCGTGCGGGTAGTCACCATCATTCCGACCTACAACGAACTGGAGTCGCTGCCGATCACGGTGGCCCGCCTGAGGGCGTCCGTGCCGGACTCCGACGTCCTGGTGGTCGACGACAACAGCCCGGACGGCACCGGCGACCTGGCCGACCGCCTGGCGTCCGAGGACCCGCAGATCCACGTGCTGCACCGCGCCGGGAAGGCCGGCCTCGGTGCCGCCTACCTCGCCGGATTCCGCTGGGGCCTCGGCCGCGGGTACGACGTCCTGGTCGAGATGGATGCCGACGGCTCGCACCGTCCCGAGCAGCTCCCGCTGCTCCTCGCCGAGATCCCGCGCGGCGCGGACCTGGTCATCGGCTCCCGTTGGGTCAAGGGAGGCAGCGTGGTGAACTGGCCGCTGCACCGGAAGCTGATTTCCATGGCCGGCAGCACGTACTCGCGTCTTATGCTGGGCATCCGAGTCCGGGACATCACCGCCGGGTACCGCGCCTTCAAGCGCGAGACGCTGGAGGCACTGGACCTGGACGCCGTCGAATCGGTCGGCTACGGGTTCCAGGTGGACATGACGTTCCGCGTGGCCAAGCTGCGCAAACGGATCGTCGAGGTTCCGATCACCTTCGTGGAGCGCGAACTGGGCGTGTCGAAGATGAGCGGGAACATCGTCGTCGAAGCCATGGTGAACGTGACCCGCTGGGGCCTCAAGGCCCGCTGGGAGAAGCTGACGGCCCGGTGGTAGGCGTCACCCGCGGGAGGCGCGCGCCGGGGAGGTCCTCGTGGCACCGCTGGTGCGGAGGGCTCGAGGGAGGTCGCAGGGGCCACGGCGGGGTCATCCCCTGCGGGTGATGCTGTCCTCCGTGGTGGCGGAATAGGTTGGCAACGAGAGTCGCGGCACCCGGTCTCGCCGCGTCCCTCGGCCCACAACCCCCGCAACCAGATGGAGACGTCACCATGGCCGAAGAAGAAAGCCCCGTCAGCGACACCCTCGTCGAGATCACGGCCGTTTCGCTCGAACGCTCCACGCTCGAAGCACGCGAGTTGATGCTGGCCCGGATCGCGGCCCTCGCGGCAGTCGACGCCCCGCCCGCCTCGTACCTGCTCAACGTCGGCGCCGCAGTGGAGGTCGGCATCACCCTGGAGGATGTCGAGGGCATCCTCGTCGCCGTTGCGCCCATCGTCGGGACCCCCCGGGTCGTGGCGGCATCCGGCAACCTCGCCGTGGCCCTGGGTTTCGCCATCGCGCTGGAAGCCGAATCCGAAACCGAAGCCGAAGACTGAATCGGCCTGGGCATGGGACTCTTACGACGCGGGTCTGACGCACCGGCAGGCGCGCGGTTCCAGATGCGTGAGAAGCTGCTGTCGGTCGGGGACGACTTCTGGATCGAGGACGACCAGGGCCAACGCGCCTTCAAGGTCAATGGGAAGGCGGTCCGAATCCGGGATACGTTCGTGTTGGAGGACGCCTCGGGAAACAGGGTGGCGAGTATCCAAGAGCGCAAGCTCTCGGTCCGGGACAAGGTCGAGATTGAGCGTGGCGGCGACACCGCCGCGACGGTCCGCAAGGCGCTGGTCGGGCTTCGGGATCGCTTCGCCATCGAGCTGAAGGACGGTGCCGAACTGAAGGCACACGGGAACATCGTCGACCACGAGTACCAGATCGAGCGGGACGGCCGCACGGTCGCCACGATCTCGAAGAAGTGGTTCCGGGTGCGTGAATCCTACGGTGTCGACATCGCGCAGGGCGAAGACGTCGCGCTCCTCCTGGCGATCGCCGTCGCCATCGATTCGATGACCTAGCCGACAGTGGACACGGAAAACCTCCGGGGTCGTGACGGTCTCTGAACGAGCCCGCCTTCATCCGGAGGTTTTCCCTGGCGCAATCACCCACGTGGGGCGCACCGCGGTGCGCGGTGGATGAGCCTAGGACTTCACCTTTTCGCCGCGGGCGGCCCGGAGCTTGTCGAGGCGGTCCTGCAGGATCTGCTCGAGTTCGTCGACGGAGCGGCGCTCCAGCAGCATGTCCCAGTGCGTGCGGACCGGCTTCTCGTTCGAGTCGACCGGCTTCTCGCCGTTGACGAGGAGGGCCTCCTTGCCGGTCTTCGACACCCAGGTCGGCGGGATGTCGGCCTCGGAGGAGAACGTCACGAAGACCTGCTCGCCGTCCTCGCACCGGTACTCGACGCGCTGGCGCGGCGCCGGCTCGACCCCGGCCTCGGTCTCCATGCTCTGTGCGCCAAGGCGCATCCCGCGCAGACTGCGATCGCTCATCTTTTCTCCCTACTGCGTTCCAACGACTGACGGTAACGACTACGTTTATCAACGCCTCCGCCGGGCTGTGAATTCCCCGGGGGACGGAAGTCTCGAACAACCTAGTATACGCCCACGCACCGGGGCCCCGGCGGATGGAGATCCGCCGGGGCCCCGGTGCGCCGCGGGAGGGGCCCGCCGCGCCGGCGCCGAGCGCCGACGGTCCGCGATCCCCGTTCGGGGTCCGCCCTACGGCGTCCGCCGCGTCCCGGCGTCGTCCTCGTCCGGGCGCAGGTTGCCGAGTGCCCCGCCGATGCCCTTGAGCGCCTCGCCGACCTCGCTCGGGATGATCCAGAGCTTGTTGGAGGAGCCCTCGGCGAGCTTGGGCAGGGTCTGTAGGTACTGGTAGGCCAGAAGCTTCTGGTCCGGGTTGCCCGCGTGGATCGCGCCGAACACCTTCGAAATGGCCTGCGCCTCGCCGTCGGCCCGCAGAATCGCTGCCTTCGCGTCGCCCTCGGCGGCGAGAATCGCCGCCTGACGCTGTCCTTCCGCGGTCAGGATCTGGGACTGCTTCGTGCCCTCGGCGGTCAGGATGGCCGCGCGGCGGTCCCGCTCGGCGCGCATCTGCTTCTCCATGGAGTCCTGGATCGACAGCGGCGGGTCGATGGCCTTGAGCTCCACGCGCGAGACGCGGATGCCCCACTTGCCGGTGGCCTCGTCGAGGACACCGCGCAGCTGCCCGTTGATCTGGTCGCGGCTGGTCAGCGCCTCCTCGAGGTTGAGCCCGCCGACCACGTTGCGCAGCGTGGTGGTGGTGAGCTGCTCCACGGCCTGGATGTAGTTCGCGATCTCGTACGTCGCGGCCCGCGGCTCCGTGATCTGGAAATAGACGACGGTGTCGATCGAGACCACCAGGTTGTCCTCGGTGATCACCGGCTGCGGCGGGAAGCTAACCACCTGTTCACGGAGGTCCAGCAGGGGGAGTAGCCGGTCGACGAACGGGATAAGGATGGTCAGGCCCGGCCCGAGGGTGCGCTGGTACTTGCCCAGCCGCTCCACGATGCCGGCGCGCGCCTGCGGGACGATGCGCACTGAGCGCAGGAGGGCGATGATGACGAAAACGGCTAGGACTATCAGCACGATTCCGACGCCGGTGCCCGGCGAGTCGAACATGGTGTTCCCCCTTGTTGGGTGCGCGGTTGACACGCTGGCGGGATGGCCGGGAGACCCGGCCGGTGGTCTTAGGCGCCGTGGCCGGCGGCGTGCGCCTGGTTCGGTCGGGCGGTGATGAAGGCCGTGGCACCGGAGATGCGCACGACGGTGCCGTACATGCCGGGGTCCAGCGGGGCGTCGTCGTCGGTTCGGGCGCTCCAGGTCTCGCCGCCGATCTTGGCGCGTCCGGACATCCGCGACGTGGGCTCGAGCACGAGCGCGTCCTGCCCGAGGAGCCGGTCGACGTTGGTCCGCTGGTTGGGGGGTCCCTTGCGCAGGTGACGGATGGCGATGGGCCGCAGGATGAAGATCATGGCCAGCGAGACGACGCAGAAGACCAGCGCCTGAAGCCAGAACTCGCCGCCGGCGAGGGCCACGAAGCAGGCCGCGAGGGCGCCGCCGCTGAGCATAACGAAGTAGAGGTCCAGCGACATCATTTCGATGATCGCGAGGATCAGGAAGAGCGCCAGCCAGAAGACCCAGCTATTGACGACGATCCACTCAAGCATTTGGTCCCTCGTGTTGCGATCGAGAGGGCGCGTGCGGCCCTCGGTAGGTTCCATCTTGCCTGATCACCACCCCCGAACCCATCACCCCTGCGGCGTATGTTGACGGCCGACCCGGCTCCGCCGTCGGGTGCGGGGAGGGACGCCGCGGACGAGGCCCTCGTCGTGCCGGCAACACGCCGACGCGACCCGTGGGGGCGACGCAGGGCTCGGGCGGCTGTGTGCGCCGAGGCCGGCCCCCGGGTGCCCACCTCGGTCGCCCCCGGCGCAACGGGCGGGTCGGACGGGCGAGGAATCACGCTCGGCGCCTCGTCTCGTAGCGGGTCAGTACCACGCCGCCGGGAAACGTCCGCGTTTCCACCAGGTCCAGGTTCACCCAGCCGTCCAGCGCGGGGGAGAACGGCGTGCCGCCACCCACCAGGACCGGATGGGTGGCCAGCACATACTCGTCGATCAGGCCGGCCCGCATGGCCGCGCCGGCGAGCGTTGCGCCGCCGACGCTCATCGGGCCGCCGTCCTCGGCCTTGAGCCGGGCGATCTCGGCGATCGCATCGCCGCTGAACAGACGGGTGTTCCAGTCCGCCTTGTCGATGGTGGAGGAGAACACCACTTTCGGCGTGTCCCGCCAGTTCCGCGCGAACTCGACTTCCGCCGGGGTGGCGTTGGGCTGCTGGTCGAAGGTGGGCCAGTAGGAGCTCAGGGTCTCCCAGAGCCTGCGCCCGTACAGGGACAAGCCGGTTGCCTTCTCCTGGTCGAGCCACCATTGGAACAATTCGTCGCTCGGCACGCCCCAGGCGATGTCGTCGCCGGCCGCGGCGATGTAGCCGTCCAGGGTCACGTTCATGCCGTAGGTGAGTTTCCGCATCCCGCCAGCCTTCCGTCAGACCCCAGCGTATGGATCGGGCGGTCCGCGGGGAACCCCGGTGCACGATCCGCGCTCGCAAGTAGTACCTGTGTCCACGGCCCGGCGGGCGGACTCGGCCGACGCTGCGACGATGGGCCGTCGATGTCGCAGCCGAGTGGTGCGCGGCTCCAACCACGGCGGCTTGCTGTTCCCCGACGCGCTCCGCTGGAGCTTTAGGGAGTCATCGGCCGCGCGGAATGCCCGCTGCAGCGATACTGCTGCGAGCTAGCCAAAGTGGGTACGGGCCGATGGAAGCCGGCCTCGGGCGAAGGCGTCAACAAGCTGATCCACCTCGTGCAAGCACTCGCGTGGCGCAGTCTCGCTATCTGCCTCCCAGGTCCATTCCCGGTACTCGACGTCGCCGGACACGAACACGTCATGATCGAGGTTGTCGTACCAAACCTCCATCACCCTTCGCGGATCCGCTGCTAGGGCAATCTCGGTGCGCCATCCGCTAACAGATTCATGGCAGGCTTCCCATCCCTCATAGGAATGGGACACCTTGATGCTTTCGTGATTCCGGGCCACGGCGGAATCAATAGTCACGCGAAGATCGACTAAGAACTTCGGCCTGACAGGCTCGGCTAGCGCACGGCTCTTTCCAGGACGCTTTCTCATCCTTGAGGATCGCCTCGTTCATTCATGAATTCAGCATGCCAGCAGTTCCAGCGTCCCAACAGCGCACCGATTGCTGCGACAAGGCCTGCGGAAACCCTTGGGCAGGGCCCGCTAAAGCGAGGAAAATGACAGTGCTGTCGAGTGAACGCTGAAGATGGTCTTGAGTCTAAAGAGCAGACCTGACTGGGGGCACCATGGCCGCACGGCCCACGCACGCTTCTCACGGGGCCCGTGTGGGCGGCATCGCGGCTGGGATCTATCTCCTAATTACAAGGGGAGAGTGGATCGTATTGATCGCCGGCGTTGTAGGCCTCATTGCCACGGCCGTGTATGCGCGGGAGAACGAACGATAACACCGGGGCGAACCCTGGCGCTGCACGGGAAGGAGACTCGCATGGCCGAATGGTTGTAAGCCGTCCTTGCAGATGGTGAGTGTCGAGATGAACGCGCGAGACAGCGCTAGTCTTTGTTCGCCTTGAGTGCCACTCCGATGGGAGCGAGATATGCGAGATTACGAGAAATTCGTTTCGGACCTGCGACGAATGACTTCCGAGGACGGAGACCTCGAATCCGACGGTCTTGATGCCCTCAGCAGGGTGTCAATCGTTGGCCGCGACGGGCGGCGTTTGGTCTTCGACGCAGGCTTGGCAAAGATACTTGAGGCAGTCCAGCGCATCGACTCAAGCGGTCTATTCGACTCGCCCGACGGCCCGCTGAGGCTGTTCTCCGTCCACCTAATGGAGGCACTCGAGATGGCACCTGATGGCGCCACCCGGTTGGAGCTCCGTGAATACGGTGTCGTGGCCACGTAACCCTTGGGCCGCAATAGCTGCGCCGCAGCCGACTCCATCCCTCTCCCGTGCGATCTCGGCATCTGGACGCGCCGGGCACCCTTCCCTTACGGCGAAGGCATGTCGGGCACCGTCCGGATATCCGACGTCAGGTGATCATTGCCTAGATAGCGCATCTCAAGGACAACCCCGAGGTCAAGATCCACAAAGGCGTACCCCTTGAGTTCGGCGTCATCCGGCTCGTCTCGGGGACCGAATTCTAGGCGGACCAGGCCGGGACCATCCGAGGTGGCCGACGTGACGCGGTTGTTGTCGTTGGGTCCACCCCAGATCGGCAAGTCGAGCGGGCTGAACATGGCGAGCACGACGGGCGTCATGGGGAAGTGGGGACGGTACGCCGGGCGGGAGAGGATGCCGCCCTCGCTGGAGAGGAGCTGGCCGTCTGCCGGCCTGTACGACATCGCGAATCCGTCCGTGGAAAGCTCGAAGGTGCCCGTGGGTGTCCGGGCACGCACGTCGTAGACAGACTTCACGCCGTGACCGGCCTCGTGGACCGTCGCCACGACCGTGTCTCCGTTTCTGGCCACACGCATTGCGCCAATGAAGTCGACCAGGTGAATCAAGCCGTCTTCCATGCACGTCCCCCTTGCTTGTTTCCCCTAACGTACCGGCAGGGTCGAGGGAGTCTTGCGGATCCCCGGTGACCCGGCGGGCCCACCCGTCATTCGATGCGCGGGCCGCGGATGCGGTGGCACGTGGAGTCAGCCGAGATCGGCGCCAGTCAGGTTGGGCGCCTCTTCTAAGACAGCGAATCGAGACTCAAGTGAGTCGGCCCTTCACCACACTCTCCTTCGGCTTGACCGCACGTGGAAGGTCCTCGGCATACCCCGCAAGGGATCGTCTGTAACCGTGCAGGGTAGGGATGAGGGCATTCAAGGCCGTCCGCAGTGCGTCCCCGTAGCGGCCCTCGTCGTAGAGAGCGAGGGCGAGAAACGCCTGGCGTGGCGCTTCGTCGGCGCCTGCCGCCGGCATTGATTCGAGCATCGAAACCGCTTCCGCCGAGGCGCCAACGTTGCGCAGGGTGCTTGCCAGCTGGATGTACACGCGGGTTGCGCGCTCCCCCTCGAGCCCCGCCGCGATCGCGTCGCGGTACAACCGGATGGCTTCGCCTTCGAGCCCAAGGGAATCATGTACGCCGCCCATTTCGAAAAGCGCGGCCGCGTCGCCTTCCGGGCGTTCCGAAGCGAGGACCTGCATTTTCTTGATCGAGCCTCGCGGATCCGACTCATCGAACTCGTGCTCGTAGAAGCGGTCAATCTTCTGATCCCAGGTCGCGTCCGTCATTGCCTCAGCATGGCATGCGTCCAACGCCGGGGTGTCGCGATGAATTCTCATTCGGCAAACGCGGGCCGAAGTGCCCTGCCGACGGCCAGTACCGAGGCGCATCCTCGAGAGGTGTGGGCGGAACAACGGCACAGGTCGCTGGATCGTTCGCGCAGGGGTTCGATTCAGTGCTGCGAGGCGACGCCGACAGAAGCCCCTGCGGCACGTGAACCGGCCCTCCCCGCCGCCACTTCGACCCGGCCACCCCCAGATTCGAAGGAGACTATTCTCCACAGGGGCGGGAGCCTGAACAGGATTTCGGTCCAGGTCGGGACGCGCTCCCGCGCTGGACCGTCGATGGCGATCCGAATGACATCACCGGCATCGGGGCCCAGAAGGCCGGCCCGCGGCTGGAACTCCAGCCTGCCTGCCCTCACCGTCGCAAGACCCAGGGTCCACTTGGCTGTCAGGGGTGGCAGGGAACCGTCGACGGTCCGAACGCGACAGCGGAACGTGTCGCGCTTTGGCTCGCGGCCCTTCCACCAGTACCGGATAGCCACACCGCCCAGGGCCCCGAGCGCCGGGCCGGTGGATATGACCAGGACCGATTTCCAGTTGCCGTCGGTCATCCACATTCCGAGAAGGAAACACAGCAGAAACCCCACCACAAGAAGAATCAAGAGCCACGCGAATCGTTTGCCGGCACCCATTCCGTGCTTCACACGCTCTCCCGCCGGCCGACGTCCTGATCTGGTCAGTTCCTGTATATGTGCAAGTGTCGGCGTTGCCCATGGGGAGCAGGAAAATAGGGTTGGGAGAATGCGGATGCCAGTGTGAAGCAGGACCACCAATTCGCGGTTCATGCGACCGCACCCGCGGTGGGACACTGCGGGTTGCTGAGCTTGCAGATGGTGGGTAGCAAGACGCATCGTTGGTTCATCCGTAGTCGGGCGCTACTTGGCCAAGGACTGTTAGCTCAATAAGCTACCGAGGGACACTCAACTCGGGGGACTGATAGAACGATGGCCATAGCGACCATATTGGCCGTAGCCGCTCTGATCTCCACGGTTTCCATCGTTGCGGCTTGCCTACGATCCAAACGAAATCAGATCGGCTACCTGATGCCGCTAGTCGTTTTGGGAATAGCGTACGTGATGGTCTCGATCCCGATTGGGCAGGTCAAGGATAGTGTGGACGGCATCGTATTCGTCTCCACGTCGGTTCTTGCATTGAGTTCGGCGTTGTTCCTGGGTTCACTCTCGAGTCCCATCCGCCCAGTCACGTACGCGGCCTGCATCATGGCCTCGAGAATTACTCCCCGCCAAAGTGCGGACTACGAGGAAGATCTCGTTCTCAGAAGGGAAACAAGATGGTACTTCCTGGCAGCCGTATGCCTCTTCCCCGCACTCTTTTTCACGTTCCACCCGCTATTCGCGAGCCTTGCTGGAGTTTCTGCCTAACGACCCGCGGCTTCGCTTTTTGTCTTAGTACGTCAAGATGACACCTTTGATGAGACCGCTGAAACTGCATGCGCTGACTCCCTTTATCGCCAGCCGCCAATCCCAAGCCAGCGACGCCCTTCCAGGCGTGCGCTAAAGCCTTCCGCCGAGTAGATGGTCGATGAGGCGCTCTGGACAATATTGACCGTTCCCCGCAGGGTGGGGGCAGGACGCCCAATCTCGGGCGCGAAGCCGAAAGGACCCCCATGGCCGAGACCGACGTCCCGGCCCGCTGGGCGAGGGCTAACCAGAAGGCCGCCGTCATTGCCGACCATGGCATCGACGAGCCTCTGCGCATCTACCTCCGCTGGCACCTGCCGCTCGGCGTGCTGATCCTAGTAGGGCTGGGATACGCCCTGTCCAACCTATTGCTAAGCGAACCGTGGAATACCGACCTCGCGCTTGGACTCATGCTCGCCGTCTTCGGAACGTTTGCCGGGGGCCTCGCCTACACGAACCGCCGCCTCAAGTCCCGGGTGTCCCTGGCCCGGTCAACACCGCTGTACGGGCTGGAGAAGCCCGAACAAAAGTCCATCCGTCGGCAAATGCTGGGCAACGAGCCGCCGGTTCCGGAGCAGCTGGGCGTGGTCCGCGGCGTCGCCATCGAGCATCGGTACATGATGGCCAGGCAGTTCGTGTTCCTCTTTCCGTTCCAGATGCTCCTCTGCGCGTCCCAGATCGTGAACTTCTGGACAGATACGGTCTCGTTCGCGACCTTTCTTTGGGTTGTCGCGCTTTTCTTGAGCGTTTGGGCATGCGCCTATTCAGCCTGGCAGTACCGCCGGATTGGAGCGTTCCTGAACGGCACCTACGCCGCCGGTGAACAGGGCGCTGCGCAGTCGTCGTCCGCTACTTGAGCGGACCCTCCCGAGGTGCGTCCTCGCTCTCAGGCTCATCGTCGAAGGTCGGCACGCGGTGCTCGCGCTCGTTCTCCCGCACATACAGTGCCAAGAAGCCGGCCCCGGCCAGGCTAAGGACCACCATGAGCCAGTCGCCCCTGGTGATGAGCAGGTAGACACCGAAGGCGAGCCCGCCGATGAGGGTGAGCCCCCAAGAAACGGCGAGGGTCCTCCCGCGGTCCAGATAGCTCCACTGCTGGCCCCTCTTCGGCAACATGTTGGCTCCAGACCGTTGATCGTTTTGCCGATCATCTACCAGGCACAGTTGGCACACAAGGGCGGTGGGCATCCCGTCGAATGCACCCATGGCGAGAGTTCACGGCACTCCCAATCAGAAGCGCGCGCGTCCTGAATGGGTACACCCCAGCCTGACGTCAGGCGCGGTTTCGAAAAGCGTCAGGGTGGGATCGATTTTCGCGATAACGGACACTCTCGGCGCGAGGTCCCAGAGCTCATCCTGACAGTCGGAATGAAGTGGGGAGAACCGGAGGCCCAGCATGCGTCGCCTGGCCGTGCTCAAGTCGAGCATCGGGATTCGGGGCAGCGAAACGGGCGCCTGACGGTGAGTTGCCGGTGCTGAACCCCGGCCAGGCTCCTGACTGTGAATAGCATCATAAACGCACGCCGGCCGGGCGGAGGCCGCCCGCAAGCTGATAACGTTACCTATTCGTAATATTATTCTCTGACTGAAGTGTGTGCAAAATGGCCGACGACAAAGCGACCGAAGACAAGCCGAAACTCCTAGGACTAAGCGGCGCCCAGACTCTTGCATCGGCCATGGCCGCTGTCACCGCTGCCTTGGTGGGTTCGTTCCTGGGGGTCGCCGGAACGCTTCTCGGGGCCGCACTCGGTTCGATCGTCGCCACGGTCGGAGCGGCCCTCTACGCCCAAACACTCCTTTCGGCGGCTGGCGTGGCCAAGGAGAGAATCCCCGTGCGACGCCGGCGGGGCGTCGCTGCCGACACCGGTGACGGCGGCACCGAGGACAGCACCCGTGAAAGGCTGGTCGCCAGTGCGCCCTCCAAGGCAGCCGACCCCCGGCCGGCACGTGCTGGAAAGAAGTCCACTCCCAAGGCCTGGATCAAGATCGCATCGGTCAGTGTCGGCGCGTTCGCAATCGCGATGGTCGGCATCACCGCCGTCGAATTCGGCACCAGTCAGCCGATCTCGACTCTGGTCTCGTCAACTACGGCCACTGACAGCGGCACGGCCGAGCGGAAGACAACGCTCGGCAGCGTTCTGACCGGCAACCAGTCACCCTCGGACGAGGCAGACAAACCGACTGAGCAAGTCGAGGAAGTGCCGGAGCAAGTCGAGGAGGGCACGAACCTCGATGGCCTGGATACGGACGGCACCCCCAGTGGCGGGGACAGCGGCTCGGCCGAAATCGTAGAGCCGGGAACTGGCGAAACCAGCGAGACCGCGCCGGCGGACCCCGCCCCCGACACCCAGCAGACTCCGGCGCCTGCCCCCGAACCGGATCCGATCCCCGAGCCGGAAGTCTCCTCGGATCCGGGATCAGCCGAGCAGGACGGCCCGTCCGGTGACGGCGGAGCTGCTGGCACAGACCAGTAGGGAGCCCCGTCCAGCGCCAGCCACAGGGCGGCAACCACGGTGCCAGCCTCGGTCGGCAGGGATCCTGAGGGAAGTAGGTCAGCGCCGGCGCGCCGCCTCTAGACGTCTCGGCTGCTCTCGCGGATGGCGAGGGCTTGTTGGTGGCGGTAGAGCGTCGCGCGGCTCCAGCCCACGAGGCGTGCGGCGTCTTCCGCGGTGCGCCCCTTCGCGCGGGCTTCCGTGGCGAGCGCGAGCTTGTCGGCGATCACGGCCGGATCCGACAGCGGCCGGCCGAAGCGGGTGCCGCCTTGGCGGGCGGCGGCAATGCCGGCGTTGACGCGTTCGACGATCAGCTCGCGCTCGTACTCGGCCAGGGTGGCCAGCATGTTCAGCATCAGCCGCCCGGTCGAGGTCGCGGGGTCGATTCCGTCCGATATGGACCGGACCTGCACTCCATTTTCGCGCAGGAGGTTCACGGTGTTCAGGACGTCGATCAGGGAACGGCCCAGCCGGTCCACCCGCCAGACGACGACGGTGTCGCCCGTCTGGGCGTAGTCGAGAAGCCTCTTCATGCCGGGGCGCTCGATCGCGGTCTTGCTCCCGGAGGTGACGTCGGCGAACACGTCGCGTTTCTGGACCCCTGTCGAGACGAGCGCGTCGAGCTGCAGTTGGGCGTCTTGGCTGGTCGGACTCACGCGCGTGTATCCAAGAAGTCTCATCCCGCCATTCTGCCTCGGAAACCCCCTCCCCGTCCCATGCTGAGACGTTTTACGGTGAGACGGCTTTCCGAGACAGCGTGGGCCCCGTCTTTTCGGCACGGATTTTCGGCACAACCTGCACAAGGGGCGTGTCTCGAAAACCTGTTGCTTTCCGAGACAGTTGAACGTCCGACCTCTGAGCAGCCCGCTGGGATCAGTCTTGTTCACGGGATTGCATTCGGCGTAAGCGTAGGTGTTGGCTTCCTGTCCGGAGAGGTCGGGTTGGGTGAAGCGGCCGGTGGTGGCGTCGTAGTAGCGGGCGCCGAACTTGTGCAGGACGGTGGCTGGGGAATGATCGGAGGGCCGTCCCCCTGACAGGGTGGAGACCTCCGGCATTAGCGCGAATACGGATTGAGAGTCCCCTTATACGTATCGAAAGCGCAGGTAAGCTATGTGCATCTCGGCCCTACCCATAATGTGGGTATCTACCATGAGAAGATGAGCCCCTGGAGGCCACTCTTCCCACGATCCTGACGCGGCATTCTTCTCCTCAGCAACTAGGCGCGGTAACTCCAGATCGACGTGTAGAGCACCTTCAACTTCTCGTGCGCTGATCGATAAACGATCCTGAAACGGCCTCCGTTTGCCAACCGGTCCCGTCGGAACGCCCAGCGAATTGTCTGCCATGTTTGCAGTTGCCACGAGGCTTAGACTCTCTAACCGCACCGATGCTGAACCCAACAAGTCTGCATCTGTCGATAACTCAATCCTGCCAGGAGCTTCTGCGATAAGAGCGACCCCTGTCAACCACGGAACCATTTCGGCGGTTGCGTTCTCGATGACAGCATGGATGCTTTGCGCACTGCTAGATCCGATAAGTATTCGCACCATTCGCTCCTAGTACTTTGGCCCAATGAGGTAGTAGTGCCAACTGTTTACGCGGAACGCGTTTACAGGCGTTTGGGAACCGGGCCTAGTGCTTGCGCCAAGTCGAACCTGACCAACATTCATTGATCTGGCGCTGCTCGTACTTGCCTGGTTAACAGATCGGTTGAGCGCTCCTGTGTAGATCGATGATCGGATCCTAGTCGGGGGTACGGGGAGTTCTTGGACCCCGTGCCGCGGACACGTTGCGCAGGGGTGCGGTGTGGGGGGTTGTCTTTCGCCTTTCCCGGGAGCTTCGCAACCGTGTTTGGGTGTGCGGTTTCGTCTTGTCGCTTGTGAGGCATGGTGGCAAGACAGTCGGTCCCTTTAGTTCTCGGGGGATTGAAAGTGTCTCGACGGGTTGTCTTGCAACCGGCCGGTTGTGAGTCACCAGATGACTTACTTCGTCCTTCGGTGGCGGACTTTCCCATAGGGCACTCGATAGATTCGCTATGGCTCCGAAAGCTGGAGTATATGTTCGCGTGGATCACGTATCTACACCCCAAACCGGTCACGTCGGCGACTGGGAACCCAGTGGCGTTCAATGCAGTGGGACGCACCCTAAGACAAGCCCTCAAAGCTCAGGGTCCCACGGAACCGCTGGCCGGCCGATTCGGTCGGTGTGCGACGTGAAGGATTAAGTTGTAGGAAAGCCGGGCACTTCCGAGCCGCTTTCGCTAAAGGATCCGAGCACAAAATACCTTGAGAGGTAGGTTTCACTAGGGCCGAGGCAGCCCTTGTTGGCTTCATTTATATGCTCCTGCGCGTGCGATCTCACACGGTCGAGAGTAGTCTCATCCCACTCAACGGTGGCCTTTGAAAAAATTTCGCCAAGAATGGGATCCGATTCGACATAACGCGGTGTCCTAACGCGTATCAGCAGGTATGTGTCGTCGAAATCTTTGTCCGGACCGAGCCCCAGCCTGGAGATAAACCGACCGAGCCCTGAGGTGACACGCTCGACCATATCGATGCGGAAAACTCGAGCATGGTCGAATGACGCTGATTCCGCGCTCTTTTCAGAGGCTACGCCGCTTCCTTCGTCCCTCGATTTAGTAGTACGGAAGAATTCTTCCAGTTCCTCCACACTAATAATTTCGAGCCGAGACATACTTATCGCCTTCCTAACCCCAGCCATCTGCCGGAAATATACGGAGTACGCACATGATAGTTAGCGATGCGCTTCTCACTCCTTTTTGCAGCGCGATTGCTTCGTATTGGGGTACTGAACCTGTAGAAGTTCGCTTTTCTAAAGACTGCGTTTCGTGCGCTATTTACGGATCGATACCCACGCAGTCCGTTATTGCTAACTCTGATTCCGCTATATGTCGTTGCGCGAGATCCCGTGTAGATGCGCCCAGCTAGGTCCAGCGTCCTCTTTGAGTAGAAACCTCGATGGGATCCCATTTTTTGGTTGCGAATTGCCGCTCTGGCCATGTTGGTGGCCTTGAACAGACGCTTTTTCGCATAGTACTTAATGCCCCAGCGAACAGCTGCCCATCCCAACCACACCAATGGAGCAGCTAGCCCACTTACATCGTGGCTATTTACTGGGTCTTGCGGGTAGGTGTAAGAGGTGGAATTCCCACCGGTTACGGGGTCGCGGGTGGTGAAGTGACCTGTGGTGCTGTTGTAGAGGCGGGCACCCATGAGAATGAGCCCACTGGTTTCGGCGGCGCGTTGGTCTACGCCATGCCAGCCGTAGGTCGTGGTGCCGGTGTCGACGGGCGAGGACTGTTGGTCGCCGTATTCGTCGTACTGGGCCCAGGCATTGATCCCACTTGCATTACCTGCGGCGGGCAGTGTGGTCGTGGCGACCGTGTCGCCATGGGGATTGTTAATGGCGAGCTTCGCTTGACCGTCTTCGATGGTGAGGGCGAGGTCGCCGCCCAGGGTGGTTGCGTAACGGCTGGTCGTTGTGGTGGTGCCGATGGTCTGGCTGGTCCAGCCGGGGTTGTCGCTGCTGTCGGTGTAGTGATTCCTGTGGATGCCGTTGGCCGTGCTGTCGAGGGTGAGGCGGCGTCCTTCGGGATCCAGTGAACCGCACTGGGTCTGGTAGAGACTCTTTCCTCAACGGAGAATGAATCGTGACCAGTGGAATCAAGTACGAGCGGGAGTTCAAGGACCGGGCCGAGCGCCTGTACGCGGAGCGGCGGGCCGAGCACCAGGAGGAGTCCAAGGCGGCGGCGCTGCGCCACGTGGCCAAGATCGTCGGGATGCCCGAGGACACGTTGCGCACGTGGACGCGCCGGGCCGAGGTCGACGCCGGGGAGCGGCCGGGGGTGACCAGCGACATGGCCGCGGACCTGCGCCGGTTGCGCAGGGAGAACGCGGAGCTGCGCCGCGCGAACGAGATCCTGCGCACGGCGTCGGCTTTTTTCGCGGCGGAGCTCGACAGCCCACGGTAGTGATCGTCGCATACATCGATGCCTTCAGGCATCGGTTCGGGGTCGAGCCGATCTGCCGCGTCCTGACCGAAAAGGCCGGGATGAAGATCGCCCCGTGCACCTATTACGCGTTCAAGTCCCGCCCACCCTCGGCCCGGGCCGTGTCCGACGCGGCGATGGCCCGGGTGATCGCGGACATCCACCGGGAGAACTACGGCTGCTACGGGGTGCTGAGGATGTGGCACGAGCTGAACCGGCGGGGCCACCGGATCGGCCGCGACCGGATGGGCCGGCTGATGCGCGGCGCCGGACTGGGCGGCGCGGTCCGCGGCCGGCGGCGCACGGTGACCACGGTGCGCGACGGCGCCGCGCCGCGGCACCCGGACCGGGTCAACCGCGGGTGGGAGGTGCAGGCGCCGAAGACCGTGTGGGTCGCGGACTTCACCTACGTGTGGACGCACGCGGGGTTCTGCTACGTCTCCTTCATCACCGACGTGGCCTCCCGCATGATCCTGGGCTGGAAAGCCTCGATGTCCAAGGAGGCCGCGCTGGTCACGGACGCGCTGGCCCAGGCCCTGGCCCTGCGCCGCCGGGGCGGCGCCCGGTTCACGACCCGCGGCCTGGTCCACCACTCGGACGCGGGCTCGCAGTACACGTCCATCGCGCTGACGCAGAAGCTGGTCGAGGCCGGCATCGCGGGCTCCATCGGCACCGTGGGCGACGCGCTGGACAACGCCCTGATGGAGTCCACCATCGGCCTGTACAAGACCGAGCTGATCGACGCGGACCCGCGCCGGTCGTGGACCTCGCGGCAGTGCGTGGAGAGCGCGACGGCGGAGTGGGTCCACTGGTTCAACCACCGGCGGCTGCACTCGTCCATCGGCCACCGGGCGCCGGTAGAGCACGAACACAATTACCACCGAAACCGCACCCGGGAGCCCCTGAGTGCGTGAAGCCCGAGCCTCTACGAAACCCAGCAAAGTTCAGCCAAGGAGAGAGTAGCCGCTCAATCGCACGTCAGAAAACTGCTGGAGACCGGGCTATCCAAGTGTCCCCATGAGCAGTTTGACTATGATTGAAAGAAATACCCCGCCCACCGTTCCGACCAATATCCCTATCCAGGCCCAGCCCAAAAGGAACTTCGGATCTAACCGGAAGTCGGGTGTGGGAAGAGCCTCGCCTTGGTTTATCCTGCGGGCTCTTCGGTCACATTCATAAGCGCACATTACTGAGACACCCAAGACTGAGCAGACCAGGATGAAAACACCAGTGGCCAGCAATCGCAGTGGTGCAGGCGAGATTAAATAAACGCCTCCCAGGCCCAGCATGACAAATGTGCCTACAACCGCGAACCGATAGCAGTTCTCTTCATAGACTTGGCTCAAGATCCCGTAATACTTGCTCGCTGCTTGGGCCTTGCGGGAGGCCGCCTTTTTCCCTCCGTCGCGGCCGCGCAGGAAATCTTCGAGGGAGGGAGATCGCCGAGCAAGCACGAGCAGCAGCATACGTGCAGGATTCAACAGCATGAGGAAGTTCACCACGTCCAAGCTGAGTGAGCCAAGCTGGCTCCGTTCCAAGCCCGTGAACGCGCTACTCGCCCCCACCTTTGTGACTTTCGTTGATAGCGGGCTGCTCTCTTCGTGATGGAGTGACGCTTTGCCTTGTACTTTTTGCCGGACCATGATGCTTTGCCTGCGTGGGCATACGAGCTCCTCGAGGCCCATTTGGACGCGCGCTTGGCGGCCCCCCACTTTCCGATACCCGGGATAAACCCAGCTGACGCCTTCGCCGCGCCGCGCCAGCCTCCGTCGCGGGCGCCCTTGTATACGCCGTACACACTATTGGCATGTGACGCGTATCTAATGCCCATGAACGCCAGTCTGATTCCCAGACTGACAGCCACTCCACCAGGGATGAAGATTGCCGCAATCGAGACGACGTTCAGCGCGGTTTCCCACCAAGCGCGGCCAGTGATGTCGTTTTTGTTCACCGGATCTTGGGGGTGGGCATAGGTGGTGCTGTTTCCGCCATCAACGGGGTCCCGGCTGGTGAAAAGGCCGGTGGCGCTGTTGTAGAGGCGTGCTCCCATGAGGATCAGGCCGGAGGCGTCCAATGCCCGTTGGTCGGCTCCGTGCCATCCGTAGGTGGTGGCGCCTGTGCCGACGGGATCCGTGATCTGGTTCCCGTACTCGTCGTACTGCGCCCATCCCTTGATGCCCTGTCCGGCTTCATCCCCTGTGAGGGGGATGGTGGTGACGGTGTCGCCGTGGGGGTTGTTGACGGCGAGTTCCACGGTCCCGTCGGTGATGGTCAGGGCCAGGTCCCCGCCGATGGTGGATTCGTAGCGGGTGGTGACCGTGGTGGTGCCTTGGAGGCGGGTGGTCCAGGCGGGGTTGTCGGAATCGTCGGTGTAGTGCTTGGTTTCCTGGCTGCTGCCTCCGGAGCTGGTCAGGGTGAGGCGGCGGCCCGCCGGGTCCAATCCGATCGTGGTCGTGACCCCGCCCCGGGCGATGGTGCGCGCCGCGTCGGTGTCGTAGTACCCGATCTTGATGTCCCCGGTTCCGGCGGCCGTAGTTGCGGTCTTGGGCGCGTCCTTGGCAGGGATCGTTGTCTGGCGGCCCAGCCCGTCATACACGTAGTCCCCGGTGACCCGGTCTGCGGCATCGTAGGCCCACGTTTTCGGGGTGGCTGTTGTCCCGTGGGTGGTGGTCAGGGAGGTCCGGTTGCCGTTTTTGTCGAACGCGTACGTCCGGACGGTGCCGGGCGTGGCGGTTTCCCCCTCGCCCGGGTCCGTGTTGATGGCTTCGCCGGGTTGGCCGGTCAGGTCGGTGACTTGGGTCAGGCGTCCGGCCCGGTCGTATTCGTAGGACTTGTCGTATTGGGCGGCGCGGTCGCCCGCGGTCGCGGTGCCGGAGAGCAGGTCGCGGTCCGGGGTGTTTTCCCCGACGATGCGGCCGGTCACGTCGCGGATCGTGGACCAGGAGATCCATGGGCCCGTCGAGGTGTTGCCGTCCTGGTCCTTGACCGGTCCGGTGTAGGAGAGGCCGATGGGGGCGCCGGTGGCGGGGTCGTAGTCGTTGATCTGGGCGAAATCTCCCGGGATTTCCTGGGTGAGGATGTTGCCGTCGCCGTCGTAGGTGGCCCGGTAGGTGCCGTTTTCGGGTCCGCCGTGGTTGGAGATGGTCATTTCCGTCACGACGCCTTGGTATTCGGTGTCCCCGTCGCCGGAGAGCGCCCCGTACTTGAACGTGGTCGTGGCTTTGGGGGTGACCGTCTTGGAGACGTTGCCGTAGTCGTCGTACTCCGTGCGCGTGGTCTCGTTCAGGGAGTTGGTGTACGAAACGGTGCGGCCCCACAGGTCCTGGGTCCACAGCACGTCCGGCTGGCCGGCGGCGCGGATCCCGGTCTGCACGCCCCGGCCGTCGTAGAGGTTCTCCGTGGCGGGGACGGCGGTCGATCCGGCGAGCCCGGTGGTGGTGACGGTGGTCTTCAGCTGCTGTCCGTCGGCCCGGTAGGTCTGACTCGTGGTGCGCGATGCGCCGTCGGTTCCGGTGGAGGACTCGGTGACCCGGGACGGTTGGCCGTAGATGTTGAAGTCGGTTTGGTGTTTCTTCACCGACCCGGGGCCGCCGGGTGTGGTCTTGCAGAGGTACCCGGCGAACTGCGGGCTGCTCCCGCAGTCCGGATGGGAGGTGTTCGCGGCCGCCGTGTAGTACACGGTCGTGGTGGCGCCGGCGTCCCCGCCCGCGGACTTCGGCTGCCGGGTCTCCTTGACCCGGCCCTGGTCATCGAACCGGGTCTCGGTCGCGATGTCGTTCTGCGCGCCGGCGCCCATGAGGGTGGTCACCGTCGTGGGGGACCCGACGACCCATCCCGAGCGCTTGTTCTCCTTCGAACCGGTGGGACGCTGGTCCGCGTCGGGTTCGAACGCGTCGTACCCGTTCTTCGTGGCGGAGAGGACGGTCTCGGTGGCGGGAACGGGTTCCCCGCTGGACGGATCCAGGGTGGGGGACCCGGAAGCGGCCTGGGTGGTGGTGCTGGCGGTCACCAGCATGCGGGGCATCCCGCCGGCGTCGACGTCGTCGGTTCCGGTGTAGTCGGTGCGGGTGTGCACGCGGGCCTGCTGGCCGGTCTCGTCGGTGGTGACGGGGGAGTACGTGTGGGTGGCGTAGCCGCGCAGGAACTCCGCGGTGGCCTCGTTCTTCTGCTGCTCGGCGAGCTTCTTCGCGGGATCGGTCTCGGAGCTCCTGCCGACGCCGTCCTCGTCGAGGAAGTCCCCGAGCCTGCCGAAGTAGTAGGTCAGGCTCGCGTAGTCCTCGTGCGACTTGAGGACCCCGTTGTCCATGAGGGAGGCATCGCCCTGCCGGGCGGTGATGTTGCGAATGCCGCGGGCGTCGTAGCTGCGGATGACGTTGCCGTCCTGGTTGAACACCTGCGCCGTGCTCTGCCACGCTCCGGCGGCGTAGGAGGAGGTGTTCACGACCCGGTTCGTGGCATCCACGTACTGCAGGTCGGCGAACTTCCAGTTCGCCGCGGCGTCCCCCTCGGGCTTGGACGTGGTGATTTCCTTGCCCGGGCCGAAGACCGCGTACCCGGTGCGCGGTTCCTGGTCCTGGTCCCAGTGGGCGATCCGCGTGGGGGAGAGGTCGGGAAGGTTCTTGTCGTCGCCGGCGGGGTCGACCCCGTAGACGAAGCGGGCGAGCTGGACCTTGTCGGATCCGTCCGTGGCCTTGCCGCGCTTGACGGCCTCCAGCCAGTCGGGGCGGCCGCTGGCGTTGTTTCCCCTGCCGTATTCGTAGTAGGTCGGCGCGTCGATGAGCGCCTGGGACGCGCTTCTCTCGGTGCTGGAGGTCAGCAGGGGCACTCCTGCCGCGGAGTTCTCTCCGTAGCCGTAGGTCGTGACGTCCCCGGTGCGGGAGTCCTTGACCGTGAGGAGTTTCGCGTCCAGGGAGGTCCCGTCGTAGGTGTATTCGGCGATCGGGACGGTGTCCACGGCGTTCTTGGCGGTGTCCCAGGCGGTGTAGGTGACTTTCGTGACCTTGCCGGCGGCATCGTAGGCGAGGTTGAGGACGCGGCATCCCTTAGCCGGGGTGATGTCGCAGTTCGGCGTCGACTCCGTTCCGGCGACGACCTGGGTGATGCGGCCGGTCTGGTCGGAGACGAAGCGGGAGACTCCGACGGTGTTTCCCCCGGATACCGTTTCGGCGACCCACTCCCAGATCTTGGCGTTGTTCTCGAGGTTGGCGCCCTTCTTGAACGTCGTGGCGGTTCCATCGGCCTCGGTGATCCTGATGCGTTCTCCTGTGCCGGCGATGATCACCTCCACCCTCCAGCCCGAGGCGGTCGCGTCTTCGTTGGCCGGGACGTAGATGCCGGTCTTGAGCTTGGCCTGGCCGTTGCCGGGCTGGCGGAAGACCGCCGCGGCCTCGTCGTCGCCGATCAGGGTGATGGTGCCGTCCAGCTCCGTGGACTCCGCGACCAGGAGACCGGCGAGGCCCGCTTCCGGGCCGTCGATGTTCGCCCGCCAGCCCTTGCCGAAGATCCGGGAGTTCGCGCCGATCCCGGAGTAGGACGAGTACGAGCGGGAGATCGACAGGCCGGTGTTCCCGGCGTCGACGTTGACGTCGGTTTCGGAGAGGTTCAGTTCCCCGGTGGTCAGGGCGACCTGCCCGTCTCCGGCCTCGGCGACGGGGAAGTCGTTGCCGAAGGCGTGCGGAAGGCGGGTGACGGCGGTCGCGTCGTGGGTGGAGTTGGTCGAGCATTGCGTCGCGGCCTCGCCGGTTTGGCCGGCGTAGGCGAAGCAGACCTGGATCTCCACGAGCGCGGCGACGCGTTCCTTCCCGAGGTCCTTCAGCCTGTCGGTGGGGGAGGCGGCGATGTCCAGGGTGGTGTCCACGCGCACTTCGGTGCTCGGGGCGACGGGGTCCAGTTCCTGGGCCTCGAGCCATCCGTGGAGGTTGTCGGCGCTGCCGTAGGTGCTGTTGTCTTTTCCGTCAGCGGTTTGGGCGGGGCGCCAGTACACGGTGGGGGTGACGGTGCCGGTGCCGGAGGCCGGGGCCTTGGCCTGGACGCGGAACGCGTCGGTGGTCGTGGTCCCGGCCGCGGGGGCGGTGAGGGCCGCGAGGCCGTTCATGAACGTGAACGTCCGCTCCTGGGAGATGTTCCCGGCCTTGTCCACGGCGCGCACGCGCAGCTGGTGGGCGCTGTAGGGGTTCCAGTCCAGGGCCGCGGTGCGCGGGTTCGTGCCGGTCGCGTCCACGTCGGTCCAGGCGCCGCCGTCCTTGGAGTGCTGGAACTTCGCGGTGTCGGTGGCGGTGGAGGCGAACGTGAACGTGTTGGCCGCCGGCCTCGTCTGGAGCCACCCGTTGTCGGTGTACGCGGTGGAGGTGACGGTGGGGGCGGCGGGGGCCGTGGTGTCGACGGTGAACGTCGTGGCCGGGCCGGCGGCGGGGGAGCGCAGCGTCCCGTCGTGGGACCAGGCGGTCGCCGTGTAGGTCCTGCCGTTCGTGAGGGAAGCGGTGTAGCCCTTCAGGACCGAGGTCGATCCGGACGGGACGGTGGTGCCGCCGACCTTGTCCAGGACCTTCGTGCCGTTGGAGTCCACGACCTCGAACTGGGCGGTGACGTTGCCCTTGTCCGGGTCCGTGACCATGGCCCGGAAGTCGGGTTTGAGGGTCTTCACGTAGGTCGTGGTGGCCGAGCCGGCGGTGTGCGTGGAGGACTGGCCGGTGCCGAACGCCGGGGCGGGGGCGGTGTCGGGGTAGGAGTTGTAGGTGACGAGGAGGTGCGGCTCGACGGGGTCCACGGAGCCGGAGACGTGGTCGTTGGAGCGGTAGCGCTTCCAGGTGTTGCTGTTGGTCTCGTCGGTCGCGATGATGCGCACGCCGAAGTTCTGGGTGGGGTTGTCGGCCCAGTGCTGGACGATGGGGGTCGCGGGGAAGAGCACGGAGCCGGCGGCGCAGGCCGAGGAGTATCCCTTGGACTGGGTGTTCGTGCCCTGGCCGGTCGTGGTGGCCACGGGCTGCCCGGTCCACACCAGCGCGTTGGTGTCCCAGGCGGCGCCGACGCGCTGCAGGCGGATCTCGGAGGAGGTGCAGGAGTAGGAGTAGTGGTTGTTCAGCCGGACCTCGGCCTTGAGGATCTTCTTGCCGGTGAGCTTCTGGACGCTGAACTTCATGTAGGAGCGGGCCTTCGTGGCGCCGCCGTCGTAGGTGCCCACGCGCAGTTCGGTGGATCCGCCGTGGCCGACGGTGGAGCCGGACTGGACCCAGGTGTCCCCGCCGGCGGCCCCGGACCAGGCCGGGTCGATGGTGACCGGGTATTCGCGGGCGGGGTCGTTGAGCCAGGCGCGGTCCGCGCGGAGCACGAGGACCTGGGTGCCGTCCTCGTCCAGGAGCTCGGTGTCCACGGGGGTCTCGGCGGCGGGCAGACCGGAGGCCTCGTTGGTCTTCGCGTCCCACATCAAGGGGGTCGGGGCGTGGAAGACGGTGTCCCCGTCGCGGTCCTTGACGCGGATCTCGGAGTTCTCGGGGTTCAGTTCGGCCTTCAGACCGGCGGAGAAGTCCAGGGGGAAGCGCAGGACGACGTCGCCGTCGGGGGCCTGGTCCAGCACGACGGTGTGCAGGAAGCCGGTCCGGGTGGGTTCGACCACGACCCGGGCGTCCGCGGACTCCTCCGCGCCGGCGGCGGGGTCCGGGGTGGGCGCGGCGGTCCCGGTGTCCTGCGGATCCTGTCCGGCGCCGGGCGTGGCGGACGGCGCGGTCTCCTGGACCGTGACCTGCACGCCGTCGTCGTAGACGGCTTGGGCGCCGTCGATCTCGGGTTCGGGCAGGGCGCCTTCCCAGCCGAGGACGAGTGTGCGGTCCGCGTCCTCCCCGGTGCCGGTGAGCTCGACGAGGGGCACGGATCCGGCGCGGCCGGGTTCGCCGCCGTCGGAGACGGTGATCTCGGCGCCGGCGCCGGTGAACGCGGTCCCCGCGTCGGTGAAGGTCCCGGCGTCCTTGATCGGGACGAGGGTCCCGTCGTCGGCGGCGCGGAACCTGGGCAGGGTGAAGGATTCCATGGCCCAGGTGCCGTCGGGGTTCGCGAAGACCTGGGTGGTGGTGGAGCGTTGGGAGAGGTCCTCGACGCGGTGGCCGGTGGCTTTCGCGGTGACCTGCGCGGAGACCGCGTCGGGGCGGGTGTCGGTTTGCCCGGCGCCGGCCACGGTGCCGGCCGCGGGGTCCGGTTCCTCGGCGGGGGCGGCCGCCGCGGGGGACAGCCCGGAGCCGACCAGGGCGAAGGAGCACAGGGTCGCGGTCAGGGCGAGGAAACGGCGCACGGAAACTGGAACGGTGGTGGACACCGTTACCCCCAAACATGAAGAAAGCCGCCCACTGTCAGCGGCGGCTTTTCGAGTGAATGAACATATGGAACCCCGAAACCGGTTCCCAGGCAATTCACAGGGAAAAAACAGGCTCCTTGGATCTTCGGGCGGCCGCGGGGTTTGTCAAACGGACGGTCCCGGAATCCGCGGATCCGAGGGGACGCGGCGGGGTCCTTTGTTTAATTCCCCCCCGAAAAACGGATTAATAACGATTCGGTAACCGGGTGTCGGGTTGGCTGCTTATCCGTTCCCTGCCTAGTCAGCGCGTTGTCGGTATCCCGCGGACCCGGTGCCGTCCTCGCGGCCAGGCGGTGACCGGTGGGCCCTCGCGTTTTGGGTGGTGCTCTTGCCGGGGGTGTCCACCGTTTCCTTCCCGGTCCGTGGGGGTTGCCGTGGCCCACGTCCCGGCCATGCTCACCGCCGGAACACCGTCGGGCCACGAAACGCCTCGGAGAGGACCGGTGTCGGTGCCGTGTCCGGCTGGTGCGTGCGAGACTTCCAGCATGTGCGGGAGATTCGTGGTTTCGAAGGCCGACGGCGACCTGGTGGCCGCCCTGGGAATCGACGTGGTGGTGGGGGAGGAGCTGCGCCCGAACTGGAACGTCGCGCCCACCCAACAGGTGCGGATCGTGACCGGGCGGGGCCCGGACGGAGCGGTCGCGGGGCGCCGGTTGGAGACCGCCCGGTGGGGGCTGGTCCCGGTGTGGGCGAAGAGCAAGGGTGTGGGTGCGAGGGCGATCAACTGCAGCGGCCGCCTTGCGGATGGTCAGTATCGAGGTGCATCAGTGAGGCTCGCGCGAGGAAGGCTGCACAGGTGGACGGATTACGTGCTGGGCCTCCGAGCTTCAACTCTCCGCTGCGTCCAGACGCCAATTGAAGCCTTTGCCACCCGTGGGTCGACCTGTCCCGCCGCACTTTTGGCCCGCCCGCCCGGCCGAAACGGCCACTCCCCTTAGTCCCCGCCACTCCGCGACGTTGCGCCGGCAACCCTCAGTGGCCGGCCAGCCACGAGCCCGGGGAGCCAGCAGGGATCAAGCGTGATCCATCCGAAAGGGGCAACTCCTTCACTTTCTAAATCTATATAGGTATAGTTGAGGCATGGATTCCATAGGCAGAGTCACCCCGGCCACCGCGCGCGTCCTCGAGGTGCTGCTCGACGCAAAGGCACCGATATGGGGCCTGCTGGTCGTCAAAGGCACGGGCAAGAAGGCTGGAACTGTCTATCCGATTCTAGACAAACTCGAATCCGCCGGGTGGGTGACTAGCCAGTGGGAAGAGTCCACGGAACGCAAGGGCCCCCGGCGCAGGTACTACCGGATCGAGCCGTCGGCCCACGCCGTCGCGCTCGATTACGTCCGTACCCAGCAGCGACGTGAAGCGACCGCCCACTCCGCGTCGCCCAGCGCCGCCAACTGGCGTTCCGCATGAACGACCTCCCGCTGGCCCTCCGAGCGGCCGTTAGGTTACTGCCGGCCTCTGTCCGCGAACGCAAGTCAGAAGAATGGGCGGCGGACCTGCGGGACGCCGCCGAGTGCGACATGAGCAGGAAGGACCTCCTCGCCGGCATGGCCGGCGCCGCAATGCTCGCACGATCGCGCCACACCCTCACCTGCGCCGGAAATCTCATAGTCGACACACGAAGGAGCTATCAAATGAAACCCATACTCTCCCTGGCCCTGGCCGGCGTCATCGCCGTTGGCGGCGGACTGGTTGCCGTCGGAGCCGAGCCACTGGTCGAAGCCTTCAGCCACACCCCGATCATCGAGGTAGTACCCGAGCCGGCGACCCCCCAAGAGCTGGCCGATCTGGTCATCATCGAGACCGAAATCCCCGGTTCCGGCGAGCAGGTTCCCTGCTCCGAACTCCTCCCCGAGGAGCGCGGCAACTGCTGAATCGGCAGCCCACACGGGCTGACTAGCATTTATTCGAAGCGTTAGATTACGATCACTTCATATCTATCTATCTAGATCTGGGGGATCATTAAAATCGAACACCGCACTGGCTGCTGTCTGTCCGGCGACAGCCGCCCTTCTGCTCACTCTGCTCGCACCACTTCCGGCCACCGCGGCCGCTGGTCTCGGGTTAGTCGAAACCACCTCGACCGCTTCCGGAGTTTCCGCGCCATGGGACGAAGGGCTGACGATTATTGAGGTCCACCCCGAGGATGGTGTCCTCCTGACCGACGAGGAGGTGGAGGAGCTACTTTCCTCGGAGACCATCGAGGTTCCGGCCCCGGGCTCACTGACGTATTTGGGCCCAAACAACTCGGCAAACGGTTCGCCCATGATCCAGCCGTTCACCAACCAGGTTTCGTGTGGAACGCGGAAGGATTTCTATCGAATCTTCAGCCCCAACGGCACGAAGACCTGCTTTGCCAATTCCGGCAAGGTGGCCATCGGAGGAAACCTTAGCGCCTCGGTCCTCTGCCCCGGGGCAAACAGGGGACAGATTTACTACCTCTACCAGAGCAAGTATTACTACAGCACTTTGCGGGGCCCATTCCCGGTTGGAAGCTACGACACTTGCTTCGATTTTGGTACGACCGTAATCGCGAAGCGCGTCCACATCGTCTAATCCTGGTCAGGCCGGAGCGGAGCGTATCCGCGCTGGCCGTCATGAGGTCAGTCAGCGTGAAGCTGCGAGGATTCCGTTTGAAAACGGCCTCGCAGCTTCACGCTTTAATGATCGTCGTGTAGGGGAACCGCCATTCAATACAAGGACCAGTTCACGCTTCCGAGCGAACGGGAACGGCACGGCAAGCTCCGATTCACCGGTCGCGCGCTGGGACGCCGACCTGCAGCTGGAGGCCGGGAACTCGCGGTTCGGAGTCAGGGCTCCCTCATCAGGCATTTCCCCACTGAGGCCTAACGGCAAATGGCGTGGACCGGCTCCGCAGGGCTCCTGGCCGAGCGGGCCAGAGGCGGGAATGGTCGTAGTTCATATTTGCAGACGAGAGTGTGCCTCTCGGCAGAGCGCCACGGAGCCTCGCAACCCCCGCCAGGAATCCAATGCACAAACACCGAAGCGAGACGCCGCCGGAGCCGGACACGCCTACGGGATAGGACAACCGGCCAGGGAATGGTTCGAAGTCCAAAGACTCCTGCAGTTCCTTGGGGTGGGCCCCGCCCCCTTCGGCTCCCTTACTTGGGTTGGATTTCCCCGTCCTGGGGGAACCAGCCCTCGGGTGCGTAGTCGCAGGGAAAGGGTTCGGGGGTGTTGTGCCGATCGGCGCTACACCCGTAGAAGGGTCCCTTTTGGCTCAGCAGGACGGACATATGCGGGTCGGCGTGATCGCGCCACCAGACGCTCATCCCGGTTGCCGCATCGAGCCGCAGGTGCTCCCAGGCACGCCAGACCGCCTCCACCCGACTGACCGCCTCGGGGTGGAGAAACCACTGGCGGCACCACTTGCCGTTGCGGGAGTCAAGGATCCGGTTGTAGAGCGGCAGGAGCTGCTCGTGGAGGAACTCCTCGGCCGATGCGTAGACCAGCGGGGATTCATCCGTGGCGGCCGCGCCGGATTCCGGCGAGGCTTCGGGGGCGCCGCCTGGTTCCCGTGCCGCAGCAACTTCGCCGGCCGCCTTCTCGACCTCGGCCACTGCCCGGTCACGGGTCCGTTCGGCTTGGGCCAGAGACTCGGCGGCGGCGCGGATCCACCCGGACATTCCTTCGGCGATTTTGGCTTCCGCGTCGCGCACCGCGCCCTCTGCGGCGGCCAGAGCCTGGTGCGCGGCCTCTAGTCGCCGTCCGGCATCGTCAGTCGTTTTACTGCCCGCATCGGCTCGGATGGGAGGCGGCGCGTCCATCTGGCCCATGAGGTCGAGGCCATCCATTACCGGGCTCCCTTTCCGGCGGTGATCCACGGGTTCTCCGGGGCGGTGGGACCGGCCGGTGTGACCTGCTCCGGCACCGGGGCGCCCGTGGGGGCGTACCGGCTAATCGATTCGTTCACCGCGGATGCATGTGGGGTCTTCCACCAGGGCCGCGTCTTGACCAACGTGGCGCGGGCACCGGAGGCAAAGACGATGGCCCTCCCGCGTTGCATCTCGGTCAGATCCGAGACGTCCAGGATCCTCTCCTTACCCTCTTGCTGGGAATGGCTGGTTCCACCGCGTCCGTTGGACCGGGAGACGCTGTTGTAGGAGTAGTCCCCGATCAGGTCCGAGAGGGTGCGTAGGAAGGTGTCTTCCTTAACGCCGCCGCCGTAAACGACGACGTTGGCTGCCGACCAGATTTTCCTCATGCCGGGTTCGCCCCACAGCTCGACGCCCTGAGACCAGGACTGAAGGATGGCCATGACGATGATCCCGCGGGAACCGTAGTGGCTGAAGAGATCCGGTAGGGCCGCCCAGCGGACAACATTGGCCAACTCGTCCAAGGCAAAAACGGCGGGAACCTCGAGGCGCCCTCCCATCCGCGCACCGACCGAGCTGATCGACGCGGACCCGCGCCGTTCGTGGACCTCGCGGCAGTGCGTGGAGAGCGCGACGGCGGAGTGGGTCCACTGGTTCAACCACCGGCGGCTGCACTCGTCCATCGGCTACCGGGCGCCGGTAGAGTACGAACACAATTACCACCGAAACCGCACCCGGGAGCCCCTGAGTGCGTGAAGTCCGAGCCTCTACGAAACCCAGCAAGGTTCAGCCCGACGGTGCGAAGCTCCTGAACTCAAAGTAGGGCCCCGGCTACTTGCTTGTCAGATTGGCCGGTTCCACCGCCTCGGTGGAAGTTTTCGAATTCGGTCAGGGAGTTTTCGTGACGCGACGGCCGCGGCGGGGGACCGCCAGGCGGGCATAAGCGCCCCGCATAACAGCATCATTTCTGACCAGCACTAGACTCTGTCGACACCGGGGACCCGCCCGGCACCCGAGGAAGGACCATCTTGCATGCGGAAGCTCGTGTACTACGTGGCCATGACCCTAGACGGCTACATCGCTGGCCCGGACGGTGCCGACCCAAGCGGGGCGGACTACTTCCCGCTGACGCCCGATGTCGTCCAGTACATCGTCGAGCACTACCCCGAGACGCTTCCCGGGCCGGCGCGAGCAGCCCTGGGCATCGACAGTCCCGGTCAGACGTTCGACACGGTCCTTGAAGGACGGGCGTCGTACGAGATCGGCCTCGCCGCCGGGTTGACCGACGCGTACCCCCACCTTCGCCATCTCGTATTCTCGACCACGCTGGAAAGCCGCGATCCCGTCGTCGAGATCGTTCGCTCCGACGCCCTAGAACGGGTGCGCGCGCTCAAGGCCGAAGAGGGCAAGGACCTGTGGCTGGTGGGTGGTGGCACGCTCGCCCACTCGCTGCTGCCAGAAATCGACCGGCTCGTGCTCAAGCAGAACCGGTCCGTCATCGGAACCGGCATCCCGCTCTTCGACGGTCCGTTCCAGCCCCACATGTTCCGACCTGTCGACGAGACCCTGCTCGACTCAGGCTTGCGGGTCCTCACTTACGACCGCGCCTGAAGCCCACTCTGACAGGTCCAGCTCGAAAGAGACCCGCATGCGGTCACCTCCGATGCCCCAGTGGACGTTTCTCCTACGGGCACAGGCGAGCTGTGTAGTCGAGTTCGGACATTCGGAGCAGTGGACTCCGAAAAAATGACACGTGTATCCCAGTGCCCACTTGCCGCCATCCCGCCTCGGAATTCCCCTCTCTGCACCCGGATGAGACGATTTGCAGTGAGTCGACTTTTCCGAGATGGC
This sequence comes from Arthrobacter halodurans, assembly GCF_041877255.1. Classification (NCBI taxonomy): domain Bacteria; kingdom Bacillati; phylum Actinomycetota; class Actinomycetes; order Micrococcales; family Micrococcaceae; genus Arthrobacter; species Arthrobacter halodurans. The sequence goes on from NZ_JBHDLJ010000004.1 coordinate 138,724, forward strand.
GCGGGTCCCATGAGTATGTCAACCTGATGCAGGTCCGCAGTGACTCGTAGTCTTGCCGCGGATTCCCGCCGGAATGGGACCACGCGTATGTCTCGAAAAGCTGCTGCTTTTCGAGGCAGCATGCCACTAACTGTGCGTGTATCGCCTAGTGGCCATTGGCTGTGATGCCTCCGCTGTGTACGGGGCGGACTTCGACGCCTCCAGTGCGAGTGCGGACCGCTGGGTTCAAGCGGGCCATCGCCACAGCGGCATTCAGGTCAGGGGCTTCTATGACGTAAAAGCCTGCAACGAACTGCTCGTCTTGGACGAACGGTCCTGCGTCTGTGCTGTCTCGTCGGATGGACACCGCATTGGCCCGGGGGGTCAGGGCATAGGCGAGAGACATCCTGCCTGAGGCTGAGAGGTCCTTGGCGTGTGCCTGTCCCCACGCTGGAGGGAGGCTTTCGGAATCGCGACTTCATGTACGCAACGGCGCATGAGGCGCGTGAGGACGTCATGGCCGCGTACCGACGGGCATGCCTGCACGCCGATGCCACGATCGAGTCGCTGACGCTCGACGCCACCGGACACGTCTCATGGTGGGGTTCGGACGTCTCCCTTTTCTCGGTGCTGGTGCACATGCTCCTCGAGACCACTCAACACCTGGGACACGCAGACATCATTCGCGAAGCCCTGGATGGGGCCGTGGGGGCGACGACGAACGCCGCCGAGCACGTCCGCGGATGCCGAGTGGGCAACGCACCGGGCGATGGTAGAAACCGCGGCCCGCAATGCGGCGAGGATCTGGTGTTGAGGAGCGGGTAGGCCATGCTCACGGACTCGCCGTTGTTGGTCGGACCGATCAGTAGGAGGCTGCGCACGCCACATGTGCGGGACAAGCGGCGATGGTCTGTCTCAACAAATGTGTCCGACGAGCCGTCGAGGCACCTGGGGTGAATCACATCGTACGCGGCGCAGGCATCGCCGCCACGACCAACCCCAACCCTGACCAAGATAGCGTGCAAGAGTTCTCCGTCGGTCACGCGAAACGGCGGCCGTTTCTCACCTGAGCTTCTGTTCCACGGCGTGGCATCACACACTGTGATCATGGGTGTGAGTCGCAGCAATAGGTGGCGTAGTTCTCGTAGCGGCTAGCGTCCGATGGGGAGGTCGTATCCGGCACACGCCGATCGATGACCGAGGTGTTGCAGTCATGGGATGCCGTGGCGCTCCTCGAGTGTGGTGGGCACCGACCAGCGGCTCCGCGAGAATGCCGCCACCTGACTTTCGGAAGCTGCGCAATTGGTGCGCTTGAGCCGTCACCGCAGTGGCCTGCGCATAGCATGGGCGCACCGAACGGCTGACATTCAACCGACTCGGCGCACACCAGGAGGATGCCTGTGGACATAGATGCGGCCGGGAGCCGGAGAATCCCAGAGGGAGGGTGCCGCCACGATGGGGACAGGGGCCCAGCGCGCCGACGACCCACGACTTGCAGGCATCGATCGCTGGCTGCTGTGGCCTGTGCGGCGCTGATCGCCCCCCTGCTGTTGTCGGCCACCGGGTGCGCTTTTCAGGAGGATCGTGACCGGGCGGCGGTCGCCCAGCAGATCCGGAACCAGGTCGTGCCCGCGTTGTCCTCGAGCAAGGAGATCGGCGCGCTGACGGATCTGCGCGACCTGGAAAAGCCCAATGGGAAGCTCCAGCAGTTCTTCGACAACCACTCCTCAGTGCCACGGGTGATCGAGGCCGAACCGGACCGCGCCCTCCTGGCGATCTGGCGCACAGCCCCGGCGGGAGCGGAACCGTTCAATGCGAACCGCTCTGCCACGGCCAGCGCCTGCGTCGAGCTCCAACGCACCACCGAGGGCACGCACCCCGAGATCGTCGATTGCCCGGGGTCGCTTACCGAATACGAACCCCACGGGGAACCCGTCTATGGGCCGGTGACCTGGGCACGCAATGCCGAGGCCGTCGCGCATACGTCGTTCGCGGCGGCCGAACTGGGCCAGGAAATCCGATGGCTAGTGTTTGAAAATGAGGACGGCACCCAACCGCGGACCGAGGAGCGCAGCGACCGGTCCGTCGAGAAAGCCCTCGACGAACGGGCGGAGTCCCTCGGCAGCAGCGTCCTCCGCGTCCATGTTGAGACCACGGACTTCGCCCAGGACGACGAGATGGTGACGGGAACCCTCGTGATCGCCGCCGAGGTGCCGGACCCCACCGATGAGGCTGGCACGGTGACGGCAACCTGCCGCTATGCGGTGGAGGCTGACCTGACTATCACATCCTCCGAAGGCAATGAGAACTGGATCCCCGTCCGACAGGCCTGGTGTTGATTCGCGAACCCCGTGGGGCACCTCGTGCCGCCATAAGACTTCAGCAGAAAGCCGCCACTTACCTCCGAAAGTCACAGAGTAGGGAGTGGGGGAGCGGAACCAACTCCGATGTCTCGTATAACGTTCCTAACCGGGGCAGACAACATCGGGACGTCCGTGGCGGGAATGCCCCCGTACTCGGTGCTGGATTAGAGCGGCTGGCCGTATGGGTAGTCAACCCATGCTCCGGTGCCTTCCTCAGGGCACGCAGCTCTGGCGCCGTTCTTCGTGGACCGGTAGTCCGCGGGGTAGCGGGATCCCTGAAGTACGGCGTCCAAATCGACGTCGTACTCCTCGCGCCCGTCCGCGAACCGCGCGTCATACCGGATGCTGAGATGCCGACTCCTCAACCAGCGACGCGTCTTCCAATATGCGGTGGCTCGTATGGCTGTCGGCATTTGTGGACTCATGCCTACATCGTCGCCTGTCAGAGACTTCTTCCGTGGCGAACCGCCGGTGGAAAGGCCCGACGGATAATCGGACCATCGTGTCCCAGATCCCTGGAAGTGGGACGCCCTGCATGGGATGGCCCGAAGGCACGACACGCCTGGGACGCTCGTTCCAGAACCAATGCCACGTGGCTTCCCAGGGAGGCCGCACGAAGGAGACTTCCGGCATGTTCGCGCCCCCTACATCCAGGAGACCGCGGCGTCCCCGGCCCTAGGATGCTGGGGTGGAGGACCATCAGCGATTCCGGCCCGGACGGGTCGAGCGTCGACGCCGGCTGGCGACCCGTCATGGCCGCCGTAGCGCCGCATCGGGGCGAAACACCTTGCCGCTGCGCCGGGCCATCGCCGTGGGAATCGCCGTCGTGCTGGTGGCGCTTGCTTTCGGCATGGATGCCGCGTCCAGGGAATCGTTCGAGTCCGACGCGCGACTCGTGGCCACGCAGCCGCACCTGAGCGCCCCGCTGGTGGACGTCCGGAACTGCGGGCGTGCCTGCACGGAGTACGTGGTTGCCGTGGACGGACGCGAGATCGTGTTGGACAACGACGGCGCTCTCCACGACCCGCGGATCGGCGAGGCCGTCCGCTACGTCGTGGATCCGGAGGATCCGGACCGGACCGTCGCCGTGGGCGAGCCGGAAAATTGGATGCTTGCCCCACCGGGGATCTGATCCTGCTCGTGTTTTTCGTGGCCGTCGCCCTCGGGACATCGGCCTGGGTCGCGTACAAGTTTCTGCCCGAAGACGTGGAGCGGCTGCGGCGCTGACGGGCAGTGGGGGAGACTGTTGCCATGGTGTGGTTCACGCGGAAAACGTCCTGGCACGGGGATTGCCATGTCTGTGGGCATGACTGGCGGGAGCACCTCTCTGAGGACGGCAAGCAGTGCGAATGCAGCGAGTGCGTCTACGAGATCGACCACGGGGCGCCCGAGGCCCCGTCCGCGCCCTGCGGGCTCGTCCCGCCTGCCATCGAGGCGGCGGAACCCCGCGTGGGGGGCCGGGGCGGGTGGCGCAAGCCCGGGTACGGTGCGCCGGAGCTGTTCTTCGCGGAACTCGCGCGGCGTGTCCGGGAGGCTTCCACGGCACACGTGGACCAGACGGCGGGCATCGAACCCGCGGCGTACGGCTCGGTGAACGTGCCCTGGTTGTCCCTTTCCACCCCGCAGGCGACGATCAGGGTGTGTTGCCCCGTGATGGGGGAGCTGCGGATCGAGATCGAGACCGGTCGGATCTCCGGCGGCAGCGAGGAGTACCCGGTCCGTGCGCGCCTGGACCACCCCGGGATCGCGGAGAAGGAGGCCGGGGACCTGGCGCCGGTGATCCTCCGGCTTCTCGAGCACCCCGACTCGTGGCGGAGGGTGGAGGACGGCTACGTCTTCCCGCTGCCCCCGACGGGGGAGTTCTACTTCCGGGAGTAGCGGCGGGAAAGAGGCCGTCTGGACGGGTTGGCGGCCCGTCATTGGCCCGACGCTCCGCGGCCGTCCGGCCCTCGCGGGAACGTCAGTTCTTGTGGGCCTGATCCAGTCCTTGGCGTCGAGGTCCGCGATCCTGCGGTACAGGGTCGCCCTGGACATGCCGAGGTCGCGGGCGACGTGGGTGGCGGGTTGGCCGGAGTCGATGAGGCGGCGGGCGTTGGCGATCTGGCTGTCGGTAGAGGCGGGGCGCCGGCCATCAAGGTCGTGACCGGCCGCGTGGCGCTTGGTCGAAGGCGGGCCGACTGGCGCGGGATCCGCTGATGCCGTGGTCGACGTAGAGGTCGTCGCGGCGGACGCCGGCGGGAGCCCGTGCCCTATCAGCGACCAGTTGAACTCTTGCGTTTTACCCCGGGCACGGTTGACGATCAACCTGTGCTCGTTGGGGGCGCGCCGCGGCTCGCTTCAGAGCGCATTCCGTTGGGGGCAGCATGGTTGCGCTGTGGTCAGTCGTATCGGTTTTGGATTATCCCGCGGAGGCGTTCGGGCCGGCAGCCTCTGCATGCACCTGCCGCGAAGCTGTGGTCTTCGTCGTCACCGCGATGTGCCGAAGGATGACGCCATGATAGCCCTGCACTTGGTCGGAGCCCTGGCCTTCGGCGTCATCTGGGGTCTCATCATCTACCGCGCTGAAACCCAGGTAGGTCGCAAGAGGACGGTGGCGGTAGCGCGGTGCGGAGGAGGCTTCGCCCTGCTGGCCTTTTGCGCCTATTCATTTCTGGGCTTCGCGGTTTGGCACCTGCTCACGGCCCTGCTCGTGGCGGCTATAGTTCGCTACCTGAAAGGGAGGGCTCGCTCTTCCAAGTCCGTCTAAAGGATCTCGCACCAGGCTGTGCATCGCAATCGGCCGGACGCAGGACGGTGTCGCTGCGCGTGCGTCCCCACCCGGATGCATCGAGGGCGGGGTATCAGGGTCAGCGGAGCGATTCGGACCGGCGTCTCATGGACCACCGGTCGTTGCCGGCCTCCCGTGGGCAGATCAGCTGTCCTCCACCCCGGTTGCGTCGTCCTTGGGCCAGCGTGGCCCCTTTTTCCGGGGGCGGTGAACCACGGACTTGTACGGCAGTTCGGCGTTCTCGGAGTAGCGGCGTATCAGGGCGAAGGTTTCGGCGTCGGCGGGGCTGGAGGTTTCGATCGACCTTAGCCAGAACGCGAAGTCGGGATCGTCCTTCCAAGGTATGTTCCGGAGGTATCCCGTGAGGAGTTCGGCGCGCTCGTCGGAGGTGCGTGCCGCGTCCATGAGCTGGCGGAACACGAGCAGGCTATTCGCGTTTCCGATGATCATGCCATCGAGGGCATCGGAGAAACCCTCCTGGTGCTCGTAGTTGCCGTGTTTTGGTCCCGTGTAGCGATGCACGGCCCAGTAGTCCGCGACTTGCCGTGTGGTCAGCCCTGGCGAGTCCAATTGAAGAACGCTCCTTGTCCTAGGTTCCGGCGTGGCGGGACCGAACCGATTTCCGTTTTAGTTCATGAAACCACGCGAACGCGACTTCCGTGCTGGTAGGGCGCGTTTCTGCGATTTTTGGGAGGGCGTCGAGTGTTTGGCGCCGTGGCTCGGTGGTGACCTCTCGGTTCTCGGCGCCGCTTCCGAGAGAGAGGCCATGCGGTGGGGGCCGGGCGGGTTCCGCCGTTACCGGAGGCGCTGCAATGGAGTGTTTCGGCAAGGAGTGTCTTGCTACCCGCCGGATGCGAACACCCATCTTGGCCGTTCGCCTCCTCTTCGCTTACGCCCGCGGAGTCTCGTGTCAGTAGCTTCGAATCTTCGCATGGTGCGCCGCCAGCCAGACACGAGCGAAAGCTTGCGGATGCTCGATCCTGACCGGGTTCGTTCCGTTAGGGTTCGACCGTGGAAGAACCAAGCAGCGCGCAAGAGCGGCGCATCACCTTCTGGCTGACGTTCCTGGGCCCCGTGGCCTTCGGCGTGGTGTCGGGCACCGTCAAACTCCTGTTTCCCTGGCTGTCTGCGGATGGTGCGCTCACCCCACCGGCGGAGCGCTTCTGGATTCCGGTGCTGGGGGGATTGGGCGTGGCAGTGGTGGTGCAGGTCGGTCGATGGTGGCTCCATGGCAGGGCTCGGGATCGACAGGGCGAAGCGGTAAAGACGCTGGTCGCGGTCGCACTGCTGGTCTCGTTGTTTGCCGCCGGTCTGGCGCTGCTGCATGATCCAAGTGCCTTGGTGATGTTTCTGCCGCTCGTTCTCCTCATGGGATTCCTGATGTGGTGGCCGCGGAAGAAGACGCCCACGCCCCAAGACCGGAACCTCGGCATCTACTGCATTTGCATCTTCTGCTTCATCGTCTCGGCGGCCACGGTGTCGATGGCCCTGACGCCCGCAACGTGAACGCGGCAGGTGAGGGTCTCGCTCCATGAGTGGGGCAGCCGCGGGAGAAGCGAAGGGGCCGCCGATTGTCTGGGGCGTGTCTCGGAGCAAGTGTCTCGCTACCCGCTGGCCACATGATGAGTAAGGTGCGCGGGGCGTCTGATCACCTTCCGTCATCAGCGGTCCGCCGGCTGCCCACGGACGCGGCGCCATCGTGCGCCTTTGTGAATCTTTCCCGCTAGCCCGGCTGGCCGTGCTCTGCCGTGGGCGGGGGTTTCGGCCCCGCGACCGTCACGAGGGCTTTGTTGTAGTCGTCGGCGAAATCGATCCGGGTCAGGTGCTTGAACTTGAACTGGGTCATGTAGTCGTCCCATGTCGCGTCGGGATCGATCGTGAGAATCCAGACGGACTTCTTGCCCCAGTCCGCCGGGGACCCGATCCAGCACATGTCTGGTCGCCGGGCTTCTTCGAAGAGCGTGACGACGCCGGCGAGGCTCGCGGCGGCGGAGATGAAATTGGACGGGCTGGAAAGGTCGATGGGTTCCGCGGGTTGGGCCGGCGGCCATGCCTGGTGCTCGCGCAGGAAGGGCAGGAACCGGGTGTCGGTTTCCACGCTGCGGAAGTCGGTGGGCCTGACGATGTTGTAGCCGTCGAAGTATCCGCCGTCGCGGATTCCGGTCAGCAGGACCCAGTCCCGCGTCAGGTCCAGCACGATGCCGTGGAGGGTCTCATTCGGGGCCACGGTTCGGACGATCTGGACGGGAACGCTCTGGTCCAGGGACCGCTGCAGGAGCTTCAGCATCTTTTTCTGCGATTGGTGTTTCTTCTACACAGGCACATCCTGCCACGTGCAGGTTTCCCCCGTCCGACGTTCCCTTCCGGTGCCTGCGGGCCGCGGGGGATGTCCGTCCCCCCGCTTTTGCGAAGGTTGCGCAAGGTGTCTCGATAGATTGCCTTGCTGCCCGCCCGCTGTGAAACAGCGACTGCGCAGAAGGCAGTGCCATGCGCGGCTGGGGCGCGCGAGACACCCACCATGTGCGGGAGATCGTGGTGGCAAAGGAAGTGGGAATTATCCGAGGGGATGCAATCCGCTGAGTCGAGAGTTGGGCAGTTCCACGCGACAGGCCAAATGCGAACAGGGCTGCAACAGGTCCGTGTCACGGCGAGCCGTTGCCTCAAACTCGTGGCGTGCTCCGGGAAGTGCATAGATACCCACCATCTGCAAGTCGCCGTCACCTCGCTTCTCTTCGCGCGTTCTTGAGACAAGCGCATGTCGTCGGTTGGCCTGTCGCTATCGACGCGGATACCCGGCAATCGATGGATCGCCGCCGATGGTGCTTCCATGGCGCCCGTTCAGCCGTGGCGCTTAGAGTTCGAGTAGGTTCTCGGCGTCGCCGAGCGGATGCCGGAGGGAGCAGGCGTGGACGACAACGGGTTCTGGGATGCCATCAACAGCTCCCGCGAGGTCCAGGAGGACGGGATAGAGGCGCAGGCCGAGGAGCTGGAATCGATCCTCGCGCGTGGACGCCGGAGGGGATCGCGGCGTTCGACGTGGCCTTCGTCCGGCGGAACCTCGAGTTGTATTCGTGGGATGTCTGGGCTGCCGCCGAATCCCTTATTGGCTGGTGCAGCGAGGACGTCTTCACGGACTTCCGTAGCTGGGTGGTGGCCCAGGGCAGGGAGTACTTCGAGGCGTGCCGCGCCGATCCGGCCGTACTCGCTGACGGGCGCCTGCGGGACGAGGAAGAGGTGGGTGCGGCGGAGGTGTTCGCGTCGGTTGCCAACACGGTCTACGAGGCAATGACCGGTGGACGGATCGAGGACGACTATCCGGCGCATCCGAGCGTCTACGACGTCGGCGAGCCCGCCGGGGACCGGATGGACGACGAGGCGATCGCGGCCCGCTTCAGCGGGATCCGCCCGATCGCCACGCTCCGTCCGCCATCCGCGTGGGGGAACTGACCCGGGCAGCTCACGGTTCCGGCGTCCGAGTGGGCCAGCTACACGGCCGCCTCCTGCCCGGTCCTACCCGGCGAGTTCCGGCGGATCCGAGACGCCTAGATGGTCCGCGGCGGCCCGGAACACATCCTCGAAGTCGGTGGTCGCCCGCGCCGTGGCCTCGTCGACGGTGAGAGCCAGGATGGCGTTCTCGTCGGGCGTGAGTCCGAGTATGAGGTGGCACCCTCGGCGGAGGAAAGGCCGCGGGCTGCGGACTGTGCGGGAATACGTCCCGGACTTCCGGCGCCGGGCGCCGTACCAGTCCCGCGAGCCACAGTCGAGGGTGAATTGCCGGACGTCGGTGGTTCGCAGCCAAGCCCACCATTCCTCCGAGTCGTTCACCTGGTCGGCGTGTTCCTCGAGCCGGCTCCAGTAGTCGCGCAGCGGTGACGGGGCGCGTCCGTTCCCCAACTGGCGGGGATTAGTGAACTCCAGCAGCGGTTGCCCCGACCCGCGCATGCGGACTCCCCGCGGCCACAGATGCCCGGCGGCCTTCTCGTACGCGAGCGGGATGACGTCGTACAGAAATTGGGTGCCCATGTTTCCCTCGACCCAAATTCCCATATCGTCGTGGAACTCCGCCGTGCATCCGGTGCCATTGGGGTCGTCCGCGGAGTCGGGGTCATCGCGTGGGAAGCCGCAGAGCGCGGCATGGGCGTGGAACCCCAGATACCAACGGTTGAAGGCGTCCAGACGTCGGAGCGCGCCCGTTGGTGTCGCCTCGAGCAGGTCGGGGTGCCCGAGGTCGAAGGACCGCATGATGCCCTGCGGGATGGGCTCCCGCTGGCAGCGCGCGCTGGCTTCCGCAACCAGATCGTCGTGGAAGCGCAGGATGTCGTCGGGGCTTTCGCCGATGAGGGAACGCTCAAACAGGGTGTGACGCCTGTCGTAGTCCTTATCGCCCAGGGACAGCCTGGCCGCAAGGGCATCGATCTCGATCATCGGCATGACCTCTTCCTCCGGAACCGCGAGCTTTACCGCCGAGCATAGGGACAATTCCGCTCGCGCACCGAACCGTGCGACCTTGAGTCCGGGCTAAAGACCTCGACGGCGGAGTGCCTCTGCAGAACTGTCTCGCGGACTACCGCTTGATGTACGGGTGTCTAGGAGCCTTCGCAGGTAAACACCGGTGGGGGCTGGTCCCGGCATGGGTGAAGAGCAACGGTGTGGGTGCGCGGCGATCAACGCCCGCTCCGAGACGGTGTTGGAAAAGCCGACGTTCCGCTCGGTCGCGGTCAGGCGCAGGGCCCTGGTCCCGGCCGACGGGTACTACGAGTCGCAGGACTCGGGGACGGGGAAGATCCCGATGTTCATGCACTCGGAGGATGGGGGAGTGGTGGCGTTCGCGGGGTTGTACGAATTCTGGCGCGATCCCGCGGTGCCCGGGGGCGGGGAGTGGAAGTGGATGATGACGGCGACGATCCTGACCCGGTCGGCGGCGGACGCGTCGGGGCACATCCACGACCGGACGCCGGTCATCGAGCCGAAGGGCCTGCGGGAGGAACGCCCCGATCCGGGAATCACGCACAAGGGGGAGATCCGGTCGCTGCTGGACGCGATTCCGGACCCCCACTGTTCCCTCGCGTGGTGGGGGCGGTCGTGGGCAACGTGCGCAGCAACGGGCCGGAACTGATCGAGGCAGTCGCGGCCACCTAGGCTTGGCGGCCTGGGGCCTGTGTCAGGGAGAAAGCCGGTCCACGCGGATCGAGATGAACTGGACGCCCGTTTTAGCCTGTGCTTCGTGTCGCCCATCCGCCCCCGGGAATCGTTCGCCTCGACGGCAGTCTCTGCGGCCGTATTCGACGTCACTGACCCGATGACATTCGCCCGAAGACCCACGGTCGTGCCGACTCCCCCTGCCGAAGAACGGTGCCCACGGAGCCCATGATGAGAGCTCTGGAACCTCTGTCTGCGCCGCCTTCAAACACCACCGACGCGGCCCGAGAATCGACACGCGGACACCAGCCACCGTGAATCGACAATGCCGAGCGATCCCGGTGCGCCCGGTTCTTGGGTCGGCCTATGCGGCTGGGTCCATGTGAAAGGCGTCCCTTCCCACATGTTTCGCCGAGGCTGCGCCCCGCCGCCGGCAGCGGTGGGTGGGATTGCGGGGGAGTGGCGACCCGGTGGCCGTGCGCGGGCGGTCGATGGGGTCCCGGTGTCCACATGTGTGCGGGAAAAGCAGCCTGACAGCGGGCTTTCGGTGTGCAGGTGCGGGCATGGGGCTAGTAGGTCCGCACACGAAAAGAGAGGGCCCCGGACGCATGGCGGACTGTGCCTCGCCCGTAAGTCGAAGACTCGGCGTGTCCGGTGGTGGGCGCGCCGGCCTTTGCGACCGACCGCCTGCTCCGGGCGCAGGATCCACGGAGGGTCAGATCCTGCGGAACGTCTGGACGCGGAAGGCCGCCGTGACCGCCACCGGGGGAGGCGCCGCCTCGACGCGTCCGCGCAGGGCGTGCGCGTCGAGGTGGTGTCCGGCCGGACCCATCACCGCGAGCCGGACGGCGTCCGCCTCGGAGAGCCGGAGCGCGGCGCGCACCTCGCGCGTCCCGAGCGGTTCGAAGCCGTCGCCGAGGCTCGCCGCCACGGTCTCCTCCTTGCCCGGAGCGATCGCCAGCAGCCCCAGCAGCTCGGAGGCCTCCGCGAGGTGTTCGGGCAGGGGAGTGACCACGACGGCGACGCCGCCGGGGGCGAGGACCCGGCGGTACTCGGGGCCGTTGCGCGGGGCGAAGACGTTGAGCAGCACGTCGACGCCGGCGTCGTCGAGCGGGAGCGGCCGCCACAGGTCCCAGACCAGCGCCGTCGTGCCGGGCAGCTTGGCGGCCCGGCGCATGGCGTGGCGGGAGATGTCCAGGGCGACGGCGGCCGCGGGCTGGCCCGTCGCGGCGCCGAGCGAGGCCAGGATCCGTTCGAGGTAGTAGCCGGTGCCGGCCCCGGCATCCAGCACGCGCGCGCCGTTGCCGGGACGCGCGCCGATGCCTCGCCCCGCCTCGGCGGCGACGGCGTCGGCCAGCGGGGCGTAGTGGCCGGCGGCCAGGAAATCGGCCCGCGCGGCGACCATGTCGCCGGTGTCCTCGCGGAACGCGGTCCCCTTGCCCACCAGCAGGTTGAAATAGCCTTGCCGGGCGGCGTCGAAGCGGTGTCCTGCGACACACGCGAGGGTCCGTCCGGCGTCGCCCGCGCGCTCCAGAACGGCCGCGCACACGGGGCACCGCAGCGGGATGCGGGGAGCGGGCGGTTGAGTCACGGGTCTATTTCCTTCAACAAATCTTTCAGATAGGCTCGCGCTGTGAAACCGACGCAGCTTGAACTGATGACCACTGTATCCGCGCCGTCGATCAGCCCGGACGGCCGACATGCCGTCGTGGCCGCGTCCCGGCCCAGCTTCGACGCGGACAAGTCCGTGGGCCAACTGTGGATGGTGGACCTGCAGGGCGCCGAGCCGCCGCGCCGCTTCACGCGCGGACAGTGCGACTCCAGCCCGCGCTACTCCCCGGACGGTCGCGTGATCGCGTTCCTGCGCCCCGACGACAAGGGCCGGCCGCAGCTCGCGCTCGTCGACGCCCGCGGCGGAGAGCCGCGCATCGTCACGGACCGGCACCTCGGCGTGGCGGGCTTCGCGTTCTCGCCCGACGGGGCGCGGATCGCGTTCGCCAGCCGCACCCCCGAGGACGGCCGCTACGGGACGCTCGACGGGGTGGGGGCCGGCGCGGAAGACCCCCGGCGCATCACGGGATTCAAGTACCGCGGCAACGGTCTCGGCTTCACCCGGGACAAGGTCCAGGGCATCTACCTCATCGACGTCCCGTCCGTCGGGGACGAGCCCTTCGTCGAGCCGGTCGGCCGCGCCGCCAAGGCGCTGAAGGGCATGGCCGCGGAGTCCGACGACGGCGCCGCGGCGTCCGCCAAGGACCTTCCCCACGCGCGGCTGCTGACCCCGGAGGACCGCGACGCGTCCGAGCCAGAGTTCTCCCGCGACGGACGCCACCTCTACTTCACCGCGTCGCTGCACGACGGCGCGGACCGCGACCTGCGCTCGATGGTCCACCGCGTCCGGGTCGACGACGCCGCGGCTGCCCCCGAGCCCGTGGCCGGCTCCGCCACGGCGGCGCACGGCTTCGGCACGCCGGTCTTCTCCCGCGACGGCGCCACGCTGTTCCTCCTGGGCCAGGAGCTCGGCCCCGACGGCACCGACTTCGTCGCGCGCAACGCCGGCGTCTACGCGCTGGACCTGGCGGACGGCTTGCCGGCGGGCGAGCCCCGGCTCCTGACGGATCTGGACGCGAGCGACTACGGCGACGTGCACTCGACCCTGGTGCCGCACGGCGAGTCGCGCGTGATGGCCTTCGCCCGGGTCCGCGGCAGCGGCGAACTGCACCTCCTCGACGCCGCCGGCGGCGTGGAGACGCTCGTTTCCGGACCGCTCGAGGTGACCGGAGCCGCCGAGGCCGGCGGCGCCGTCGTCGTGGCTTTCGCCGATCCGAGCACGACCGGCGAGGTCGGGCTCGTGGAGGACGGCACGGTGCTGCGGCTGACCGACTTCTCCCGCGCGCTGCGCTCCACCACGCGGATCGCCGAGCCCCGCGAGCTCGTTGTCGACTCGGCGGACGGCTACCCGGTGCACGGTTGGGTCTTCCTGCCGGAAGGCGAGGGGCCGCACCCGGTGCTGCTGAACATCCACGGAGGACCCTTCTCCCAGTACGGGTGGTCCTACTTCGACGAGGCGCAGGTCTACGCCGAGGCCGGCTACGCCGTCGTGCAGTGCAACCCCCGCGGCAGCGCCAGCTACGGCCGCGAGCACGGCCTGGCCATCAAGGGAGCGATGGGCACGGTGGACCTGCAGGACGTCCTCGCGTTCCTGGACGGGGCCGTCGCCGCGGAACCGGCGCTCGACGGCGGGCGGGTCGGCGTGCTCGGCGGTTCCTACGGCGGGTACCTCACCGCCTGGACCATCGCCAACGACCACCGGTTCCAGGCGGCGATCGTCGAACGCGGCTACCTGGACCCGCTGAGCTTCATCGGTTCCTCGGACATCGGCTGGTTCTTCAGCGAGGCCTACACCGGCGCGGATCCGGAGCACACGCTGACGCAGAGCCCCATGGCGCGGGTCGCCGACGTGCGGACGCCGACCCTGGTGCTGCACTCCGAGGAGGACTACCGCTGCCCGCTGGAGCAGGCGCAGCGCTACTACGTCGAGCTTCTGCGCCACGGCGTCGACGCCGAGTTCCTGTTGTTCCCGGGGGAGAACCACGAGCTCTCCCGCGCCGGGACCCCGTGGCACCGGCGGCAGCGCTTCGAGGCCATCCTCGAGTGGTTCGGGCGGTACCTCCCGGTGGGCGGCGCTGCGCCCGAGGCCGCCGAGGCCACGGGCGCGCCCGTGCCCGCCAACGCCCGGTAGCCTCAGAAACCGAGGCCGCGGCGCGCGCGGCCGATTCCCGGATCGGCCCAGCGCGCCGCGTACTCCGCGTGCGTGCAGAGGCTGCGCGTCAGCACCTTGTCGACGTACACGGTGCCGTCGAGGTGGTCCGTCTCGTGCTGGAAGATGCGCGCCTGCCAACCGGAAAGACCACGCTCCACGGCCCGGCCCTCGGGCGTGGTGTAGGAGGCGGCCACCTCGGCCGGCCGTTCGACGACGCCCTGGAACCCGTCGAAGGACAGGCATCCCTCGAAGAACGCCGCCGTGCGCGGCCCGGCCGCCCGGTACGCGGGATTGAGGGCCGCGAAGTAGGCCAGCGGTTCGCGCTCGCGCTCGGCGCCGATGTCCGGGTCGATCGGAAACGCATCCTCCATGACGGCGATGCGCAGCGGGATGCCGATCTGCGGCGCGGCCAGCCCGACGCCGGGGGCGGCGTGCATGGTGTCGCGCATGACGGCCAGGAACCGGGGGAGCAGTTCGCCGTCCAGCTGCCCCTCGAACTCGGCCGCCCGCATCCTCAGGACCGGGTGGCCGAGCTGGACGATCGGCGGCAAGGATCCCAGGGCATGGGCCTCCACCATCGCGTGCGCGAGTTCCGCCATCCTGGCGGCGGGGTAGTCGACGGGGCCCGGGCCGGGCGCGGCGTTGCTCATGGCACTAGCGTGGCACATCGCGCGCAGGGGAGGCCCGCCCGCAACGCTGGACAGCGTCCGTGGCGGTGGACATGCTGGGGGCATGGATGCCCGCGCCGCCATCAATCTCACCTCCGTGGTCCTCGGGGCTCGCGAACCGGTCGCACTGGCCGGGTTCTACCGGGAACTGCTCGGATGGGAGAGGCACTTCGAGGAGCCGGATTGGGTGATGATCAGGCCTCCCGGTGGGGGCGTCGGACTCTCGTTCCAGGGCGAACCCGATCATGTCCCGCCCGCCTGGCCCGCGGGTCCCAGCCGTCAGCAGATGCAGATGCACCTGGACCTGCGGGTGGAGGACCTCGGGGCGGCTTGCGCTCACGCCGAGCGACTCGGCGCCTCGCGGGCCGGGTTCCAGCCGCAACGCGATGTCCGGGTGTATCTGGATCCGGAGGGGCATCCCTTCTGCCTGTTCGAGGACTAGGCCAGGGTCGGGGATACGGCAACATGCCGCGGACCGGCACCGCGGAGGGCTCAGTTATGTCAGGTTCCGTTATCCGCGTCCTGGCGGAATTCTTGTCGGCAGGGCCGGTGGGGTACCGATGGTGGGCCAGCCCGCGGGCGCGGACGCCTGGGTCTGCGACGGGTCCGGCGCCCGGGCGGGCCGGCACCCGGGCGGCCCGGTCGCCGCGGCATGCGTGGCGGTCGGCTTACCGGCCAACGTATTCAGTCGACCAAGAGATCCGGCGGCGGAATTCGGACAGGCGCGACTGTGCGGGCCCGCACCGGCGTCGCCGCAGCCCGCGCCAGATCGCCCGTGTGTCCGAGACGTGCCCGACACCGCCGGGCCGGCCGACTGCAACGTGACGCCGCGGCGTGCGTGCTGGACGGCCGTAAAGTGATCGCGCACGACACGCGTCGCTCGCACCGCCTCGTCGTCTTTTGGGGCCCTTCCGGGAGCCGATCCAAAACGCCGATAATCAACATTATGTCAGTTAGTGCGCTGAGCAGCGTAACGGCAAATCCCTCAGGATGCCGTACTCCACCCATCCAACGGCCTTGTAGCCCCCACTGGCGGTCCGCTGCATCTCGATAGTTGGCCTAGCCTAGAGAGACGTTTTCGGTAGTCGATCCCGCGGGCCGCGGTGACCCGCGACGATGCGCCGCAGGTCGACCCAATGGGCTTTTCAAGCCTGCGGCGAAGCGGACACGTCGATGCATACGATTCCCCTGTTGCCGTCCTGGTCGGCGATCACAGTGAGCGCGGGCGCGTTGCTGTCATCGACGACGGTCCCACCCGCGGCGAGGGCTGCGGCGACCCGTTGCTCAACCACCTCGGGCGCTACATAGACTTCGAGGTGGAACCGCTGACGCGAAGCCTCGTCCCCGTCGGCGTCCCCGAACCATAGGTTCGGTACCCGTCCCGTGGCGTCTCGGATTTCGTCGCTGGGCGACCCGCGGCCCTGGGACTCGGCACTCCCGGTCAACAGGGCGGCCCACACTGGAGCGATAGTCGCGGAGCGCGCCGTGTCGAGGCCAAGCTCAATGTCGCTGACCGAAGCCGGGTCGGAGTCGGCCATATGGTCGGCGGCGATCTCGGTGATCCGTCGCGCCAGGTCGATATCCTGCTGGGTGACCCATTCAACGACGTGTTCGGTACCCCCGTCATCGCGGTAGATGGCGTCGTCTGAGACCAGCTTGAGGTCGACGTACCCGTGGCCGATCGCCACGCGCGGGTGGTGTCCCAGCGCATCGCCCGCCTCGCCCACCGCAGCGACGAAGCGTGCGCCGGCGCCGAAGTCGTCGACCAGATAGCGGGCATGCAATCCCTGTGCCAGTTTGCGCCACTCGGTCAAGTTGGCCCCGGCGATCTGTTCGCCCGTCAGCATGTCCATGGACGGGGATCCTACTAGGGTCGCTTCAAAGTTGATATGGCCGTGAATGGTGCAACTCGCAGGCGATCCAAGAGGTGGACCAACGCGGTGACTCGACAGGGTGCTCTACGTCCGGAGTCGATACTCAAGCTGTCCCCCGGCATTTCCCGCGCAGACCACGTACTGAAGGTGCCAGGTCGCCTCCGGACACCTCCTCCCCCGGTCGTCGTCGGGTTCCATGGCGGCAAACCGTCTCTCGCGGCCGCGGCAACATCACCGGACGCGGCCGCACGGAACCGCATCCGGCCTAGTCGGCAGTCGGAAACCGAGCCGGCGACGGGCCCCGGGCGACTGCGAACCAACGCGCCGCCGCGGATTGGCGCCGTCCCGATGATGCACGCCGCTTCCCGTCGACGGCTGCCCGCCGCCGTATACTCCAACCATGCCAATCACGCGCCCCAATCGGGGCCTCCACGCCCAGCAGCCCTTCCGCGAACAGCGCGGAGGCGATCTGTGAGCGGCGGTCTTGTTGCCCTGCTGGACGACGTCGCAGCCCTGGCCCGTATAGCGGCGGCCTCGCTGGACGACGTCGCGGCAGGAGCCGCCAAGGCTGGGTCCAAGGCCGCGGGCGTGGTGATCGACGACGCCGCCGTCACCCCGCAGTACGTCTCCGGGGCGGACCCGTCGCGCGAACTCCCCATGATCAAGCGGATCTTCTGGGGCTCGCTCCGGAACAAGCTGTTGATCATCCTGCCGGCGCTGCTGCTCATCAGCGCCTTCATCCCGTGGCTCATCCCGTTCATCCTCATGCTGGGCGGCACCTACCTCTGCTACGAGGGTGCCGAGAAGGTGTGGCACAAGCTCCGCGGCAACCACGAGGCCGAAATGGCGCCGGCGGTCGAACGGGGCCCGGAGGCAGAGGCCAAGGTCACCAAGGGCGCCATCACCACCGACTTCATCCTGTCCTGCGAGATCATGGTCATCTCGATGAACGAGGTGGCCGATGAGTCCCTGTGGGTCCGGGCCCTCATCCTGGTCGTCGTGGCCCTCGCGATCACCGTGCTCGTCTACGGCGCCGTCGCACTCATCGTCAAGATGGACGACATCGGCCTGCACCTGACCACCAAGGACTCCCCGGGCGCCCAGCGCTTCGGTGAGATGCTCGTCAAGGGGATGCCCTCCGTGCTGGCCGCGATCACCCTCGTCGGGACCATCGCCATGCTCTGGGTTGGCGGTCACATCATGCTTCAGGGTGCCTATGACCTCGGCTGGCACGCTCCGTACGACCTGGTCCACGCCCTTGAGGCCCCTTTCGCGGGGATCGCGGTGGGCGGCGCCTTCCTGGCCTGGCTCGTGAACACCCTGTGCTCGGCCGTCCTCGGGCTCGCCTGGGGCCTCGTCGTCATGGCCATCCTGCACCCGCTGCTCAAGGTGCTGCCGTTCGGCAAGAAGAAGGGCGGGCACGACGAGGGCGAAGTCCGCGCCGGCGCCGCCGACCATCGGTCGCCGAAACGCGACGCCGATCCCGCGCCCTAGCTGGACCCGGCCGACCCGCGGCGCCCTGATCCAGCGGCACCGCGCGGCACCGACGCCCGGAACGTTGCCGGATCGGAATGGCACCGAGATTCCGGCGGGCGCGCCGGAGGGCTACGGTGGCCGTGGGTGCCGGAGGAGCGGTCCGCGCAGGATGCGGTGAATCGCGGCGCATGCCGGATGGCGGCGGGCTGGAGCGCCCTGGCGGAAGCATCACGACGGCGGACGGAGCGATCATGAGCGGCAACCTCTACCGAAGGGCGGCCCTGGCCGCCTGCGTCCCGGGGCTTCTCCTCTTGGCGGCGTGCTCCGGCGAGCCGTACGAGGACAGCCACCGGGGTCTTCCCGAATCCGTGGCGCCGGGTGACACCGGCGAACCTTTCGCAGTCTGGACGGATCACCCGGATCGCTTCGCCGTCGTGCTGTATGGAAGCAGCAGCTGCCCGCCGCGTCCGGAGTCCCTGAGTGTCGACGGCCCGGACACCATCATCCTGACGCTCGAGGATCCCCCGTCGGGACCCTGCACCGCCGACCTAGCGCCGACGACTTACGACTTCGATGCGCCGGACGGGTTGGAGACCGGCGCGGATGTCACGATCCGCATGGGTGCCAGCACGATGACCCTCAGCGCGCCGTCCTGAGGCTGGCCGCGCCCACCGGTGGTGCGGAGGCGGCAGGGCTGGCGCGATCGACCTCCGCTCCCCCGGCCGCGGGCGGAATCAGGTGTCCTCAGTAGGCCGCGAGATGGACCAGGTATCCGTAGTGCGACGACGCCGGCGGCCTAATCGGATCGCCGGAGAATCCGTGGGCCTGGTCCTCCTGGTTGTAGTCGGCGGTGAGTTCGAGGAACTGGGCGGCCATCTCCGCGCCGGAACCGCCACAGGTTCCGCGTCCGATGCACAGGGCGATCGACCCGGCCACGTACGGGCTGGCGAAGCTGGTGCCGTTGGCCACGGCGTACTGGCCGCCGGGATACGTGGACGAGACGCAAACGCCGGGCGCCGCGACGGTGTGGTCCCGGTCCCCCGCCTGCGTCGCGTAGTTGGAGAACGTGGCCACACCGTCGTCCCGGCCCAGGGACGTGTAGTCCGCGTTCCCGCACTGCGAGGCCGACTGGCGGCCCGGCACGCCGTCGTAGTCGGCCATGGCGGTGGCCGCCAGCACCTCCGAGTAGGTCGCGGGCACCGAGGCGGCCAGGTCGCGGCGCGCATTGCCGGCCGCCGCGGCCCAGACGACGCCCTCCTCGACGGATTGGCAGATGGCCCGGTGGAGCGCATCGGTGTCGCCGCCGCACGTCTCGGGGTCCGATCCGGGTCCCGTGATGCTGATGTTGGCCACGGCGATGTCGTTCGTCTCGTCGTCATCGGTGTGGGTCGAGGCCACCCAGTCGGCGGCGCAGATGAGGCTGGCCTCGGTGATCCCACCGGCGTCGTTCATCACCCGCACCGACCACAGCGTGGCGCCCGGCGCGGCCCCGACGACCCCGAATCCGTTGTCCAGCGCCGCGATGACGCCGGCCACCTGCGTGCCGTGCCCGTTCGGGTCCACCGGGACCTCGTCCGAGACCACCGCGGTCCCGGACGAGCAGTCGGCACCCCAGCGCGCGTTGAGGTCGGGGTGGGTGCCGTCGATGCCCGTGTCGATGACCGCCACGTTGACGGCGGAGAAGTCCTGGGGGACGGCGTCGACCGCGGCCGTCTCGGGCGCCAGCCCCCCGATGCGCAACAGGCTCAGGGGCGTCAGCTGGGCCGCGGGCGCCGGGTCCTCGGCGGCATCGACCGGGGCGCCCGCGATCCCGAGACCGCCCACCAATTCGAAGTCCCGTTGGCGCTGCAGGAACTCCACGGACGGGTCCGCGCCCAGGCGAGCCGCGTCCGCGGCCGTGAGCGTCGCCGCGTACCCGTTGATGGCGTGGCTGTAGGTCCCCGCGTGCTCCAGCCCGTAGGCGTCGCCTTGCGTGGTGGCGACGCGGTCGACGTCCCGGACGGAGTCCTTGAGGACCACGATGTACTCGTCGGCGCCTCCGGCGGCCGACGCCGGGCCGGCGGTCGCGAGGCCCGCGCCCGTCGCCAGCGCCACGGAGCAGAGCACGGCCGACCAGCGGCGCGCGCGTGCGTGGACGAGTGGTGCACGGGACGCGGTCCGCGTGCGACGGGACGTGGCGTCCGGCTCGGAGTTCGGGGTGTTCATGGGTCCTCCCAGCGCTTGCGCCGCATGCGGCCTGGTGCGGCTGCCGGCCTCCGGCCCCGGTGGTCGACGACCGCTGGGGCGCCGGGACACGACGGCGGCTTCCTCGGATGGCCAGTATGTGGCAGTCCCCCCGGGGTGTCCATGCCCCGTGGCCATCCTCCAGCGGGAGCGGCGGACTTTTGTGCCGGCGCGGCCTTGGCACGCCGGGCGCCTCAGGCGCGGAGCAGGAAACCGATGCCCGCGCAGGCGCAAGCCCACAGCACGCTGGCGAAGGTCCCGAGGATGAAGCGCTCGGCCGCGCCGTCCTGGCCCAGCTCGGAATACCGGCCCAGGCCCTTGACGGCCAGGACAACCGCGAGCCCCTCCGGCCAGCCGGCCCACAGGGTCGCCGCGATGGCCGTGCGCTCCAGGACGCCGATCCAGGCGCCGCCGCGGAGCACCGGCTGGCCGGGTCCTGCCGCCGTGGTGTCCGCCCGCGCGGGGGTCCCGCCCCCACCCGCCGCCGCGGCGTCGCGTTCCCTCTCCTCGGCCACGTCCTCCCGGTGGGACAGGCGAAGGATGGCCAGGGTGACGGGACCGCCGCCCAGGGCCGCCGCGGCCACCGTGAAGGCGGCCGCAACGGGCGCGTTCACGCCGGCGGGGCCGCCCGCGGCGCCCGCCGTCGCGGCGAGGATCGCCGCCGCCCCGAGGAGCGTCAGTTGCGTGCCCGCCGTGGCGTAGAGCAGACGGTGGGAGCGCCCGCGGAATCGCCGGAAATACTGGGGAAGCCCACCCACGGCCGCGAGGACCACCAGGATCAGCGCCAGAACGGCCATCTAGGAATCTCCGTCCGTCGCCTCGGAATACGCGGCCATGGCCCCGGCGGCCTGCGCGGCCAGGCCGCGGCTCTGGTGCCACAGGCCCGAGGCCAGGCGGCCCGAAACGGCCTGCTGGGTGATCCCGAGCCGTTCCCCGGCCTCCCGCTGGGACAGGCCCGAGGCTATCAGCCTGCCGGCCTCCTCCGACGCCTGGGTGCGGCGCAGGTTCACCTCCGCGACCAGCTGCAGTTCCGCCTCCAGCCGCTTCGCCTCACTCCCGGGGCCGGCGACGGCCAGCGACGCCGGGGAATGCTTTGCGCGCTCCACCGCCTCGCGCGCCAGTTCGAAGGCCTCGCCGGAGCCGGCCCGGGTCTGTTCCGGGAGCGGACGCTTCACCGATCCCACGCCGATTCCCACGCTCCACTCCCCCGTGCCCGCCACGTCCAAGGCCAACTCGACCGCTGCCACGCCGTCGTCGAGGACGCCCTGCAGCTCGTCGCCCGCCGTGCGTTCGAAGCGACGCAGCGGCGCGTACCGTTCGTTGAGGCGGGCCACCAGGTCGTCGACCAGATCCGGACGACGGCGGGACGCCCGCTGGTCGATGGTGATGACGATCATTCCACAAGACTAGAGCATTGTGTCACATCATACAAGGAACGAGCCTTGTGGCGGCGGTACCGCACCCAACTACGATGGAGCCATGCGACGTTCTTCCCACTGGGTCCCCCTGCTGGCGCTCGACGCAGTGCTGGTGACCGCCTTCGCGGCGATCGGCCGGCAATCCCACGAGCACGGCCTGTCGGTGGTGGGGATCCTTCAGACCGCCGCGCCCTTCCTCGTGGCACTGGTGGTGTCCTCCGCCGCCGCGCGCGTCTGGTCCCAGCCCTCCAGGGTGGTTCCCCACGGGCTCGTGGTGTGGATCGGCACGGTGTGTTTGGGGCTCGCGCTGCGCGTCGCCGCGGGCGCGACCGCCGCCCTTCCCTTCGTGATCGTGGCCACCGTCACGCTGGGCGTCCTGCTGCTCGGTCGGCGGGCGGTCACGTCGCGCTTTGCGGGTCGCGGAGTGCGCGCACGCGGGACCGTGAACTAGGCTCTGAACCATGACCGGCGACCCTCCCGGGCCGCCCCGAGAGCCGGAGGAACGACCCATGATCACAGCGTTTGTCATGATCCAGACCCAGGCGGACAGCATCCCGGAGTGTGCCGAGCGGATCTCCGAGATCGATGGCATCAGCGAGGTCTACTCCGTCGCCGGCGACTGGGACCTCATCGCCGTCGCTCGCGTCCGCCACCACGAGGACCTCGCCGAGGTCATCGCCAACAAGCTGTCCAAGGTCCGCGGCGTCACGGAGACGTCCACGCACATCGCCTTCCGCGCGTACTCCCAGCACGACCTCGACGCCGCCTTCTCGCTCGGGCTCGAGTAGTCCGGGGCCGGGTCGCCGCGGCGCCTAACCCGCGGTCGCCTCGACCCAGCGGTCCAGCGCCGACTGCGCCCGTCCCGCGTCGATGGACTCCTCCGCGCGGACGACGGCGGCCGCCATGCGCCCGGTCAGGCTGCCGGCCGACGACTCGTCGTACGCCACCAGGGCGGCCGCGGCGTTGAGCACGACGGCGTCGCGGACCGCGCCGCGCTCGCCCGCCAGCAGCCGGCGCACGACGGCCGCGTTGTGCCGGGCGTCGCCACCGCGCAGGTCCTCGAGCGTGGCGCGGGGAATTCCGAGGTCCTCCGCGTCCAGCTGGTGCTCGCGCACCCGGCCGGAACGGACCTCCCAGACGTGGTTCACGGTCGTCGTCGTCAGTTCGTCGAGGCCGTCCCCGCCGCGGAAGACCAGCGCGCGCACTCCGCGCGCCGCCAACACGCCGGCCATCAGCGGGGCCATCCGGCGGTCCGCGCAGCCGATCGCCGAGGCGGTGGGCAACGAGGGATTCGTCAGGGGGCCCATGAAGTTGAAGGCGGTGGCCACGCCGAGCTCGCGCCGGGGCACCGCGGCGAAGCGCATCGACGGGTGGAAGACCTGCGCGAAGCAGAAGGTGATGCCGGCGGCGTCGAGGACGTCGCCCAGGCGCTCGATGCCGACGTCGAGCCGCACGCCCAGCGCCTCCAGCACGTCGGCGGAGCCGGAAGACGACGAGGCGGCCCGGTTTCCGTGCTTGACGATGCGGGCGCCGGCGCCCGCGCAGACCAGCGCCGCCATCGAGGAGATGTTGACGGTGTTGTGGCGGTCCCCCCCGGTGCCGACGATGTCGAGCTTCTCCCCCGCCAGTGGCAGCGGCCGCGCGGTGGCCACCATCGCCTCGACCAGGCCGGTGAGCTCCTCGACGGTTTCGCCCTTCGCCCGCAGCGCGACGAGGAAGCCGGCGATCTGCGCGTCCGTGGCGTTGCCCCCCATGATTTCGCCCATCGCCCAGGCCGCGTCGGCGCTCGTCAGATCGTTCCGGCCGATGAGCGCGGTGAGGATCGAGGACCAGTTCGGTGACGTGCTCGGGGCTGGAATCGTAGACACGCACCAAGGTTATCTACGTTTTGTAGAAAGTGCGGAATTGTTTCTGCCCCGGTATTCCGCGGAACTTTCGCCTGACCGGCGCCAAAACGGGCGACTCGGGCCCCTACGCATTGGTGCGGCCAGCACTTTTATAGACATAATGGCTCTGTGACAACTGCGACTCATGCCCTCAATGCCCCGGCGCATCCCGCGCCGAACCGTCCCAACATGGTGTCGGTAGGAACTGTCGTCTGGCTTTCCAGCGAGTTGATGTTCTTCGCCGCGCTCTTCGCCATGTACTTCACACTCCGCGCGGCGTCGCCGGACCTGTGGGCCGCGGAAACGGAGAAGCTCAACGTCCCGTTTGCGCTCATCAACACGATCATCCTCGTGTCCAGCTCCTTCACCTGCCAGTTGGGGGTCTTCCGCGCGGAGGACCTGAAACCCCGCCGCACCGGCGGCCTGTTCAACTTCAAGGAATGGGGCATGGTCGAGTGGTTCATCGTGACCTTCCTCCTCGGCGCCATCTTCGTCTCCGTCCAGGCCTACGAGTACGCCGAGCTGGTGCACCACGGCGTGGCGCTGAACTCCAACGCCTACGGATCGGCCTTCTACATCACGACCGGCTTCCACGGCCTGCACGTGGCCGGCGGGCTGATCGCCTTCCTGCTGATCATCGGCCGCGCGTACATCGCCCGGAAGTTCGGCCACTTCGAGGCGACCTCCGCGATCGTAACGTCGTACTACTGGCACTTCGTCGACGTCGTCTGGATCGCGCTGTTCGCGATCATCTACTTCCTGAAGTAGGAACCCGGCCGGCAACGGCCGCACCCGCACCACCACTCCCCCGAAACTAGTGAGGAACCAGCAAGTGAAGGCTCTTTCGCAAAGGCGCCGCCATCCGCTAGCCGCCGTCGCGCTGCTCTTGATGGGTCTGCTCGTCACCGGCGGCCTGTACGCCGCGGCCGGCAGCGTCAACGAGGCCCAGGCCTCCACCGTGTCCAGCGCCAGCGACATCGAGGAGGGCGAGAAGCTCTTCGTCGCCAACTGCGCCACCTGCCACGGCATGAACGCGGAGGGCAGCTCCAACGGTCCCTCGCTGGTGGGCGTCGGCGCCGCCGCCGTCGACTTCCAGGTCGGGACGGGACGCATGCCCATGCAGATGCAGGGCCCCCAGGCCCCGGTGAAGCCGGTGCAGTTCGACGACGAGCAGACGGCCCAGCTGGCCGCGTTCGTCGCCTCCCTCGGTGCCGGCCCCGCGATACCGGACGAGGAAATGCTGGACACCTCCCTGGGCAACTCCGCGGCGGGCGGGGAGATCTTCCGCGTGAACTGCGCGATGTGCCACAACGCGGCCGCCGCCGGCGGCGCGCTGACCCGGGGCAAGTACGCCCCGGCGCTCGACGGCGTCTCGGAGAAGCACATCTACGAGGCCATGTCGACGGGACCGCAGAACATGCCGGTCTTCAACGACTCCAACATCACCCCCGAGGAGAAGCGCGACGTGATCACCTTCCTGAAGGAGATCGAGGCGCAGGGCTCCCCCGGCGGGGCCAAGCTCGGCTCGCTGGGCCCCGTCTCCGAAGGCCTGTTCATCTGGACGGCGGGCCTGGGCATCGTCATCGCCTTCACCATCTGGCTGACCTCGCGTCCCTCCTAGGGCCGCCGGGGGCGTCATCGCCCAACCACTTCGTACCCACACACTTTGAGAAAAAGGATGAGAGACAACATGGGCGACCATAGTCACGGCAGTCCGAACGACCCGGGCACCGTTGCTAAGGCTGGTCCGGGCACCCTGGAGGCCTTCCAGGACCCCGGCCTTCCGCCGCATCGGAAACGGCTGGCGGATGTCGATCCGCGCGCCGCCAAGCGCGCAGAGCGGCAGGTGGCGCTGCTGTTCGTGATCTCGATCATCGGCACCCTGTCGTTCTTCATCGCCTACTTCGGGCTGGGCCGCAGCGAGTCGATCGCCGAGATCCGCACCCAGAACATGATGCTGGGACTCGGCACGGCGTTCGCGATGCTCGGCATCGGCGTCGGCATCGTGCACTGGGCACGCGCGCTCATGCCCGACCACGAGATCGCCGAGTCCCGGCACGAGATCCGCCCGGAGAAGGACCGCGCCGACGCCGAGAGCATGATCGGCGAGATCATCGAGGAAACGGGCATCAAGCGCCGTCCGCTGATCCGCAACACGCTCATCGGCGCCATCGCGCTGGCCCCGATCCCCGCGATCTTCATGTTCCGGGACCTCGACCGCACCGGCGCCACCGCCGGCAGCATCGTCGAGCGACTGCGCCACACCATGTGGGACACGGGAATGAAGCTGACCCGGGACCCCTCGGGCACGCCGATCAAGGCGTCCGACGTCCAGCTGGGGTCCGCGTTCCACGTGATCCCCGAGGGCCTCATGGACACCGAGGACCCACTGAACGAGAAGGCGAAGGCCGTGGTGCTCCTCATGCGCCTGGATCCGGAGAAGATGACCATCTCCCCCGGCCGCGAGGACTGGCACTACAACGGCATCGTCGCCTACTCCAAGATCTGCACGCACGTCGGCTGCCCCGTGGCGCTGTACGAGCAGCAGACCCACCACCTGCTGTGCCCCTGCCACCAGTCGACCTTCGACCTCACGCAGGAGTGCAAGGTCATCTTCGGTCCCGCGGGTCACGCGCTGCCGCAGCTGCCCATCACGGTGGACTCCGAGGGCTTCCTCGTCGCGCGGAGCGACTTCCAGGAACCCGTTGGCCCGAGCTACTGGGAGCGTGGCTGATCATGAGCACCACAAACGAGTACACCGCCAAGACCTCCACCGGCAGGATCGCGAACTTCGTCGACAGCCGCGTCGGCGGCTCGCAGATCGTGAAGGAGTTCGGCCGCAAGATCTTCCCGGACCACTGGTCCTTCATGTTCGGCGAGGTGGCGCTCTACACCTTCGTCATCCTGCTGATCTCCGGAACGTTCCTGACGTTCTTCTTCGACCCGTCTATGGCGCACACGGTCTACAACGGCTCCTACAACCCGCTCAAGGGCGTGGGGATGTCCGTGGCCATGTCCTCCACGATGGACATCTCCTTCGACGTCCGCGGCGGCCTGTTCATGCGCCAGGTTCACCACTGGTCGGCGCTGCTGTTCGTCGCCGCCGTGTCGGTGCACATGCTCCGCGTGTTCTTCACCGGCGCGTTCCGCAGGCCCCGTGAGCTGAACTGGGTCGTCGGCGGGGTGCTGCTCATCCTGTCCCTCGCGGCCGGCTTCACCGGCTACTCCCTCCCGGACGACCTGCTCTCGGGCAACGGCCTGCGCATCATCGACGGCGTCGTCAAGGCCCTCCCGGTGGTCGGCACCTACATCTCCGCCTTCCTCTTCGGCGGCGAGTTCCCGGGCACCGCGATCATCGGCCGCCTCTACATGCTGCACATCATGCTGATTCCGGCGCTGATCCTCCTGATGATCGCCATCCACCTGTTCATGGTGGTCGTGCACAAGCACACCCAGTACCGCGGCCCGGGCCGGACCAACGACAACGTCGTGGGCTTCCCGGTCGGACCGGTCTACGCGGCCAAAGCCGGCGGCTTCTTCTTCATCGTCTTCGGCATCATCGCGCTGATCTCGGGCTTCTTCACGATCAACCCGATCTGGAACTACGGCCCGTACGACCCCTCCCCCGTCTCGGCCGGCACGCAGCCCGACTGGTACATCGGATGGGTCGACGGCGCGCTCCGCCTCATGCCCGGCTACATCGGCAACATGTCCCTGGAGTGGGTCATCCCGTTCCCGTGGGGCGACAACACGCTCGTCCTGAACGTGCTGCTGCCGGCGCTGGTGCCCGCCATGATCCTCTTCGGCGTGATGTTCGGCTGGCCGTGGATTGAGCGTTGGGTCACCAAGGACAACCGCGAGCACCACCTCTTGGACCGTCCGCGCAACGCCCCGACCCGGACCGGAGTCGGCGTCGCCGGAGTCATCTGGTACTGCGTCATGTGGGCCGCGGCGAGCTCGGACCTCATTGCCACGCACTTCCACGTGTCCCTGAACGACGTGACCTACTGGCTGCGGGCGCTGTTCTTCGTTGGTCCGATCGTCGGCTTCATCGTGGCCCGGCGGATCGCCCTCGCGCTGCAGCGCAAGGACCGCGACATCGTCCTCCACGGCCGCGAGGCGGGCATCATCGAGATGTCGCCGGAGGGCGGGTTCAGCGAGCGCCACGAGCAGCTCGACGAGTTCAAGCTCTACAAGCTCGTCGCGTTCGAGTCGCACGAGGTGCTCCCCGCGCAGCCGGACCGCGCCGGGCACGTCTCGCGCAACGAGAAGGCGCGCGGCGCCATCTCCCGCTTCTTCTTCGAGGACCGGGTCGCGCCGGTCACCCCGAAGGAACTGGCGGAGGCGCACGCGCACCACGGCCACGGCGCCGTCGAGCGGACGCCGGAGAAGGCCTCGATCGAGCGGTAGCCCCCGTCGGGGAGCTACGGCGCACGACAAAGGGCTGGCCCCGACCGTGAGGTCGGGGCCAGCCCTATGTCGTGCGTGGCCCGGTTCGCCGCGGCCTGGCACGCGCCTGCCGCCCCATGCTGTGTCCCGTGCATCGCGCCGCCACCGTGCCCGCCCGTCGGGTCACGCGCCAAGGCCGGCCGGGCACGGAGGCCCAGGGCGCCGCTGGGACGCCTAATCCCGGCGGGTGTCGTAGGAGTGCGGGGCGCGGCTGCCGGGCCGCTGGAGGGGCACCCAGAGCTTGTAGCGGTCGGCACGGTAGAGCGAGACGGAATAGTCGACGAGTTCGCGCCGCACGTAGGCGTGACGCTGGATCTTGAGCAGCGGCGAGCCCACGTCGACAGCGAGCTGCTGGGCGTTCTCGTGGGTTGCCGCCGTGGCCTCCACCTGGTCCTCGCCCCACTCCATCACCAGGCCGTAGCGCTCGTTGAGGCTGCTGTAGAGCGACGTCGGGGCGGGCTCGTCCAGGAAGCCGGGGACCTTGTGCGAGGGCAGATAGTTCTCGTCGACGCTCATCGGCTGTCCGTCGGCAAGCAACAGCCGTCGGAAACGGACTACCGGCGTACCCTCAGGCAATTCCATTTCGCGCGCCAGCGCGCCGACGGCCGGCACCTCGTCGAAGCGGAGGACGCGTGCCGCGGGCACCATGCCGCGCCGGTGCATCTCCTCGCTGTAGGAGGTGAGCTTGACCTGGAGATCCATCTTGGGACGCGCGACGAACGTCCCGACCCCGATGATGCGTTCGAGGACGCCGTCCTCCACCAGCGAGTCGATCGCGTGCCGGACAGTCATCCGGGCAACCCCGAAGTGGCGGGTGAGGTCGCGCTCGGAGGGGATCGCCTGGCCGGGCCGGCAGACCGACACCGCGTGCCGTTGGAGGATGCCCTTGAGTTGGCGGTGCTTGGACACCGGCGAGGCGGCGTCGAGCGTGCCCTGGATCGACGCGGCGCGGCTACCGGTCACGGTGTGCCGCTCCCGCGCGCATAATGGCTTCCACTCCCCCATTCTAGGACCGTCTGTCACCCCGGCCCGCCGTCTACGGCAGCCGGATCGACGGGAACAGCGGCGGGCAACGGCGATCCTCGCGCTCCGCCCGAGGGCGGCCTCCCGAGGGGGTAGCTCGGGGACGGCCACGCCGTCGGGCACGGTGTGGCCCGGGTGCCTGCCCGCGGTGGCGGCGCCGTCGCCTGGCACGCCCCCGTTCCACGTCCGCGTCGATCCCGCCGTCGAAGACGTGCACGCCCGCCAGCTAGGATCCGCCGAGGACGGCATGGACGGACCTCGAGCGAGGCCTTCAGGTCCATGCGGGCGCACACCCTGGCTCCACCGGTGAACGAGATCAGTACCCCACCCACGGGGACTCTTGGCTCCGTCGAAGCTCTGCGGGTCGGGTTGTCCGGACGATGGACGCACCCACGCCGTCCATCCACGGGACCTCGACATGCGCGTGCAGCCCCCACGACCAATTTCGAAGAGCCCGCTCAACGCCGGAAGAGCCCGTTAAACGCGGGAGGCGGCGCATCTTGCGATGCGCCGCCTCCGAGGCGTGGTGCGGTGGCTGCCCTAGTGGGCGTGGTCCCCGCGGCTGTACTCGTAGACCCACCCGACGAGGCCGATGACGGCCATGCCGGCGCCGATGTACAGGATCCACCAGCCGATCGCGAGGCCGAGGAAACCGGTCGCGGCGGCGGCGGCCAGCATGATGGGCCACCAGCTCCACGGCGAGAACGCGCCGATGACGCCTGCGTTCTCGTGGATCTCACCGTCGACGCGGTCCTCCGGGCGGGGCCCGACGCGCTTGGCGGTGAAGTAGAGGTAGGAACCGACCATGCCGGACAGGCCGGCGACCATGAACAGGGCCGGGAAGCCGACCCACTCCTGCCACTCGGTGAGGATGCCGTAGACGATGCCGACGGGAAGGAAGAAGAATACCCCGCCGAGGAAGAGCCAGGACTCGATCTTCATGGTTACTTGTCCTTCTGGTCTGCCGGGCCAAAGATTTTGGCGACTCCTGCTTCGGGCGTGGTGCGCATGCCCAGCTCCGGGTGGTGCAGATCCAGCGCGGGACGCTCGGAGCGGATGCGCGGGATCGAGTGGAAGTTGTGGCGCGGCGGCGGGCAGGACGTCGCCCACTCCAGGGAACCGCCGAAGCCCCAGGGGTCGTCGACCTCGACCTTCTTGGCGTGGCGGGCGGTGGACCAGACGTTCCAGAAGAACGGGATCATCGACATGCCGAGGATGAACGCGAAGACCGTGGAGAACTGGTTCATGGCGGTGAAGCCGTCCTCCGGCATGTAGTCCGCGTAGCGCCGCGGCATGCCCATGACACCGAGCCAGTGCTGGATGAGGAACGTGCCATGGAAGCCGATGAAGAGCATCCAGAAGTGGATCTTGCCGAGGCGCTCGTTGAGCATCTTGCCCGTCCACTTCGGCCACCAGAAGTAGAATCCGGCGAACATCGCGAAGACGACGGTGCCGAAGACCACGTAGTGGAAGTGCGCGACGACGAAGTACGTGTCCGAGACGTGGAAGTCCAGCGGCGGTGCGGACAGGATGATGCCCGTCAGGCCGCCGAACAGGAACGTGGCCATGAAGCCGATGCTCCAGAGCATGGGGGTCTCGAACGTGATCGATCCCCGCCACATGGTGCCGATCCAGTTGAAGAACTTCACGCCCGTGGGCACGGCGATCAGCATGGTCATGAACCCGAAGAACGGGAGCATCACGGAACCCGTGACGTACATGTGGTGGGCCCACACCGCCACGGACAGGGCCGCGATGGAGATGGTCGCGAAGACCAGGCCCTTGTAGCCGAAGATCGGCTTGCGGCTGAAGACCGGGAAGATCTCGGAGACGATGCCGAAGAACGGCAGGGCGATGATGTAGACCTCGGGGTGCCCGAAGAACCAGAACAGGTGCTGCCACAGCACCGGCCCGCCGGCCTCGGGGTCGAAGATGTGCGCCCCGAACCTGCGGTCGGCGCCGAGCGCGAAGAGCGCGGCGGCCAGCGGCGGGAAGGCCATGAGGACCAGGATGGCGGTGATCAGCGTGTTCCAGCTGAAGATCGACATGCGCCACATGGTCATGCCCGGAGCCCGCAGGCAGATGATCGTGGTGATGAAGTTGACCGCGCCGAGGATGGTGCCGAAGCCGGACAGCGCCAGGCCGAACACCCACAGGTCGCCACCGACTCCGGGGCTGAACGTGGTGTTGGACAGCGGCGCGTAGGCGAACCAGCCGAACGAGGCGGCGCCCTGCGGCGTGATGTAGCCGGCGACGGCGATCGTGGAGCCGAAGAGGAAGAGCCAGAAGGCCAGCGCGTTCAAGCGCGGGAACGCGACGTCGGGCGCGCCGATCTGCAGCGGCATGATGACGTTCGCGAAGCCGGCGAACAGCGGCGTGGCGAACATCAGCAGCATGATGGTGCCGTGCATCGTGAAGAGCTGGTTGTACTGCTCCTTCGTCTGCAGGATCTGCATGCCGGGCTCGAAGAGCTCGGCGCGGATGACCAGCGCCATGACGCCGGCGATGCAGAAGAACACGAAGGACGCGATCAGGTACATGTACCCGATGGTCTTGTGGTCGGTGGACGTGATCCAGTTGACGACGATCCGACCCTTGGAGACCGGCACGACGCGCGGGGCGACCGCCTTCGCCTCGTCGGTGGCGTATTCGTAGGTTGTCATGACTCCTACTCTCCTTCGCCGCTAGGCAGCGTGGTGGTGGCGACCTGGTCCGGCTTGCGGTCGTACTCTTCGCCGAGCTGGCCGTCTTCGAGCGTCGCGAGGTGGTCGAGGAACTCCTGCTCGGAGACCACCTTGACGTTGAAGAGCATCTCGGAGTGGTACTCGCCGCAGAGTTCGGCGCACTTGCCGTCGAAGGTGCCCTCGACCTGCGGGGTGAGCCAGATGTGGTTGGTCTTGCCCGGAATCATGTCCAGCTTCTGCAGGAACGCGGGGATCCAGAACGAGTGGATCACGTCGCGGCTGTTCAGCTCGAACGTGACGGGCACGTTGACCGGGAGGTAGAGGGTCGGCAGGGTCTCCTCGACGCCTTCGTTGCCGTCGAGCTCCGCCTGCACGCCGCTGAAGTACTTCTGCTGGCCCTGGTAGTCGTAGTTGAAGTCCCACGACCACTGCTTGCCGCGGACGTCGACCACGAGCTCCGAGTCGACCGGGGTGTTGATCGACTTCTCGGTCGCGTCGGAGAAGGAGAAGAAGGTCAGGACCAGCATCAGTGGAACCGCCGTGTAGAAGACCTCCATCGGCAGGTTGTAGCTGAGCTGCCGGGGGTAGCCGGTGTCGCCCTTGCGGCGCCGGTAGGCGATGATGCTCCAGATGAGCAGGCCCCAGGTCAGCAGGCCGACCAGCAGAACCACGATCCAGGAATTGACCCAGAGGTCCTGGATGGACCCGGTGTGGTTGGTGGTGTCGCGCTCCACGTTGGGGAGCCAGCCACGCTGGACTTGTTCTGAACATCCCGTCAACAGCAACGCCCCCGCGCTGGCGATGGCCAAGACCTTGGCCCTGCCCCCGCGGCTGCTGCTGGTTCGGTCTTGCGAACTCACAGACGGCCCTTCCTCTTTGTTAGTGCTGAATGAGCCTCCGGCCCGCCGCGTGCCGCCCCGGGAGGCAACCGTCGGTGACTAGGCCGAAGAAAAGCATAGTTTTACTACTTGCTGTAGAGCTTACCCTCTGGGATGCCCGATTGCCGACAGAAACCACGACGCCGCGCGCCGGTGACGCGCGGCGTCGTGGGCCTCCGCGGCCGCCGTCCCTAGTGGAAGGAATCGCCGCACGCGCACGAGCCGCCGGCGTTCGGGTTGTCGATGGTGAAGCCCTGCTTCGCGATGGTGTCCTCGAAGTCGATGGACGCGCCGCTGAGGTAGGGGACGCTCATCTTGTCGACCACGACCTCCACGCCCTCGAAGTCGCGGACCGCGTCTCCCTCGAGCAGGCGCTCGTCGAAGTAGAGCTGGTAGATCAGGCCCGAGCATCCTCCGGGCTGGACGGCGACGCGCAGGCGCAGGTCGGTGCGCCCCTCCTGCTCGAGCAGGCTGCGGACCTTGCCGGCTGCGACGTCCGAGAGCTTGACCTCGTGGGTCGCGAGCTCCGTGGCGTCCGGGGTGGTGTCGTTCGTGGTGGCAGTCATCTGCATCCTCCGTTGCTGCTGGTGGCGGAAGGCGGCGCCGTAGCGCGCCGTCCTCTCCCCACTATGGTACGTCGCGGAGCCATTGTTACAGCCCCTCGGCGTCGATCCTGGCCAGCAGCAGCGCCTCCGCGAGCACCGCCCGCCGGAAATCCTCGACGTGGAGCGACTCGTTGGCGCTGTGCGCGCGCGAGTCCGGATCCTCGACCCCCGTGACGAGGATCTGCGCCTCGGGGTAGACCTCCGTGAGGTCGGAGATGAAGGGGATCGACCCGCCGATCCCGGTCTCCACCGCCGGCACGCCCCACGCCTGTTCCAGCGACCAGAGGCTGGCCCGGGCGGCGGGCGCCGTGGTGTCGGTCGAGAACGCGTTCCCGGTCTCCTCGGCGGCGAAGCTGACGCGCGCGCCGAACAGGTCCTGCCCCAGGATGTGGCGCTCGAGCGCCTCGGCCGCGGCACGGGGATCCTGCCCCGGGGCGAGCCGGACGCTGACCTTGACGCGCGCGACCGGCAACAGGGTGTTGGAGGAGACGGCGACGGGGGGCACGTCCATGCCGATGACCGACAGGGCCGGCTTGTTCCAGAGCCGGTCGGCCAGGGGGCCGGTGCCGGCGAGCCGAACGCCGTCGAGCACGGAGGCGTCCCGCCGGAAGTCGTCCTCCGGGTAGTCGACGGCCGCGGTCTCCCGGGCCACCAGCCCCTCGACCGCCACGTTCCCGGCGGCGTCGTGGAACGTCGAGATGAGGCGGGCGGCCAGCGTCGGCGCGTCGAGCACCGGCCCGCCGAACATGCCGGAGTGCACCGCGTGCTCCAGGACCCGCACCTCGAACACGCCGCCGACCATGCCCCGCAGGCTCGTCGTCAGGGCCGGCACCCCGACCTTCCAGTTGCTGGAGTCGGCCACCACGATCACGTCCGCGGCCAGCAGGTCGCGGTACCGCTCCAGGAACGGCCGGAAGCTCGGCGAACCGGCCTCCTCCTCGCCCTCGAAGAAGTAGGTCACCCCCACGCCGAAGGCCGCGGTGGCGTCGAGGACCGCCCGCAGCGCGGCGACGTGGACCATGATTCCGGCCTTGTCGTCGGCGGCGCCGCGCCCGTAGAGGCGCCCGTCGATCTCGGTGGCCTCGAAGGGCGGTGTGTCCCACAGGGACTCGTCGCCCGGCGGCTGCACGTCGTGGTGGGCGTAGAGCAGCACGGTCGGCTTGCCGGGGCGCGCGGGACGGCGCGCGACGACGGCGGGGCTGCCCGGCCGGCCATCCGCCGTCTCGGCGCTGAGGATGCGCACGTCCTCCATGCCGGCCGACCGCGCGAGCGCGGCGACGGCCTCGGCGCTGCGGTCCAGCTGGCTCGCGTCGAAGGCCTCCCAGGCGATGCCCGGGATGGCGACGAGTTCCTTGAGTTCGGCGAGGGTCCGGGGGAAGTCGGCGAGGACGCGGTCGGCGATGGCCTGCACGTCGACGCCCACGTCGGCGGTTCCGGCGGCGCTCACGGTGTCGGGAGTAGTCATGGTTTCACCCTACAACCGGGTCCACGGCGGCCGTTCGGCGCCCCGCGCCCCACCGGCTAGACTTGACGCGTGTTTGGACGTAAGAAGGACGACGCCGCCGCAATGCCGGCCGCCACAGACGAGACCATAGAGCCCGGACCCGGCAAGGGGGCCCCGACCCCCCGCCGCAGCCAGCAGGTCGCGCAACGCCAGCGCCCCCTGGTCCCGACCGACCGCAAGGTGGCCAAGGAGGCGGAACGCCGCCGCCGCATGGAGGCCTCCGAGAAGCTGCGCCAGGCCAACGAGACCGGCGACGACCGCTACATGATGCCGCGCGACAAGGGGCCGCAGAAGCGGTTCGCCCGCGACTTCGTCGACTCCCGGTGGATGGTCGGCGAGTTCCTCATGTTCATCATCTTCGCCTTCCTGATCGTCGCGCTGGCGATGCCGGGCGCGCTCCAGCTCCAGGCCTACATCACCATGGGCCTCTGGGCCGTGCTGCTGCTGACCGTCATCGACGCGTACATCATGACGCGGCAGCTGAAGAAGCGACTCGTCGCGAAGTTCGGCTCGAGCGAGCGCGGCGTGCTCTGGTACGCCTCGATGCGCGGGCTGCAGTTCCGCAAGATGCGGCTGCCGAAGCCGCAGGTCAAGCGCGGCGAAAAGCCCAGCTAGCCACGCCGCGGCGTCCGGACCGCGCCGACCGCGCCCCGAACGACGACGGGGCCCCGCCTTGGCGGGGCCCCGTCGTCGCGTGTGGCCATGCGTCGCGTGCGGCCATGTGTGGTGCGTGGCCCTGCGGGGCGACGGGACGGGCTCAGCCGGCGCGGCGCGCGAGGGCCTTGCGCAGGCCGCGGTTGATGCGGGAGGCCCAGAACGGTCCCTCGTAGAGGAATGCCGTGTAGCCCTGGACCAGGTCGGCGCCGGCATCGAGCCGCTCGAGGACGTCGTCGGCGTCCTCCACTCCCCCGACGGAGACGACGGCGGTGTCCTCGCCGAGGCGCGAACGGAGTCGGCGCAGGACTTCCAGGGAGCGGGTCTTCAGGGGGGCCCCGCTCAGTCCACCGGCCCCGATCTCCGCCAGGCGCGCGGGCGGCGTGCGCAGGTTCTCGCGCGCGACCGTGGTGTTGGTGGCGATGATGCCGTCGAGGCGCAGGTCCGCGACCAGGTCCGCGACGTCGTCGATGTCGGCGTCGGCCAGGTCGGGCGCGATCTTCACCAGCAACGGCACGTGGCGCCCCGCCACCCGGTCCGCCTCCGCGCCCACCGCGGTCAGCAGCGGCCGCAGCGTCTTGATGTCCTGCAACAGGCGCAGGCCGGGCGTGTTCGGGGAGCTGACGTTGACGACCAGATAGTCGGCGTGCTCCGCCAGCAACCGCGTTCCGGCCAGGTAGTCCCCCAGGGCGTCGTCGAGCTCGACCGCCTTCGTCTTGCCGATGTTGACGCCGACCACGGGGCGGGTCCCGCGGAAACGGCGCTCGAGGACGGGGCGGGCGGCGCGGACGCGGGGCGCCACGGCGGCGGCGCCGTCGTTGTTGAAGCCCATGCGGTTGATGACCGCGCGATCCTCGACCAGGCGGAAGAGGCGCGGGCGCGGGTTGCCGGGCTGGGCCTGGCCCGTGATGGTGCCGACCTCCACGTGGCCGAAGCCGAGGTCGGCCAGGGCCGCCACCCCGTGCCCCTCTTTGTCGAATCCCGCCGCGAGGCCGAACGGGGAGGGAAAGTCGATCCCCATCACGGTGCGCCGGAGCGAGGGGTGCGGCCGGCAGGTGCGCCGCAGCACGGCCGAGACGCCCGTGCGCTCCGCCAGCCTGATCATCCGGAAACCGATGTGGTGGGCCTTTTCGGGATCCATCCCGGAGAAGACAAGGCGGAAGAAGGCGGGGTAGATGCGCATGGCACCAGTCTCCCGCGCCGCGCGGGCGACTGCCAACTCGCGGCGGGCTAGGCTCGACACATGGACAGATGGAACCGAACCCGGTCGCCCGGGCCCGGGAAACCGTCCGGCGGTCCGGAGGGAGCCGCCCCGCCGGGAGCGGTGGCCGGCGGAGCGGAGACGACTCGCGGCGCCTCCGGGGAGACGACGCGCAGCGGGGCCGGGCCGGCCGGCGCCCAGTCGCCGCCCGCGGCCGGCTCCCCGGGGGAGCCGCTGCCCGCGGCCGGCGATTCGCCCGGCGAGCCGCTGCCCGCGGGGGTCATCGCGTCGGACGCGGGGCCCTCCCCCCAGGGCTACGCCATCGACACCGCACCGGGCCAGTGGCTGGATGATCCGCTGGGCGCGGGTTTCGCCTACACGACGCTTGCGCAGGGCGAGGACGAGGAGGGCCCGGTCTGCGCGACGCTGGTGCGCTACCTTCCGCCGCGGCCGGCGCGGGAGCCGTGGCGGGATGCGCTGCTCGATCTGGCCGGCGGGCTCCGCCGCGCCGGCGGCGCCCTCCGCGGGCCGCCGGACGGCGCGGCGCCGGTGCCCGTGGTCCTGTCCGTCCACGGCTGGACCGACTACTTCTACAACGCCGAGCTGGCGCGGTTCTGGTCCGGGCGGGGCTACCGGTTCTATGCGCTGGAGCTGCGCCGCTACGGCCGCAGCCTGCGCGCGTGGCAGACCCCGGGCTTCGTCCAGGACCTGCGCGAGTACGACGACGACATCGACGCCGCGCTCTCCGCCATCCGCGCCGACGTCGGCCGGCTCGGCGACGTGGTGTGCGTCGCCCATTCCACCGGCGGCCTGGTGGCGAGCCTCTGGGCCGACCGGCACCCGGGAGCCTTCTCCGCCCTGGTGCTCAACGCGCCGTGGCTGGAGCTCCAGGGCAGCTCCCTGGTGCGCGCCGCCGCCGCGGGGCTGTTGGACCCCGTCGCCCGGCGTCGGCCCCGCGCCAAGCTGAAGCTCCCCGAGGTGGACCACTACTGGCAGTCGCTGAGCGCCGAGGCGCACGGCGAGTGGGCGCTGCACCCCCTGTGGCGGCCCCGCCACTCCTTCCCGGTGACGGTGGGCTGGATGACGGCCGTGCTGGCGGGCCATGCGGCCGTCTCGCGGGGGCTGGACATCCGCGCGCCCATCCTGGTGCTGACCTCGGACCGCACGCAGCTGGGCACCCAGTTCGACCCCGCGATGCTGACCGCGGACGCGGTGATCGACGTCGAGGTGGTCCGGCAGCGGGCGTTGAAGCTGGGCCGCGAGGTGACGGTCGTGCGTGTGGAGAACGCGATGCACGACCTGTTCGCCTCCGCCGCCCCCGCGCGCTCGGCCGCGTACGACGCCGTCACGCGCTGGTCGGAGGGGTACCTGCCCCCGCCGCGCCGCGGCCGGTAGCCCACCCGTCCGGCCGGGGCTCCCCGGCGCCCGCGACCGCGGGCCGGGGCCGTGGAGCCGCCGGTCCGCTCCCGGGGCTACGGCTGCGGGACGTCGACCGCCGCGCCGTAGCGGCGGTCGCGGCGCGCGTACTCCTCGATGGCGCGCCAGAGGGTGCGGCGGTCGACGTCGGGCCACAGCACGTCCATGAAGACCATTTCCGCGTAGGCGGACTGCCAGAGCAGGAAGTTCGAGGTCCGTTGCTCGCCGGAGGTGCGCAGGAAGAGGTCCACGTCCGGCAGGTCGGGTTCGTCGAGGTACCTGCCGATCGTCTTCTCCGAGATCCCGGAGGGTTTGAGCCGCCCGTCGGCGACGTCGCGGGCGATGGCCGCGACGGCGTCCGCGAGCTCGGCCCGGCCCCCGTAGTTCACGCACATCGTCAACTGGCACACGTCGTTCGTGTCCGTGGCGCGCTCGGCCTCGAGCAGCTCGTTGACGACGGACCGCCAGAGCCGGGGCCGGCGTCCGGCCCAGCGGATCCGCACGCCCCACTCGTTGAGTTGGTCGCGCTGGCGCCGCAGCACGTCGCGCGAGAACCCCATCAGGAAGCGCACTTCGTCCGGGCTGCGCTTCCAGTTCTCGGTGGAGAACGCGTACACGGAGACGTACTCGACACCGATTTCGATGGCGCCGGCCATGACGTCCAGGAGCGCGGTCTCGCCGGCGCGGTGCCCCTCCGTGCGCGGCAGCCCGCGTTGGTTGGCCCACCGGCCGTTGCCGTCCATGACGATCGCGACGTGCCGCGGGACCAGCTCCGCGGGCAACTCCGGCGGACGGGCACCGCTGGGGTGGGGCGCCGGTTTCGCGTGCGCGGAGGGGGGACGGGGTGTGCTCCGCAGGGGACTCACGCTCTTTCCACATGCTTGAGGGACTTGACGACACGTTCCAGGTGCCACTGCAGGTATCCTGCCACAATGCCCGCGCCCTCCCGGCGGTGGGCGGGTCCGCTGGCGGCGACGCGGTCCCAGTCCCCCGCCAGCAGGGCGGCCAGCAACTCCACCGTCTCCGGCGCGGGCGAACTCGATCCCGCGGGGCGGCAGTCGGGGCAGACGACGCCGCCGAGCGGGATGTTGACCGCGGTGTGCGGGCCCGGGGCGCCGCACCGCACGCAGACGGTGAAGCTCGGGGCCCATCCCGCCGTCGCGAGCGCGCGCAGCAGGTAGGAGTCCAGGAGCTGGCCGGCGTCGCCCGTGCCGCGGGCCAGCGCCGCGAGGGCGCCGTGGAGCAGGCGGAACTGCGGGGCCGCGGACTCCGAATCGGCGTCGGTGAGGCGCTCGGCCGTCTCCGCCATGGCGTGCGCCGCCGTGTACCGGGCGTAGTCCGCCGCGAGCGACTGGCCGTAGGGCCCGCGCAGCTGGGCCTGGGTGACGATGTCCAGGGACCGCCCGTGGACCAGCTGCAGGTCCACCAGCATGAACGGCTCCAGGGTGGCCCCGAGCTTGGAGCTGGTCCGACGCACGCCCTTGGCGACCGCGCGGACCTGGCCGCGGTCCGGGGTCAGCAGCACGACGATCCGGTCGGCCTCGCCCAGCTTGTGGGTGCGCAGGACGAGCCCCTGCGTTCGGTAGGTCTTGGAGGCGAAGCTGGAGCGGGACACGCTCACCATTGTCTCAAACCGCGGCGGGCGGCGGGCCGCCCGCCGCGGTCGGGACTCCGGCCGGCCTAGCGGGCGTCGCGCACCGCGCGGTTCACGGCGGACACGACGGCCTTGAGCGAGGACATGGTGGTGTTCGTGTCGATCCCCACGCCCCAGAGGACGCGCTCCCCCACCGCGCACTCGACGTACGCGGCGGCCTTGGCGCTGCCGCCCTCGCTGAGCGCGTGCTCGGTGTAGTCCAGAACGCGCACGTCCACGCCGTCCTCGGCGAGGATGCTCACGAGCGCGTTGATCGGGCCGTTGCCCCCGGCGGTGCGCCGCTGCGGGACGCCGTCGACCAGCAGCGTCGCGGTCAGGGTGAATGCCCCGTCCTCGGCGGTGTCGGTGGTGACGCTGCCCAGCTCGTAGCGGCCCCAGCGCTGCGCGCCCTCGACGTCGCTGCAGGGGAGGTACTCGTCCTGGAAAGCGCGCCAGATCGCCGCGCCACTGATCTCCCCGCCCTCGCCCTCCGTCTTGCGCTGGATGACGCCCGAGAACTCGATCTGCGCCCGGCGGGGCAGGTCCAGGTGGTGCTCGTTCTTGAGCAGGTAGGCCACGCCGCCCTTGCCGGACTGCGAGTTGACGCGGATGACCGCCTCGTAGCTGCGGCCGATGTCCTTGGGGTCCACGGGCAGGTAGGGAACGGCCCAGACCAGCTCGTCGACCGTCTTGCCGGCCTCCGCGGCGTCGCGCTCCATGGCCTCGAAGCCCTTCTTGATGGCGTCCTGGTGCGAACCGGAGAACGCCGTGAAGACCAGGTCTCCGCCGTACGGTGAGCGCTCCGGCACGGCCAGCTGGTTGCAGTACTCGGCGGTGCGCCGGATCTCGTCCATGTCGGAGAAGTCGAGCATGGGATCGATGCCCTGCGCGAAGAGGTTCATGCCCAGCGTCACCAGGTCGACGTTGCCCGTCCGCTCGCCGTTGCCGAACAGGCAACCCTCGATCCGGTCGGCGCCGGCCAGGTAGCCCAGTTCGGCCGCGGCGACGCCGGTGCCCCGGTCGTTGTGCGGGTGCAGGGAGAGGATGATGGCCTCGCGGTTGGCCAGGTTGCGGTGCATCCACTCGATGGAGTCGGCGTACACGTTCGGCGTTGCCATCTCCACCGTGGCCGGGAGGTTGAGGATCATCTGCCGGTCCGTGGAGGCCTCCAGCACCTCCGCGACGGCGTTGCTGATCCGCGCGGCGAACTCCAGCTCCGTGCCCGTGAACGACTCGGGCGAGTACTCGTAGGTCACCTGCGTGTTCCCGAGCTGCTCCTCGTACTTGCGGCAGAGCCGGGCGCCGGTCAGGGCGATGTCCACGATCCCGTCCTGGTCCTGGTTGAACACCACGCGCCGCTGCAGGACGGACGTGGAGTTGTACAGGTGGACGATCGCGCGGTCGGAGTTCTCGATGGCCTCGTAGGTGCGCTCGATCAGGTGCTCGCGGGACTGCGTCAGCACCTGGATGGTGACGTCGTCGGGGATGCGGTCCTGCGTGATCAGCTGCCGGACGAAGTCGAAGTCGGTCTGCGAGGCCGACGGGAAGCCGACCTCGATCTCCTTGAAGCCCATGCCCACCAGGAGGTCGAACATCCGGTGCTTTCGCTCGGGGCTCATCGGGTCGATCAGTGCCTGGTTGCCGTCGCGCAGGTCGACGGCGCACCAGCGCGGCGCCTGCGTGATGACCTTGTCCGGCCACGTGCGGTCCGGGAGGGAGACGTTGATCTGGTCCTGGAACGGAACGTACTTGTGGATCGGCATTCCGGAGGGCTTTTGCGCGTTATGCATGACAGGTGGCCTTTTCAGTGGTGGTTGAAAATGGTGGCCGGCAGCACGAAACACCGCAGCGAGGGTTCGGCCTCAGGGCCGTGGGCCCCGTGTTGCCTCGCCGCGGCGGCTAAGTAGAAGCATTCCCGCACGCATGGTCCTCACCCTAGCACCAGGGTCCTGCAGGCCCGGCGACCCGCGCGGAATGTTGCGCGCGACGGCCCGGGCCGCCCGGCGGGCCCCGGCGCCGGAGCTAGAAGCCCAGCCGGCCGAGCTGCTTGGGGTCGCGCTGCCAGTCCTTGGCGACCTTGACGTGCAGGTCCAGGTACACGCGGGTGCCGAGCAACGCCTCGATGCCCTTGCGGGCCCGGGTCCCGACGTCGCGCAGCCGCGCGCCCTGGTGCCCGATGATGATCGCCTTCTGCGAGGATCGCTCGACGTAGAGGTTGACGTGCACGTCCAGGAGCGGCTTGTCCTCCGGGCGGCCCTCCCGCGGGATCATCTCCTCCACGACGACGGCCAGCGAGTGCGGGAGCTCGTCCCGGACGCCCTCGAGGGCGGCCTCGCGGATGAGCTCCGCCACCATGATGGCCTCAGGCTCGTCGGTGAGCTCGCCCCCGGGGTAGAGCGGCGGCGACAGCGGCATCTGCGCGACGAGCACGTCCGCGACGGCCTGGACCTGGAAGTCCGCCGTCGCGGAGACGGGGATGACGGCGGCCCAGCCGTCCTCCCCCAGCGTCTCGGTGCCGAGGTCCGCGACGGCCATCAGCTGCTTCGCGAGCGTCGCCCGGTCCACGAGGTCCGACTTCGTGACGATGGCGACGATCGGCTTGCGGCGCAGCTGCGCCAGCTGGGCCGCGATGAACCGGTCGCCCGGTCCGATCTTCTCGTTCGCGGGGAGGCAGAAGCCGATCGCGTCGACCTCGGCGAGCGTGTCCGCGACCAGGTCGTTGAGCCGCTGGCCGAGGAGCGTCCGCGGCCGGTGCAGGCCGGGGGTGTCCACGAGGACCAGCTGGGCGTCGTCGCGGTGCACGATGCCGCGGATGGTGTGCCGCGTCGTCTGCGGCTTCGCCGACGTGATGGCGATCTTCTGCCCCACCAGCGCGTTGGTGAGCGTCGACTTGCCGGCGTTCGGCCTGCCGACGAACGAGGTGAAGCCGGCGCGGAAGTCCGCCGGCCATTCGCCGGAGAGCAGCCCGTCGCCGGGTTCGTTGTTCTTCTCGTGGGACATGGTTCCTACTCCTTGGTGGCGTCGCCGGCGTGGGCGGCTTCCTTGCGGCCCGTCGAGCCGTCTTCGGTGGCGGTGTGGGCGTCGTCGGCGTCGTGGGTGTCGCGCCACGCGAGGAGGTAGCCGATGCGGTTGCGCCGGCCCTCCAGTCGTTCGGCGTGGAGCCTGATGCCGCCCACACTGACCTCCGATCCGACGATCGGGACCCGGCCCAGCGTCTTGGCCAGGAGCCCGCCGACGGTGTCGACCTCGTCGTCCTCGATGTCGCGCTCGAACAGCTCGCCGAGGTCGTCGATGGACATCCGGGCGCTGATCCGGAACACGCCGTCGCCGACGTCCTCGCTCTCGGCCCGCGTGGTGTCGTACTCGTCGTCGATCTCGCCGACGATCTCCTCGATGAGGTCCTCGAGCGTCACCAGGCCGGCCGTGCCACCGTACTCGTCGATGACGATGGCGACGTGGGTGGACTCGCGCTGCAGCTCCTGGAGCAGCTCGGCGACGGACTTCGACTCCGGGACGTAGCGCACGTCGCGGCAGACGGCCTCGACGGGACGCTGGTCGTCGGGGTGCGCGTGCAGTCGCGCGGCGACGTCCTTGAGGTAGACGATGCCGATGATCTGGTCGGTGTTGTCGCGGATGACGGGGATCCTCGAGCATCCCGAGCGCAGGAACAGGCTCATGGCGCTGCCCAGCGACGTGCCGTAGTCCACCGTGACCATGTCGGTGCGCGGGACCATCACGGAGCGGACCTTGGTGTCGCCGAGATCGAAGACCGAGTGGATGAGGTCGGCCTCGACGTCCTCGATCATGTCCGCCTCGTTGGCGCGGTCCACCATGTCCCGGAACTGCTCCTCCGTGAAGAAGGCCTCCTCCTGGACGGGCGCGCCGGGCGCGATCGCGGTGCCGACGCGGACGAGCCAGCCCGGGACGGGGCCCAGGATCACGCGGAGGAACCAGACCAGCGGCGCGGTGAAGACGACGACGCCGGCGGCGCGGACGCGGCCGATCCGCCGGGGTGAGACGCCGACGAGCACGAAGCCGATGGCGGCCATCGTCACCGTCGCGAGGAGCCCGGCGAGCCAGACGCTGTCCAGCAGGTCGTGGTAGAGGATGGCGATCGCCACGGCGGACGCCGTCTCGAACCAGATGCGCCAGAAGCGGACGGCGTGGGTGTGCGCCGTCGGTTCGGACAGGATCCGCCGCAACCGTGTCCGCGGGCGGTCCGCGAGCATCTGCTCCGCCTCCTGGCGGGGCAGGAAGAGGTAGGCGGACTCGGCGGCCGTGAGCAGCGCGGCGGCGCCGATGAAGGCGATCGACAGGCCGATGAGGACGGCAGTGATCATTCGGTGGTCTCCCGCGGCGCGGGCCGTCCGAGGAACGCCTCGAGCAGGTTGCGCTGCAGCGAGAACATCTCCTGTTTCTCGGCCGGTTCCTCGTGGTCGTAGCCGAGCAGGTGCAGCATGCCGTGGGTCGCGAGCAGCATGATCTCGTCCTCCGTGCTGTGGCCGCCCGCACGCGCCTGTTCGGCGGCGACCTGGGGGCAGATCACGACGTCGCCGAGCATGCCGGCGGGCGTCGGGCTGCCGGGGCTCCCGGGTCGCAGCTCGTCCATCGGGAAGGACATGACGTCGGTCGGCCCGGACAGGTCCATCCAGTCCAGGTGGAGCCGTTCCATGGCGTCCTCGTCGACGAGGATGATGGAGACCTCGGCCTCGGGGTGCACGTACAGCGAGTCGAGGATGTGCCGACCCAGGCGGCTGAGCCGCTCCAGATCCGCCTCGACGGCGGATTCGTTGTTGACCTCGACGGACACGGCTCAGCCCTCCTCGGCGGCGGACGGCCGGGGCGCCGCCGGCTCGGCGGGCGGCGCCGGGGTCGGCGGGCGGCGGGGCGATGCGGGCCGCCGGTTCGTGCGCCGGGTGCGCCAGTCGACTGCGGGGGCCGTCTCGCGCGAGGACCAGGACTCG
Source organism: Arthrobacter halodurans (assembly GCF_041877255.1). NCBI lineage: Bacteria > Bacillati > Actinomycetota > Actinomycetes > Micrococcales > Micrococcaceae > Arthrobacter > Arthrobacter halodurans. The sequence continues at coordinate 183,291 of NZ_JBHDLJ010000004.1, forward strand.
TACGCGGTGACGATCTCGGAGACCAGCCGGTGCCGCACGACGTCGGACGCGTCGAGCGTGAGGAAGGCGATGTCGTCGACGCCCTCGAGGATCTCGGAGACCACACGCAGGCCGGACTTCGTCCCGCCGGGCAGGTCGACCTGGGTGATGTCGCCCGTGACGACAATCCGGGAGCCGAAGCCGAGGCGGGTCAGGAACATCTTCATCTGCTCCGGCGTCGTGTTCTGCGCCTCGTCGAGGATGATGAACGCGTCGTTGAGCGTCCGGCCGCGCATGTAGGCCAGCGGCGCGACCTCGATCGTTCCGGCCGCGATCAGCCGGGGGATGGACTCGGGGTCGATCATGTCGTGCAGCGCGTCGTAGAGCGGACGCAGGTACGGGTCGATCTTGTCGGTCAGGGTGCCCGGGAGGAAGCCGAGCTTCTCCCCCGCCTCGACGGCCGGCCGGGTGAGGATGATGCGGCTGACCTCCTTCGCCTGAAGCGCCTGCACCGCCTTGGCCACGGCGAGGTACGTCTTGCCTGTGCCGGCGGGCCCGATGCCGAAGATCACCGTGTTCGCGTCGATCGCGTCGACGTAGGCCTTCTGGTTGACGGTCTTGGGGCGGATGCTGCGGCCGCGGCCGGTGAGGATGTTCAGGCCGAAGACCTCGCTGGCGGTGCCCGCGGGAGGCGTTTCGCGCGCGGCCACCATCCGCACCAGCTGCTCCACCAGGTGCGCCGAGATCCGCGTGCCGCGCGCCGCGATCCCGCGTGCCTCGTTGACGACGCGCAACGCCTTCCCGGCGTCCTCGGGATCGCCGGTCACGGTGAGCTCGTTGCCCCGCACATGCAGGTCGGCCCCGGGATACACGCCTTGCACGATGCGCAGGACCTCGTCGTGTGCGCCGAGCGCGGCGACCATCTGGTCGGTGGTGTCGAAGCGGACTACGGTGCCCAGCCCCGACTCCGGCTCTGGGTTCTTGGCGTCCTCGGTCATGCTGGCGACGTGGCCTCCCGTGCGTGGGCGCCGGGGATCCCGACCCGGGCGCTCCCGAGGCGTTTCCGGCGCCCCTCCATCCTACGTGAAGCGGCCACGGCGCCCCGGAGGGGGTCGCGCGGGCGCGTGTATCGTTCGTGCAACAGTCCGGTGACAACCCTGCAACCGGCCGCCCGAGCGGGGAGTGCCTGTGACAAGCTGGTGTGGCGGCCGCCGAGTCCGCCCTGCCCCGAGGAGAAGGACCCCGTTGACCCCCGCCCCGCACAGCCGACGCACCAGGCCCCGCCTGGCCGTCGTCGCGCTGGTGGTGTGCCTCGGCGCGGTCTCAGCCTGCGGCGGACTGTCCACCCCCTCCACGACGACCATGCCGCAGGGCGCGACGGCGGCGAATCCGGTGGTTCCGCCCAAGTCGGATGCCGCGGAACTGGAGAAGTTGAGCACCCACCGCTCCGCCCCGGTGTACTGGCTCGGGGAGCGGGACGCGACCGTGTACCTCTACCGCGAGTACGTCGAGGCCGAGGACCAGGGTGATCCCATCACCACCAGCATCAAGCACATGCTCGAGCAGCAGCCCACCGACCCCGACTACTTCAGCCTCTGGAGCCCCGCGAGCCGGATCGGCACGTCCATCGACGGGGACAACGTGATCACCGTGGACCTGTCCGCCGACGCGTTCGCGCGCCAGATGGACGCCGGCCTGGCCGAGCGCGCCGTCCAGCAGCTCGTCTACACGGCGACGGGGGCCGCCGCGAACGCGGGCCTGCTGACGGGCTCCGCCCCGGCCCGGGTCGCGGTGTTGGTCGACGGGCGCCCCGGCTACGAGGCGTTCGGCCACGTCCGGCTGGACGGTCCGACGGAGCGGGTCTCGAGTCTGCGCGCCCCCGTGTGGATCATCGAGCCCCACCACGGCAGCGCCTACGCGGCCGGAAACGTGGCCGTCCGCGGCGCCGGCGCGGTCTTCCCCGGCGGCATCCGCTGGGAGGTCCGCCGGGTCCAGGAGGGTGGGCCCGGCGACGTGGTCTCCGACGGCCGCATCACCCTCGGTGCCGGCGACCTGCCCGCGGATGAGTTCGAGTTCGCGGTCGACCTCGGCGAGGGCGACTACGACGTTTCGGTGTGGGGGCAGAACGGCGTCGACACGGCGCGGCTGAGCGAGGACACCAAGCGCATCACGGTCGCGGGCCGCTAGCGGCGGTCACCGGTCAGCCTCGCCCGCGGCCGGTGCCCGGCGGGGATCCAGCTGCCCGGCCAGGTGGCGGACCAGAACCAGCGCCGCCGGGCCGGCGGTCGAGGCCCGCAGGACGTTCGACCCCAGCGACGCCGTCGCGGCGCCCGCGGCGCGCAGCGACTCGATCTCGGCCGGCGCGATGCCGCCCTCCGGGCCCACCACCAGGAAGACCTCTCCCACGGGTCCCCCGGGGTCGGCGGGAGAGGCCTCGAGCCAGTCTCCGACGACCTCGGCCAGCGGGCTCGCCGCCTCCTCGTGGAGGACCACCACCAGGCGCCGCGCGGCGGGTCCGGCGTCGTCGGCCGCGGGGCGCGCCAGTGCCGCGAGCTGCGGCGTGCCCGCCACGGGCTCGACGCGCGGCGTGCGCGCGCGCCGGGACTGCTTCACCGCGGCGCGGACGGTGGCCTCCCACTTGGCCCGGCCCTTGTCCGCCTTGTCGGCGGCCCAGCGGACCACGCACCGCTCGGCCTGCCACGGGAGCACCCGGTCGATGCCCAGCTCGACGGCGGACTCGACGGCCTGCAGGTCGCGGTCGCCCTTGGCGAGGGCCTGGACGAGGACCGTCAGCACCCGCGGCGCCGCTTCGACGTCGATCCGCTCGATCCGGGCCCGCAGGGAGGCCTTGCCCGTCTCCGTCACGACGCAGACGGCGCGGCGGCCCTCGCCGTCGAGCAGGTCCACGGCCTCGCCGACCCGGATGCGCTTGACGGCCACGGCGTGCCGTCCCTCGGGGCCGTCGAGCTCCACGGTGTCCCCCGGGACGGCCGCGGCCAGCGTCTCCGGCGGCGTGAGGAACGCCTGGTTGCTCATCAGGCCCGGTGGCCCAGCTTGTCGCGCAGGCGCGAGAAGACCCCTCCGCGGTCCGTCAGGCGGCCCTCGGCCACCTCTTCGCCGCGCAGCTCCGCCAGCCGCTCCAGCAGCTCGCGCTGCTGGTGGTCCAGCTTCGTGGGGGTCTCCACGTGGATGTGGACAATCAGGTCGCCGCGGCCGCCGCCACGCAGCCGGGGCACGCCCAGCTGGCCCAGCCGCACGGTGTCGGCGGACTGCGTCCCCGCCTCGATGCGGATGTCCCGCTGGCCGTCGAACGTCTCGAGGTCGAGGTCGGCGCCGAGGGCCGCGGCGGTCATCGGGACCGTGAGGGTTGCGTGCAGGTCGTTGCCGTCGCGCTCGAACACGGGGTGGCGCCGCACGTCGATCTCGACGTAGAGGTCGCCGGAGGGCCCGCCGCCCGGTCCGGCCTCACCCTGGGCGGCCAGGTGGATGCGCGTGCCGGTCGCGACGCCGGCCGGGACCTTGAGCTGCTTGCTGACCCGCTCGCGCACGCGGCCGGAGCCCATGCACTCGTTGCACGGGCTCGGCAGGGTCGTGCCGAAGCCGCGGCAGGCGCTGCAGGTCTCGACCGTCATCATCTGGCCGAGGAAGGAGCGCACGGGGCGCTGGATCTGTCCGCGGCCGTGGCAGATGGTGCAGGTCTGCGGCGACGTGCCCGGCTGGCAGCAGGTGCCCTCGCAGGTGGGGCACGTGACGGCGGTCTCCATCTCGAGCGGGTAGACCACGCCCTGGACGGCGTCCTTGAGGTCGATCGTGGCCGTGATCAGCGCGTCGCGGCCGCGACTGGTGCGCGAGGCGGGTCCGCCGGCCTGGCCGCCGCCGAAGAACTGCTCGAAGATGTCGTTGAACCCGAAGCCGCCCGCCTGGCCGGGGCCCGGGGCGTTTCCGTTCTCGTTGCCGGTGGTGTCGTAGTTGCGGCGCTTCTCCGGGTCCGACAGGATCTCGTAGGCACGCGTCACCAGCTTGAACTGCTCCGAGGCGTCGTCACCGGGGTTGACGTCCGGGTGGAGCTTGCGGGCCAGCTTGCGGTAGGCCTTCTTGATTTCTTCGGTGCTCGCGTCTTGGGAGACGCCGAGAACGTCGTAGTGGGTGCTCACAGTGGTCGCTGTGTCCTTTCCAACTGGATCGATGCTTTGGGGGCCCGGGGCGGCGCTAGCCAGCCAATATCCGGGAGAGGTAGCGGGCGACCGCGCGCACGGCGGCCATGCTCGAGGGATAGTCCATGCGGGTCGGGCCGAGGATTCCCATCTTGGCGGTCTCCCCGGGCCCGTAGCCCGTCGCGATGACGGAGGTCTCGGTCAGGCCACCGTAGCTGTTCTCGCTGCCGATCCGCACGGCGATGCCCCGCGCGTCCAGCTCCATCTCGGAGAACAGCCGCAGCAGGACCACCTGCTCCTCCAGCGCCTCGAGCACGGGCGTGATCGTCAGCGGGAAGTCGCCCGTGGATCGGGCCAGGTTTGCCGTCCCGGCCATGACGATCCGATCGACGGCGCTGTTGTCGCCCAGGGTGCCGAGGGCCGCGGCAAGCGTCCGCCCCGCGGTCTGCAGCCGTGCTGGCAGGTGGTCGACGGCGGCGGCCGCGGCGTCGGAAAGCTCGTTGAGGCGCCGGCCCCCTCCGGCCGCCAGGAAGGCGGACTTCAGGGTGAGCAGGTCCTCGTCCGTGGTGTCCGGCGGCGTCATCACGACCCGCTGGTCGACCTTGCCGGTGGTGCTGATGAGGACGGCGAGCACCTGCCCGGAGCCGAGCCCCACGAGCTCGATGTGCCGGACGGTGGCGTCGGTGTGCTGCGGGACCTGGATGACCGCCACCTGGTGCGTCAGGTGGGCCAGCAGGCGCACGGTGCGCTCCAGCACGTCGTCGATGTCGTCGGCGCCGGCGATCAGGGACTGGATGGCCCGGCGCTCCGCGGCGGAGAGGGGCCGCACGTCGCCGATGCGGTCCACGAAGCGGCGGTATCCCTGTTCGGTGGGCACGCGCCCCGAGGAGGTGTGCGGGGCGACGATCAGGCCCTCCTCCTCGAGGGCGGCCATGTCGTTGCGGATGGTGGCGGCGGAGACGCCGAGCTGGTGGCGCTCCACCAGCGCCTTCGACCCCACGGGCTCGCGCGAGTGCACGTAGTCCTCGACAATGGCCCGGAGGACCTCAAGTCGACGCGGTTCGGACATGGGACCCTCCTGTTTCCGTCGATGGTGGCGTGTCGGCGGTGGCGCGCCGGCAGGTGGCCGACGCCTTAGCACTCGACACGTTCAAGTGCTAAGTCTAATACCTTAGCCGGGTTGTTAGCATGGTTCCCGCGTCCGGGAGCCCGGCGCACCGCGGCCCGCCGGGGGCCACCACGAAAGGCCGGGTCAGCCCAGTGAACAACTACGAGTGGGGCGCACGCGACATTTCGGCGCCGAAGCGCGGCGAGCTGCGCCGGGTGCCGGTCGCCCGGGGCCAGGTGCTCGAGGACGTCCAGAGCGGGTGGGTCGGCGAGGTCGTCCGGATCGAGAAGGCGGGGGGCATGCGCGTCGTCGTGCTCGAGGACCGCCGGGGCAGGACGAAGTCCTTCCGCACCGGCTTCGGCTTCCTGCTCGAGGGCGAGCCGATCGAGCTGGTCGAGCCGGTGCGCGCGGCGGCGTCCGCGCCCTCCCGCACGGCCTCGGGGTCGGTCCGCGTCGACCACCTGAAGGCGCGCACGGCGCGGGCCAGCCGGATTTGGGTCGAGGGCAAGCACGACGCCGAACTGGTCGAGAAGGTCTGGGGGCACGATCTCCGCGTCGAGGGCATCGTCGTCGAGCCCCTGCATGGCGTGGACGACCTCGCGGGCGCCGTGCGGGACTTCTCCCCCGGCCCGGGGCGCCGGCTGGGCATCCTGGTGGACCACCTCGTGGCCGGCACCAAGGAGGAACGCATCGCGGCCGCGGCGATGGCCGTCCCCGGGGTCCGCGGCAACGTGCTGATCGTCGGTCACCCCTACGTCGACGTGTGGCAGGCCATCCGCCCCTCGGTGCTCGGGATCGCCGCCTGGCCCGTGGTGCCGCGCGGCACCGACTGGAAGACCGGCATCCTCAGGGGCCTTGGGTGGCCGCACTCGACGGCGGCCGACGTCGCGCTGGGCTGGAAGCGCCTGCTCGGCAGCGTCACCACGTACGCCGATCTCGAACCGAGCCTCCTGGGGCGCGTCGAGGAGGTCATCGACTTCCTGACCGCCGACGGCAGCTAGAGACTGCCCGCGGGGCCCGGGGATCTCCCGTCGTCGGGCCCGGCATCGGATGCGGCGTCGGGTGCGGTGTCCCCCGCGGCCCCGACCCTCCGCGGTGCCGGCGCGCCGGGTCCCGCGGCACCGCCGTCGTGCGGTGTGTCGGCACCGAGGGCGTTCCCGACCGACACGATGCGCCGCTTCTCTTCTTCCTGAGCGGCGTGGGCCTCCACGGCTTGGGGCTGGTAGAAGTCCTGCACGACCCCTAGCGACCCGGCGAGTCCGCCGCCGGCATGCCGGCCGTCGAAGCGGGCGCGGGAGGCCAACCAGACGATCAGCGTCAGCGCCGCGAAGGCCGCGACCGCGGATCCGGCGATCCACACCAGCGTTTCCATGTGAGGAGCGTATCCCGCGGCACGGCGCCGGCGTGGGCGGCGCCGCCGGTTCTTAGCGATAAACTGTGACCCAGAGACGGATGCAGTCATGCCGTCGGAGCGCAGACGATGGAGGAAACCGCCGTGACCCACGGGTTCGACGACAAGGCGCGGAACGGTCCCACCGGCGCCGCGCGGTTCGAGGGGTCCTCCCCCGCTCCGCTGCCGCTGAGTCCCTCGGAGGACCGGCAATGGGCCACCATCGCGCACTTCGGGGCGATCCTCGGATTCCTGCCGTCCGCGGTCATCTACTACGTCTACCGCGCGCGCGGGCCGTTCACCGCCCAGGAATCCAAGGAGGCGCTGAACTTCACGCTGCCCCTGACCGCCGTCGCGATGCTCGCGAACCTGCTCACGCTGGTGCCCGTCATCGGGGGATTCTTCGCGGTCATCGCCGTCGCCATCTGGGTCTACCTCACGGTCAGCGGCGTCGTCGCGGGCATCGAGGTCAACCGCGGCCGCCCGTACCGGTACCCCTTCAACCTGCGCCTGGTCAAGTAGTCCCGCACGCTCCGGCGTTCCGCGGCACGCGGGTTTCCGCACGCCACGCCGCCCGTCGTCGTGCGGGTCCTTTGGTACTTCTGGCCCGCACCCCGGAGGTCCCCCGGAACTCGAGCACCCCGGACGTCCCCTAGAACTCGAGGAGCCGCCGGACCACCGCGTCGGCGAGGAGCCGGCCCTGCAGCGTCGGCACGATCCGGCCCGCGACCGCGTCCCGGCCCTCCACCAGCCCGTCGGCGATGAGACCCGCGACGGCCCGGCGTCCACCCGGCCGGAGCCCCTCGATCGGCATCCCCTCCGCGATCCGCGTCAGGAGCATCGCGCGCTCCAGGTAGCGGGCATCCTCGTCGGGGGTCTCGCGGCCCGCGGCGGGCGACACCGCCGCATCGATGCGCTGCTGGTACGCCGACGGGTGCTTGACGTTCCACCAGCGGAGCCCGCCCACGTGCGAGTGCGCGCCCGGGCCCGCGCCCCACCAGTCGGCGCCGGTCCAGTAGGCCAGGTTGTGGCGGCACCGGGTGGCGGCGGACCGGCTCCAGTTGCTCACCTCGTACCAGGAGAACCCGGCGCCGGCGAGCAGGCGGTCGGCCAGCAGGTACTTGTCGGCGTGGTCGTCGTCGTCGATGTCCGGCACCTCGCCCCGCCTGATTTGCGCTGCCAGCCGGGTCCCGTCCTCGATGATCAGCGCGTAGGCCGAGATGTGGTCCGGCTCGTAGGACAGCGCCGCCTCCAGGCTTGCCCTCCAGTCCTCGAGGCTCTCCCCCGGTGTCCCGTAGATCAGGTCGACGCTCACGTCCAGACCGGCGTCCCGGGCCCACTGGACCGCCAGCGGCACGCGGTCCGGCCGGTGCGTCCGGTCCAGGGTCTTCAGGACGTGCGGCACCGCGGACTGCATGCCGAAGGAGACACGCGTGAACCCGGCCTCCGCCAGGACGCGCAGCGACTCCGGCGTGACCGAGTCCGGATTCGCCTCGGTCGTGACCTCCGCCCCCTCGGCGAGCCCCCACAGGCCCCGGATGCGCCCGAGGACGTGCGCGAGGTCCTCGGCGGGCAGGAGCGTGGGCGTGCCGCCCCCGAAGAACACGGTTTCCACCGGGCGCTCGTGGATTCCCGACGCGCGCAGCGCCGCGTGGCCGAAGTCCAGCTCCGCGGCCACGGCCGAGGCGTAGGTGTCCTGGGTCGCGCCGGAGCCGAGCTCGTGCGCCGTGTAGGTGTTGAAGTCGCAGTACCCGCAGCGCACGGCGCAGAAGGGGATGTGGACGTAGACGCAGAAGGGACGCGTCGCCGCGCCCTCCCGGCTGGAGGGGGGCAGCAGGCCGTCGGCCGGCGCCGGGTCGCCCAGCGGCAGAACAGAAGGCATGCGGCTACTTCTTGCCCTTGTCCTTGGACTCGTCCGAGGACAGCGCGGCGATGAAGGCCTCCTGGGGCACCTCGACGCGGCCGACCATCTTCATGCGCTTCTTGCCCTCCTTCTGCTTCTCCAGCAGCTTGCGCTTGCGGGAGATGTCGCCGCCGTAGCATTTCGCCAGGACGTCCTTGCGGATGGCGCGGATGCTCTCGCGGGCGATGATGCGCGACCCGATGGCCGCCTGGATCGGCACCTCGAACTGCTGGCGCGGGATTAGTTCGCGCAGCTTGGAGGTCATCATCGTGCCGTAGGAGTACGCCTTGTCCTTGTGCGTGATGGCGCTGAACGCATCCACCTGCTCGCCCTGCAGCAGGATGTCGACCTTCACGAGGTCGGCGATCTGCTCGCCGTCGGCCTTCCAGTCCAGCGACGCGTAGCCGCGGGTCTTGGACTTGAGGATGTCGAAGAAGTCGAAGACGATCTCGGCCAGCGGTAGCCAGTAGCGCAGCTCGACGCGCTCCTCGGAGAGGTAGTCCATGCCGCGCATCTGGCCGCGCCGGGACTGGCAGAGCTCCATGATGGCGCCGACGAACTCGTTTGGGGCCAGGATGGTCGCGGCGACCATCGGCTCGTGCACCTCGTGGATCTTGCCGGTGGGGAACTCGCTGGGGTTCGTGACCGTGACCATCCTCTTGTCGTCGGTCATGACCTCGTAGACCACGTTCGGCGCGGTGGAGATCAGGTCGAGGTTGAACTCGCGCTCCAGCCGCTCGCGGACGATCTCGAGGTGCAGCAGGCCGAGGAAGCCCACGCGGAAGCCGAAGCCGAGCGCAACGGAGGTCTCCGGGACGTAGGTCAGGGCCGCGTCGTTGAGCTGCAGCTTGTCCAGGGCGTCGCGCAGGACCGGGTAGTCGGAGCCGTCGATGGGGTAGAGGCCGGAGAACACCATCGGCTTCGGGTCCTCGTAGCCGCCCAGCGACTCCTTGGCCGGCTTGGCCAGGTTGGTCACCGTGTCGCCGACCTTGGACAGGCGCACGTCCTTCACGCCCGTGATCAGATAGCCGACCTCGCCGACGCCGAGGCCCTGCGACGGCGTCGGCTCCGGGGAGCTCACGCCGATCTCCAGCAGTTCGTGGCTGGCGCGCGTCGACATCATCTGGATGCGCTCGCGCGGGCTCAGGTGGCCGTCGACGACGCGCACGTAGGTCACGACGCCGCGGTAGGTGTCGTAGACCGAGTCGAAGATCATCGCGCGGGCCGGGGCGTCGGGATCCCCCACCGGCGGCGGGAGGTCGCGCACGATCTTGTCCAGCAGAACCTCGACGCCCTCGCCGGTCTTGCCCGAGACGCGCAGCACGTCCTCGGGCTTGCCGCCGATGAGGTTCGCGAGTTCGGCCGCGTACTTCTCCGGCTGCGCCGCCGGGAGGTCGATCTTGTTCAGGACCGGAATGATCGTGAGGTTGTTCTCCATAGCCAGGTAGAGGTTGGCCAGCGTCTGGGCCTCGATCCCCTGCGCGGCGTCGACGAGCAGCACGGCCCCCTCGCACGCGGCGAGGGAGCGGGAGACCTCGTAGGTGAAGTCCACGTGCCCCGGCGTGTCGATCATGTTCAGCGCGAAGGCGGTTCCGTCGACTTCCCATGGCATGCGCACGGCCTGCGACTTGATGGTGATGCCGCGCTCGCGCTCGATGTCCATGCGGTCCAGGTACTGGGCCTTCATGTCGCGCTGCTGGACGACGCCGGTCGACTGCAGCATCCGGTCAGCCAGGGTGGACTTGCCATGGTCGATGTGGGCGATGATGCAGAAGTTCCTGATAATCGCCGGATCGGTGGCGGCGGGCACCGGTGCGGTGCGGGCCATGGGTGACACGTGGGTGACCTCGCTCTGGTACAGACAGTCGTGAAGTGGGCGCGGAAGTTCCGCAAAGCCCCATTCTCCCATGTTTCGACGGCGCCGCTCCCCCGCCGCGCCCCGCGGCCCTGCTGGTACCGTGTGCGCATGCAAAGCAACGGCCGCCACCTGATGAAGCTGCTCGAGTCCGCGCTGCGGCTGTTCCGCCCCGGCGCGCCCTCGCCGACGCGCCCCGGCGGGCCCGTCCCCGGCGCGGCGGCGGATCGGCGGCCGAAGGCCCGGCTGGCGGGGGCGCCGATCTCCGGCGCGGTGTCGGGCGAGGCGGCGGGCTGGCGCGGCGGCGGCTATCCCGGGGACTTCACGGGCCGGCTGCGGCCGACCTACCACCCCAGACCGGACGGCGAGCCCGATCCGGGCGAGGTCGTGTGGGCCTGGGTTCCCTACGAGGAGGACCACGGCCGGGGCAAGGACCGCCCCGTGCTGCTGGTCGGGCACGACGGCGGCTACCTGCTGGGCCTTATGCTCACCTCCAAGGACCGCAACAACGGCAGCGGCGGCGACAGCGGCTACGTCGACATCGGGTCCGGCGCGTGGGATTCGAAGGGACGACCCAGCGAGGTCCGGGTGGACCGCGTGGTCCGGCTCCTGCCCGAGGGCATCCGCCGGGAGGGCGCCGTCCTGGCGCGGGACAGGTTCGAGCAGGTGGCCGCCCGCCTGCGGTGAGGCCGGCTCCGACCCGTAGCCGGCCCGGCGCGCCGGGGGGCGTCCCCGAATCGCGGGCCGGCGGCATCGGTGCTAACATTGTCTGCTGTGTGTCCGCGCAGGTCGACGGGCACTTCTCCCGAGTCGCCACAGGTATCCCCACGCCGCTCAGTCAATGGCTCTGGAGTGAACCCTCACCGACCATTTCCGCGAGAGCAAGAGAGTTTATCCAGTGGCAAATATCAAGTCCCAGAAGAAGCGCATCCTCACCAACGAGAAGGCCCGCCTGCGTAACGCGGCCATCAAGTCGGAGCTGAAGACCGCCATCCGCTCCGTCAACGTGGCCGTGGCCGCGTCGGACAAGGATGCCGCCGGCACCGCGCTGGCCGCCGCCAGCCGCAAGCTGGACAAGGCCGTCAGCAAGGGCGTCGTGCACAAGAACAACGCGGCGAACCGCAAGTCGGCCATCTCCAAGAAGGTCGGCGCTCTCTAACGAGACCGCATCAGCGTCAGCAGGGCCGCCCCGGCATCCGGGGCGGCCCTGCTTTTTGGGTCGACGTCCCGGGGCAGCGGACCGGCTGGCGCGCGGCCGTTGCCGCGGGCCGGGCAGCCCCCGGCGGCCGCCTACCGGTCGCGTTGCCCCGACCGCCGTGCGGCCGCCTCCTACCTCCGGGCGGCGAGGGCGATGCCCGTGACGGCGCGCTCAACGGCGTACTCCGGGTCCCGCGAGGCGCCCTTGACCTGCGCGTCGGCCTCGGCCACCAGCCGCAGGCAGCGCACCAGCTCGTCGGGTGTCCAGTACTGCGCCTGTTCCTGCGCCTGCTGCACCTGCCACGGCGCCATGCCCAGCTCGCGCGCCAGCTGGCCGGAGGATTTGCGTTGTCCGGCGACCTTGGCCACCTGCCGCAGCTTCATGGCCAGCGCGGCGACGATGGGCACGGGATCCGTCCCGGTGGCGAGCGCGTGGCGGAGCGTGCTCAGCGCGAGTGCCCCGCGACCCGTCAGCGCGGCGTCGGCCACCTTGAAGCCCGTGGCCTCGACCCTCCCGCCGAAGTAGCGGTCGACAGTGTCCTGCTCGATCTCTCCCGTGGTGTCCTGGATCAGCTGGCTGCAGGCGGCGGCCAACTCCTGCAGATCGGAACCCACCGCGGCGACCAGCGCGCGGGCGGCATCGGAGTGGATCCGCCGCTTGGCGTTCTTGAACTCCTGCGCGACGAAGTCCAGCTTTTCGGCGTCCTTCTTCAGCGGCTGGCACTCCACGACCACGGCGCCCGCGGACTTGAGCGTGTCGAGCAGCTTCTTCCCCCGGTTGCCGCCCGAGTGGTGCATGACGACGACGACGTCCTCGGCCGGCGCGGCGGAGTAGGCCATCATGTCCTCGAGGAACTCCTCGTTCATGGTGGCCAGCGAACGGACCTCGATGATCTTGCCCTCGGCGAAGAGCGAGGGGCTGGCGGCGAGCAGCAGCTCCCCGCGCTGGTAGGACGTCGCCTCGAACGCGATCGTCTCCGCCTCGGGCTGGTCCTCCCTGACCCTGGACCGGACGCGGTCGAAGGCCCGCGACGCGATGTAGTCCTCGGGTCCCTGCAGGAGCACCAGCGGCGCGGGTTCCGCGCTGCGCCATGCGTGGGGGGCGCCGGTCCTCCCCGCCGCTCCCCTGGAGGGATTCGCCCTGCCTGTCGCCATCGTGTCCGCCTTCCGCCTCGGTGGTGCCCCTGCATCCTATCCCCTCCCCCGACGCCGCTCACGGGTCCAGCCGGGCGCCGAGGCCCATGACCGCCAGTCCGCCGTCCGGTGTGCTCCGCAGGACCAGCGTCCCCGACGTGTCGGTGCGGAAAGCCGGGGTCCCCGCGGATTCCAGGGCGGAGAGGATGGCGGGCGCCGGATGCCCGTAGCTGTTGTCCCGTCCGACGCTGATCAGCGCAACGCCGGCTCCGACCTGTTCGATCACCTCGTTGCCCCCGTTGCGAGCCCCGTGGTGGCTGACCTTCAGGATGTCGGCGCGCAACGCGGGATTCCTGCCGAGCAGCGCCCGCATCGCGTCCTCCTCGATGTCGCCGGTGGCCAGCAGGGTGGTGCCGGGCGTCCCGGGGTCCGCGGACCCGGAGGCGGCACGCGGCTCCGCGGAACCGTCCCACCCGAACAGGACCACCAGGGAGGCGTCGTTTTCCGTGACCGACGGGCGCCCGGCGTGGGGCGAAAGCACGGACCATGTCACGGGTCCGGCGGAACCGCGGTCGCCCGCACCCACCCGAACCGCGGCCACGCCGGGCGGCAGGTCGGCGGGCCCGGGCGCGTCGCCCGCCGTCGAGTAGTAGACCGGGCCGACCGGCCTGCCCCCGAACACCCCGGCCACCCCGCCGGCGTGGTCGGCGTGGAGGTGCGTGATGAAGAGGGCGTCGACCCTGGCGACGCCCAGCGCGCCGAGACAGGAGTCGACGGCGTCCGGGTCCGGGCCCGCGTCCACCAGCACCGCACTGTCCGTTCCCGTGCGCAGCGCGAGCGCGTCGCCCTGTCCGACGTCGCACGCGGCCATGAGCCACTCGTCCGGGGCGGACCGCTGGAGGGAGGTGATCGGCAGCGTGATGCCCAGCAGGAGTCCGGCCGCGGCGGCGGCCAGCGCCGCGCCGAGGGTGCGCGGCGCGGCGAACCGGCGCGTCCCGTCCCCGTCACCGGCCGGTTCGGCGGGAGTGGGGCTCAGCGCGAGCCACGACGCCACCAGCGCCAGGGCCGCCAGCAGGACGGCGCCCGCAACGCCGCCCGGCCCCTCGGGCCAGGGCAGGGTCGCGTGGGGCAGGTCCGCGACGCGTCGCCCGACCCAACCCACCAACGCCGCGGGAAGCCCCGCCACCCACACCCACGGCGCGACGAGGGGAGACGGGAGGCCGCCCAGCAGCAGCGCCGCGGTCCCGGCCACGGTCACCACCGGAATCAGCGGCGCCACCACGACGTTGGCCGGTACCGAGTACACGGCCAGGCCCGCGTCCATGGCGACGAGGATGGGCAGGCAAAAGAGCTGGGCCGCCACGCTGATCGCGGTGCCGTCCGCGAGCCACCCCGGAAGGACCCTGCGGAGCAGGAGGCCGAGGGGCCGACCGAGCAGGACGATGCCGGCCGTGGCGGCCACGGAGAGCTGGAAGGCCGGTTCCCCCGCGAACCACGGATCCCACGCGAGCAGGGCCACAACGCAGGCGCTCAGCGCCGCGAAGGCCTGGCGCCCCCGCCCCGCGTACACGGCGGCGGCGGCCACGGCGCCCATCACGGCGGCCCGCACCACGGACGGCTCCGGCCGCACCAGCGCGACGAAGCCCAGCAGGCACGCGAGGGACGCGAGGAAGACGGCCGCGCGGGGCAGTCCGGCGGCACGGCCGATCCACAGCACGGCACCCAGGATCATGGCGCAGTTCGCCCCGCTCACGGCGGTCAGATGGACCAGCCCCGCGCTCTTCATCGCGTCGGAGAGTTCCCCGTCCTGGCCGGAACGGTCGCCCATGACCATTCCCGGGAGCAGGGCGGGACCGTCGGCGGGGAGGACGGCCGCGTGCCGCACCAGCCGGGACCGCAACTCCTCAGCCGGGGCCGGCGGTCCCGGGGCGGGCAGCACCCGCACGCCCGCGGAGGACCGGAGCCAGAGCCGCTCGCGGTCCTCGCGCGGCGCCGCCGTGGCCCGGGCGAGCCCCTCGACGGCGTCCCCTGCGCGCGGAAACCCCGTGGCCGGCAGGTGCCGGGCGGACAGCACGAGGAGCACGCGGTCGCCTCCCGAGGCATGCCAGTTCCCGTCGGCGGCGTAGCGCTCCAAACGGGCACCGGCCATCCACGTCGACGCGGCGGGCTCGGCCGTCCTGGCGGGCGGGTGGGTGCCGGACGCTGCGCCGCCCGATTCGGCACCCAAAGCGGCGCCCGCCGGTTCCTCCTCTTGGGCGAACGCGGGCGCGGCCCGGAGCGGGCGCGGGGCCTCCAGCAGCCGCGCGGTGAAGCGAACGGATTCGCCGGAGCGCACGTGCGCGTCGAGGACGGGATCGTGCCGGCCGACGGACTGGCCCGCGATGGAGCCCGCGACCACCGTGGCCCCGGCGAGGGCGGCGGCCAGCGGCGCCCACCAGCGGCTGGCCCACGCCAGCAACCCCCTGTTCCGGAGCAGGACGAGCGCGAAAAGAGACAGCGCCCCGCTGCCGAGCGCGGCGGCCGCGGCCGGGACCCAGGCTTCCTGGCGGACCAGCAGCCACGCGGCGGCCCACCCTCCCCCGGCCAGCCACAGCCCGCGGGCGTCGACGCGCGTCGGCGCGTCCTCGGCGGCCCTGGGGCGGCTGCGGCTCATTGGAACGCCACGAGGCCCTCGAGCTTGCCCATCATGGCGGGCCCGATCCCCGAGACGGCGTCCAGTTCGGCCATCGAGGCGAACGGGCCGTTGCGTTGCCGAAAATCCACGATGCTTCCGGCGAGCACGGGACCGATGCCCGGCAGGGTATCGAGCTCCGCGGCGGTGGCCGTGTTGATGTTGACCGCCGCGCCCGGTGCCCCGCCGCCCGGGGGCCCCGCCGTCCCGCCCCGGGTTCCCGGGGAGGGCTCTCCGCCCGACGGCGGCGCGGCCGGCGCCTCGCCCCGGACCGGGATGAGGATTTGCGTCCCGTCCACCACGGGTGCCGCGAGATTGACGGCCGCGGCGTCCGCGTCGGCCGTCAGCCCCCCGGCGGCCGCGACGGCCGTGCCCGCCCGCGTCCCCGGTGCGAATTCGTAGACGCCAGGCTTCCTCACGGCCCCGGCCACATGCACGACGAGCAGGGTCCGGGACTCCTCGGCGGCGGTCCCGGGCGCGGACCCTGGGGAAGGGCCCCCCGACAGCCCGCCCGGTGGCGGCGCGGACGCCGGCCCGCCGCCTGTCCCCTCCCCGGGCGGGGCCGGATCCTGCGCTGGCGGGGGCGGATCCTGCGCTGGCGGGGCCGGTTCCTGCGCTGACGGGGCCGGTTCCTGCGCGGCCGGACTCCCCGGCAGTTCATGTGTCTGGACGCCGGGCGCCTCGGGCGGCCCGGACACGCCGTGCCCGGAGGCGCGGTCGGGCTCCAGCCGCACCTCCCCCAGCAGGGTCCCACCGCCCGACGCGGGATGGAAAAGGAGGCTGGCGGCGATCCACGCCACGGCGCCGAGCAGGATGCACAGGGTTGCGCCCCGTCCGAGGCGCAACCGGAGGCGCCGGCCGGACCCGTGGGGTGCGGCGACGTCCTCGCGGAGTTCCCAGCGGTGACGGACCATGCGCCAACGCTAGGCCGCGCGGCGCGCGCCCGAGCCCGCTCCGGCAGCCCGTGTGCAACCCGGGTCGGCCGCGGACCCTGTGGAGGGCGAGTCGCGGGGCCGCGCCGTCCTTGCGCGAGCCGGCGGCTTCTGCGCGGACCGGCAGCGACGAGCCGGCGGCTCAGGCAGCCGGGGTGGCGGACCCCTGCCCGTCGGATGCGCCGGGCACCGCCGGCGCTGGTCCCCCCGACGCCGGCCCGGGCAACCCGGCCACCACGACGGCCAGCACGCCCGCGCCGGTGTGCGCGGCGAGCACGGCGGGCAGCGGCTCGCACAGCACGGGCTCCGCGGCGGAGCCCGCGAGCTCGTGGACGAGTTCGCGGGCCTGTTCGTCGTTGCCGAAGTACTGCACGGCCACGCGCGCCCCGCCGGGAAGATCCGCCGCCCGCTCGCGGCTCAGCGCGACCAGACGGACCAGCGCCCGGGGAAGCGTGCGCACCTTCTCCCGGACCACAATCTGCCCGTCGGCCACCGCGAGCAGGGGCTTGACGGCCAGGAGCGTCCCGAACATGCTGGCCGCCGCGTTGATCCGGCCGCCCTTGCGCAGCTGCTCCAGGCTGGGGACCACGAAGCCGATCGTGTTGTCGCCGGCCCGCGCGGCGGCCTCGGCGACGGCGGAGGCGGACAGTCCCGCCTCGGCCGCGGCGACCGCGTCCATCACCGCGAAGCCCTGGGCCAGGCCCACCGTCGCGGAGTCGACCACGGTCACCGGCACGGGCGCCTCCTCCGCGGCCCAGCGGGCGGCGTCGACGGTGCCGGAGAGCTTGGCGGAGAGGTGCAGGGAGACGATCTCCTCGAACCCCGCCTCGGCGAGCCGGCGGTAGGTGCGCAGGACCAGCCCCGGCGCCGGCCGCGACGTCTGGACCGGCTTGCCCAAGGCCAGCGCGAGCGCCAGCTCGGTCTCGACGTCGTCGAGCCCCTCGGTGTACATCTGCCCGTCGATCATCACCGGCATCGGCACGATGGCCAGCGTGGCGGCGTGCGCCGCCGCCCATGCCGCGGGAACCGCCGCCGCCGAGTCCGTGACGACGGCGACCCGGCCCGGGGCGGGCCGGGCGCCGGCCTGCTGGGCGTCGCGGCCGCGAGAGCGCAGGCGGTCCAGCCAGCCCGGGGCGCGGTCCTGCCGAGCGGGCTTCCCGGCCGCCTGCTGGGGCTCCATGCGCTGCGTTCCGTTCTCTGCGGTGTCCGACGACGCGCCGGTTCGGATCAGGTTACTCCGGAACGATGTTCACGAGTTTCGGCGCGCGGACGATCACGGTCCGCAGGCCGCGCCCCTCGAGGGCCCGCTGCACCGGCTCGGACGCGAGCGCGAGCTCGCGCAGCGCGTCCTCCGTGATGTCCGCGGGCACGTCCAGCCGGTCGCGGACCTTGCCCCGGACCTGGACGACGGCCACGACCGTGTCCTGGACCAGCAGCGAAGGATCGACCGTCGGCCAACCGGCGTTCGCAACGGACGGCCCGTGGCCCAGCTGCGCCCACATGTCCTCCGCCGTGTAGGGGGCGAACAGGCTGAGGATCACGGCCACGGCCTCCACGGCCTCGCGCACGGCCGGGTCGCCGGCGCCGGGGCCGGAGTCGATGGCCTTGCGGGTCGCGTTCACCAGCTCCATCGTCTTGGCGACGACGACGTTGAACTTGCTCGCGTCCAGCAGCTCGGCCGCGTCCGCGACCGTGCGGTGCGTGACGCGGCGCAGCGCCACGTCGCCCGCCGCGGGGTCCGCGCCGGGCGCGCTGGTCACGTCGCCGGCCAGGCGCCAGGCCCGGGCCAGGAACTTGGCGGACCCCGACGGCGAGACATCCGCCCAGTCGACGTCGTCCTCCGGCGGGGAGGCGAAGATCATGGTGAGCCGCACGGCGTCGACGCCGTACTTGTCCAGCTGCTCGCCCAAGTCGACGCCGTTGCCCAGCGACTTGCTCATGGCCTTGCCGCCGTTGAGCACCTGCCCCTGGTTGAGCAGCGCCGAGAAGGGCTCGCTGAAGGGGATGAGTCCCAGGTCGTGGATCACCTTGGTGAAGAAGCGGGAGTACAGCAGGTGCAGGATGGCGTGCTCGACCCCGCCCACGTACTGGCCGACCGGCATCCAGCGCGCCGCCGCGGCCGGGTCGAACGGGCCCTCGGTGTATTCGGGCGACACGAAGCGGAGGAAGTACCACGAGGAATCCACGAACGTGTCCATGGTGTCCGTGTCCCGCTTCGCGGCACCGCCGCACGACGGGCAGGTGGTGTTGACCCAGTCCTCGGCCGCCGCCAGCGGGGACGTGCCCTGCGGCGCGAGGGCCTCGCCCCGGAGGTTCTCGGGCAGGGTGACGGGCAGCTGGTCGTCCGGGACGGGGACCTCGCCGCAGTCGGCGCAGTGGACGATCGGGATCGGTGTCCCCCAGAAGCGCTGGCGCGACAGCAGCCAGTCGCGCAGGCGGAAGTTCACGGTGTGCCGTCCGGTGCCCGCGGCCTCCACGATCTCGATGGCGCGCGCGATCGCCTCGTCCTTGCCCAGCCCGGACAGCTCGCCGGAGTTGACCAGGGTGCCCTCGCCCACCGTCGCGGTGCCGCTGACCGCCGGGTCCTCCTCGCCCGTGTCCACGACCATGCGCACCGGCAGGCCAAAGGTCTTGGCGAAGTCCAGGTCGCGCTGGTCGTGCGCGGGAACCGCCATGATCGCGCCCGTGCCGTACTCGGCCAGCACGTAGTCGGCGGCCCAGACCGGCAGCCGCTCCCCGTTCAGCGGGTTGATGGCGTACCGTCCCAGGAAGACGCCGGTCTTCTCGCGCTCCGTGGACTGGCGCTCGATTTCGGACAGGGCCTTGACCTGCTCCTGGTAGGCCTCCAGCCCGGCGCGGCGGTCTGCGGTCACAAGTTCGCCGGCGAGGTCGGCGTCGGCCGCGACGACGAAGAAGGTGGCCCCGTAGAGGGTGTCGGGCCGCGTCGTGAATACGGTGACGGCGCGGGACGGCGACTCGTCGGTGGCCTCGACGGCGAAATCGACGTGGGCCCCCTCCGAACGGCCGATCCAGTTGCGCTGCATGGCCAGGACGCGCTCGGGCCAGTGGCCCTTCAGCTGGTCCATGTCATCCAGCAGCCGGTCGGCGTACTCGGTGATCCTGAAATACCACTGGTTCAGGGACTTCTTCGTCACGGGCGTCCCGCAGCGTTCGCAGGCGCCGGCGACGACCTGCTCGTTGGCCAGCACGGTTTGGTCCTTGGGGCACCAGTTGACCGGGTGGTCCTTCCGGTAGGCCAGGCCCTTCTCATGGAAGCGGGTGAACAGCCACTGCGTCCACCGGTAGTAGCCGGGGTCCGAGGTGTGCAGCCGGCGGGACCAGTCGGCGCTGATGGCGTAGCGCTTGAACGACGCGGCCTGGGTCTCGATGTTCGCGTACGTCCACTCGGAGGGATGCGCGTTCCGCTTGATCGCGGCGTTCTCCGCCGGCAGTCCGAAGGAGTCCCAGCCGATCGGGTGCAGGACGTCGTAGCCGAGCTGGCGCCAATAGCGCGAGACGACGTCGCCCATCGCGAAGGCCTCGGCGTGGCCCATGTGCAGGTCGCCGGAGGGGTACGGGAACATGTCCAGCACGTAGCGGCGCTCGGCGGTGCCGTCGTCCTTCGGGGTGAAGACCCCGAGCTCCTCCCACACCGGGCCCCACGTCGCCTCGAGGTCCTGGAATCGGTAGCTCGACCCGGTGGCCTCGGTTTCGCTGTGCTGCGTGCTCACGTCTCGTGTCGCCTTACTTGTCGGTTCAGCCGGAATCATGGGTGGGTGCTGGCGCGGGGCAAAAGGGCCCCGAACACACAAAAGCCCCTTGCATCGAAGGGGCGGCCGCGGAGGGAAATCCCCGCGGCTAGGTTAGCGTCAGTCCCGTGGCCATGGGGCCATTTTACAGCACGACGCCGGAGCCTGGCCCGCGCCCCAGCCAACCGTCGATCCCGCCCGGCCCCGGTAGGCTGGGCGCATGCCCCAGAACCGTTCCTCGCTGGTCAGCGCCCACCGCGTCCGCGGCTCCGACCTGCGATGTTGGACCTACCCCTCGGTCGGTCCCAGCTCCGGCATCCTCCTGGCGGTGCACGGATTCCGCGGCGACCACCACGGGCTGCAGCTGCTCGTCGACCAGCTGCCGGAGTACACGGTCGTCGTGCCGGATCTCCCGGGGTTCGGCGCCTCGACGCCGATGGCCGCGACCGCCCACGACGTGCCCGGCTACTCCGCCGTCGTCGCGGACCTGGCGAAGGAGCTGGGCCTCGGACCGCGGACCACGCTCCTCGGGCATTCGTTCGGCTCGATCGTCGCCGCGTTCCATCTGGCGGCCCACCCCGGGTCGTTCGAGCGTATGGTCCTGATCAACCCGATCTGCGAACCCGCGCTGGAGGGCTCCCACGCGCTCATGTCCCGGGCGGCCGCGGCCTTCTACGCCGCCGGCGCGCTGCTGCCGGAGTCCACCGGCGAGCGGTTGCTGCGCTCCCGCATCGTCTCGGACCTGATGAGCGCGACCATGACGAAGTCGTCCGACCACGCCGTGCGCGCCTACGTGAAGGACCAGCACCGCCGGTATTTCGGTCGGTTCAGCGGGCGCGACACCCTGCGCGAGGCGTTCGGCGCGTCCATCACCGGGACCGTGCGCCAGGTCGCGCCGGCGATCGGCGCCCCAACGCTCCTGGTCGCCGGCGCGCTGGACGAGCTGGGATCGCCCGCGGGCCAGGAGGCGCTGGCGGCGGAATTCCCGGCAGCGGAACTTCGCGTCATCGACGGCGTGGGGCACCTCATCCACTACGAGCGGCCCGCGGCGGCCGCCGGTCACATCCGCGCCTTCCTCGCCTCCTGAGCGGAACCTCCCGAGCTGTACACCTGAGGGGAACCTCCCCACCTGTACACCTGAGGGGAACCTCCCGAGCCGCCCACCCGAAGGAACCCCCGGAGCCGACCTCGTGAGTGGACCGCGCCCGGCGCCCGCGTCCGCTGGTGGCCGCCCTGGTCTCAGGGCGTCAAGAGCGCCCCGAAAGGCTCCAGCGGCACCAGGCCACGGGCCTTGGCCGACAGGGTGGCATCGACCGTGACGAGCGCGTCGGCCTGCAGCCGGGTGACCGCGAGGTACTCGGCGTCCCACGTGGTGTCCCACCCCTGTTCGCGGGCGATGTTCCATGCGGTGCGTCGCGACACCCTGTCGCCCAGCAGCCGGACCTTCAGCGCGGTCAGGCGCTCGTGGTGCCGTAGCGCGGCCTCCTCGGTGAGCTCCCGGCGCCGGACTGCCTCGAACAGCAGGGCCAGCGCCTGGGAGCGGAGGGTGCTGGGAGCCACGAGCCGGTGCTTCTCGGGCACTGCGAGCTCGCTCGCGACGAGGCGCAACAGCGTGGGTGCGTCGATCACATACCGTGTCATGGCGGCACCATACCCGCGTGGGACACCGGATCGCCACGGAAGGAGGGCGCGTGGTCGCCGTGCGTGGTCCAGGCGTTCCGGGCCGAAAACCAGGCCGGGATGTCGGCGGCTGCGGTCTTGACGCCCCGATCTCCATGGCCTACCACCAGCGCAAACGGGCGGAGGGGAAGAAACACAACGGCCATGATGTGCCTGGTCCGCCAACGCTGCGACGTCCGCTACCCACTGATCAAGAACGGAACCCGAACGGCGGCGATCGACCTAGAGTGTAGCCAGCCTTCACCCACGGTCGCGGTGCCCGCCGCCGCCACCGCGCCGCCCGATACCCAGGAGCACCCCATGACCAACCCTCCATCCCGTCCAGCACCTCCTGCGCAGCGGGACCCCGAACCCACCGCTCCTCCTGCGCAGCCGGACCCCGAACCCACCGATCCGCCTCCGGCCGCACCCGGTCCCCCCGCTGCCGACGGCACGGAACTGGACCGCGCCACCCGCACCATCTCCGCCGCCCTGCGGCCGTGGTCCGGGGCCATGGGGCGCGCCGGTTCCCACGCGGCCCAGGCGGTCCTCCTCGCGACCGTCGCCGTAGGATTCGTCTGGCTGCTGCTGCAGGTCAAGCTCGTTGTGGTCGCGGTGCTCGTCGCCCTGATTCTCGCCGCCGCTGTGTCTCCCCTCGTCCGGTGGCTGGTGGGCAAGGGCTGGTCGCGCCTGTGGGCCACCGTCGCCGCATTCCTCGGCATCCTCGCGCTGCTCGGTGGGATCGTCGCAGGCATTGTTCTGGCCGTTCGCAGCGAATGGGACTCCCTGGTGTCCTCCGCGACCGAGGGTTGGCGGGAACTGCAGGATTGGGTGACGTCGGGTCCGCTGCCGGTGGACACCGCCGCGATCGGCGCGGCGGCCCGACAGGCCACCGAATTCGTCGCCAGTGGCAGCTTCGCCAGCAGCTTCGCCGGCAATGCGCTCACCGGGATCACCGCGGCCACCGAGTTCCTCGCGGGGACAACGCTGATGGTCGTCATCCTGTTCTTCTTCCTCAAGGACGGGCCGAAGATGCTCAACTTCGCCCTGCGGTGGTTCCGCGGGAGCGTCCGGGCGAAGCTGGCCGAATCCGCCGACCGCGGTGCAGAGGTACTGGGCGGCTACGTCCGCGGCACCGCCATCGTGGCGCTGGTGGACGCGGTCATCATCGGACTGGGCTTGGCCATCGTGGGTGTCCCCCTGGCCCTGCCGCTGGCGGTCATCGTCTTCATCGGCGCCTTCATCCCGATCGTCGGGGCCACCGTGGCCGGGATCCTGGCCGCGTTGGTCGCGCTGGTGACGAATGGACCCGTCGCGGCGCTCGTCGTGGTGGCCATCGTCATCGCGGTCAACCAGATCGAAGGGGACCTGCTCCAGCCGGTGGTCATGGGCCGCACCCTCAGCCTGCACGCCTTGGCGGTGCTTCTCGCGCTGACGGTGGGGACCCTCGTGGGAGGGATTTTCGGTGCCATCCTGGCCGTGCCCTATACGGCCTTGGCGTGGACCCTGGTCCAAGTCTGGACAAGCCAGTACCAAGCTGGAGAGGATCCGGTGCTCGGGGAGGACCCTCTGAGCCCGAAGGACCGCGTCGAGGCCAAAGCGACCATGGCACAACGGTGGAAGTACGAGCGGATGCGCCGGCAACACCGCCGCGGGCGCAGGCTCGGCGCCGCCGATCAGGAGAGGGGCAAGGCGAACACCCACGACGACGCCGGGGCGGCCGGAAGGTAGACCGGCCATGTCGGGCCCGACGGAGTTCCAGCGTTGCGGACCGGTCATGGGTGGAATCCGTGTCCACGGCAGGGAAGGCCGCCACCGCCGTGAAGGAGAAGGCCCGGCCGCTGACCGACGAACTCGCCGGCGTGGCCAAGGGCGTCGGGAACCGTGGCACGGAAGCCAAGGAGAACGTCGGCGCCGCCGGCAGATCAACAACGAGGCGTTCGCGGTGGACATGGAGGGAATCCCCGATTCCGACAGCGCGAAGCGCCGGACGCCCAGGCTGTCCGCAGGGAAGGAGCCGCACTTCGCCGCGCCGGTCGGCGAGACCATCTGGGTCCCCCTGCGCCCGTTCCCCTGGCGCGCCGGCCACTCCTCCGGCAACCCGCGGCGCGCATAGGATGACAGGCACCCGCCCCTCCGCCCGCAAGGGCGCCGTCAACCACCCGACTGGGAGCACACCATGGAGACCACACGCGCGTTCGAGTCGATCGTCATCATCTACAACCCGAACAGCACCGGGGACGCCCCGCGGCTCGCCGAGCGGCTGAAGGACCGGCTGGCCGCATCGCTCCCCGACCGGCCACGGATCGACTTGATGCCCACCGACCACGCGGGGCACGCCGTCGAGCTGGCGCGGGACGCGGCGGCCGGCGGCACCCGCGTGCTCGTCGTCTCGGTCAGCGGGGACGGCGGCTACAACGAGGTCGTCAACGGGGTCATGCAGGCCGGCAATCCCGAGGCGGTATGCGCCGTGATGGCGGCGGGCAACGCCAACGACCATCGGCGGACCGTCGGGACCCAGCCCCTGGAGGAGGCCATCGCCGAAGGTGCCGTGCGGCACATCGACCTGCTCCACATCGACGCGGGCGACGGGGACGGCGAGTACGCGCACTCCTACATCGGCTTCGGCCTGACCCCCGTCGTGGCCATCGATCTGGAGAAGGGCAGCAAGGGCGCGCTGAAGGAAATGGTCTCCGTGGTGCGCACCTTCTCGAAGTTCCAGCCCTTCGAGATCCAGCATTCCGACGGGACGCGCCAGACGCTGGACAGCCTGGTGTTCGCCAACATCCCCGAGATGGCGAAGCACGCCACGCTCAGCGAGGCCGACGAGCAGCCCCGCGACGGGAAGTTCGAAGTCATCGCCTTCCCGCACATGCCCAAATGGCGGATCGTGGTGACCGCCGCGCGCGCCGCGCTCAAGGGCCTGGGCGACAAGCCCAGCGTCGGGCGCTATGAGTTCACCACCATCAAGCCGATGCCGTACCAGATCGACGGCGAGGTGCAGTCCGTCCCCGCCGACACCGTCGTCCGCGTCCGGAGCGTGCCCCGGGCCTTGGCCACCATCGGCTGAGAGCGGCTTTGGACCTGCCCGCGACACCTCCGGAGGGCCAGAAGGCGGACCGCGCCGAGGAACCAGCTCCGAAGACTCCCGGTCACGCGTCGTGCAGGTGCGCCCGTTCCCCGTCGCGGTTGAAGATCGACAGAATCTCCAGGTCCCCGGACTCCGGGACGGCGCCGATACGGTGCGGCACCATCGTGGAGAACTCCGCGGCCTCACCTGCCTCGACGACGAGCACCCGGTCGCCCAGCTCCAGGCGGGCTCGGCCGGTCAGCACGGTGAACCACTCCCACCCCGGATGCACCTGGCTCTCCGGCGCCAGGGCCGCTCCGGCGGCCACCCGGGTCTTGACCACCACGACCCCCGCGGCGGCGCGGTCCCGCGAGAGCAGCCAGGTCGTCACGTCCGCGCGGTGCGCGGGCTGGGGCCGGATGACGACGTCGTCGTCCTCCTGGGAGCTGACGAGGTCGTCGAGGGTGGTCTCCAGGGCGCGGGCGATCGGCACGAGCTGGTCCAGCGCGATGCGACGGTCCCCGGTCTCGATGCGGCTCAGCGTCGACGGACTCAGGAAGCAGGAACGGGCCAGGACGTCCAGCGACCACCCCCGGGCCACGCGGAGGGCGCGGATGCGCTGCCGAATGAGTCCGTCAATATCTTGCTTCATACGCAAGATGCTATGCCGTAAGCGCATACCACCTCTACGGTGGAGGCATGGATCACCTCTCCCACCGAACCCGGAACCACGACCACCGGTCCCACCCACAGTCATCCGACCCCGACCAGCACCGCGTGCTCGAACTCGACGCCGAGGTGTTCGGCGACCACCTCGCAGCCGTCCTGGACCTGGCCGCGGCGCCCGCCGCGCGCGGGGTCGTCGATCTCGGCGCGGGCACCGGCGCCGGTAGCCGGCTGCTCCGCGAGCGGTACCCGGACGCGGCGGTGACATGCGTCGACAACGATCCGCGGATGCTCGAGCTCCTGCGCGAGCAGGGTTTCGCCGTCGTCGAGGCCGATCTCGACGACGGCTTCCCCGCGCTGGCCGGCGCCATGGGCACGGCGGATGCGGCGGCCACTGCACCGGTTGACCTGGTGTGGGCGTCGTCCTCGCTACACCACGTTGCGCACCCCGCCCGGCTGCTGTCGGGGGTCCGTCGGGCACTGGCGCCGGGTGGCGTCCTGGTCGTCGTCGAGCTCGCCACCCTGCCCCGCTTCCTCGGCCATCCGCGCGGGGCGCTGCTGGAGCAGCGCTGCCACGCCGCCGCGGCGGCCGAGGGGTGGAACCAGCACCCCGACTGGACGCCGGTCATTGCGGCCGCCGGGTTCGGCGTCACCAGGTCCGAGGTGACGTCCGCCGCGCCTGTAACCCCGGCCGCGCGGGAGTACGCCAAGCAGTGGTTCGCGCGATACACGCAACTGGAGGGCCTGACCCCGGACGACCGCGACGCCGTCGCGGACCTGCTGGAGCGGTTCCCCGAGGCGCACGAGCTCGAACCCCGCGCCACCCGGACCGTCTGGGTCGCCGCCCCGGACGGAAGCCACGATCGGCCGTGACCCGGCACGTTTCGCCACATGCCGCTCGCCCAGGGTCTACCCCCGTCCTTGGCTGAAGCCGCAGGCCCCCTAAGTCGAGCGGGAACGTTCCGTCGGCCCACCGGCGCCGCAGGGAATCCGGCAGCGCCTTCGGGAACCGAGGCCAGCGCCCGACAGCGCCGTCGGTCACCGCGATTCGACCCGACCGGACCCTGCGCCGTCGAGCCATGCGCCGCGTCTAGAGTGGACATATGGACCCCGGAGCAGCTGCCCTGAATGCCATCGCGAACCGCAGCAAGATGGCCGGCCTCGTGATGGACTTCGATGGAGTCCTCTCCCCCATCATCGATGATCCCAGCGCCAGCGAACTGTTGCCGGGCACCGAAGAAGTCTTGGGAAGCCTGGCAACGAAACTCGGCCTGGTCGCTCTCCTATCGGGCCGGCCCGTGGACTTCCTCGCCGACAGGGCCGCTGTCCCCGGAGTGGCGCTCTATGGCTCCTACGGACTCGAACAGCGGACCGATAGCGGCGTCAGTGTCCTTCCCGACGCGGAGCGGTGGATGCCCAACGTGCAAGCCGCCACCGCCTGGCTCCACGAGAAGCTCGATGGCGCCGAAGGCATCCATGTCGAGGACAAGAGCCTCGCGGTGGCCGTGCACTGGCGGCGCGCGGCCGACCACGCCGCCGCTGCCGACGCGATCAACCCACTCGTCCAGGAAGCGGCGTCGCTCCACGGACTACGCCGCGAACCCGGCAAGTTCGTCGAAGAGCTCCGCATACCCGTGAACCAAGACAAGGGCACCGCCCTGCACAGGATCATGGACGAAGGCGGACTCGAAGTGACCGCATATGCCGGGGACGACCTCGGCGACCTCCCCGCGTTCAGGGCCGTATCCCTCGCCAGGGGCCACGCACTCATCGTCGACGGCCCCGACATGGCCCCCGGTGTGGAGACAGTGGCCGGCGCGCACTTCGACGGGCCCGCGGACTTCCACCTGTGGCTGAAGCGACTGGATGAGGCGACAAGCTAGGCCTGAACCTCCGTTGACTGGATGGCCGCAGGCATGCCCGTCCCACCAGGCCGGGGCTCGGACGGAACGGTCGCCGAGAGACCTGCCAGTGATCCGGACCAGCTGACGCGTGCATCGATTTGGCCAAGTTACCGCAAGGTACTTGTTCCCCGAGAGTGCGGCACGCTCTAATGTCAGAGGTATCCAGTTCGCTGGAGGACCCCCAGCATGGCGGGGCCCGGTGTCGCAGGGGCGCGCCTTCTCAGGACTGATCGTCAGCGTCCGATTTTGCCACCACCACGGGGTGGGGCGACGACCCATCAGGGCCACAGAAGATCTACTCAAAACCCTTTCATCCATGGACCTTCGCTGAACGTGGAGTGCCATTTGGTGTCCTCGGTTCAGCGTTGCCTGGCGAGGATTCATCATGAAAAACACACATGCCACAAACCCACCCGTTGCTCGTGACGCGATGTCGCCGAGGCTGCGGGGAAATGGCCGCGCCTGGCTGGGCCGGATGGCCGGAGCTCTGGCGGCCGGGGCCCTCGTGGTTCCCGGGCTGATCCTGGGTGCGTTGCCGGCCCAAGCCGCGTACGCATGCACTGTCACGCCCCTCACCCCCGAGTACTCGCACACCAACTCGGCCGGGGTGAAGGTCATCAACTACAAGATCTCGGTCTATTGCGCGAAGGAACGGTACCTGAACATCGAGCAACAGCGTTGGGAAGAGGACGACTGGCCCAATGACGACGACTACATCGGAGGAACGTACTGGGAGAACGAACACTTCGTCGCGGGCGAGTCGTACGTCTACGACAACAAGCGCACATTGGTCGATGGCGAAGTAGGCAACGAGGAGTTGTACCAGAGGGTGGCGTTCCAGGAGGGCCTCTCGGACATTTGGTCGCCCTGGAGCGGCTGGATGCAGAGCGGCATCCTGGACATACCAAACTGACGATCCGGAGCGAGGGACCGGCCCTGCCGGTCCCTCCCTGCGGTTCCTTGTCCCCGGTGCTCCCCTCGACCGTTTTCGGACAGCCGCACCGGGCCATGGGCTGCCGGCCTAGGGAAAGCCACTGGGCACCGCCCCCGGCCCCGGAAACGCATCCAGGCGGTGCGAGGGACGTGTTCCGCCGCTCAGCCTTCACCGAATCCGGATGCCACCAGATCGGCGAGGGCGTCCACGGCGTCCCTGCCGTCGGGATCCGCGGTGGCGATCTCCACGTCGCGACCGCGGGCGAGGCCCAGGGCCATGATCGCCAGCAGGCTCTTCGCATCCTCGCCGTTGACCGTGACCTGGGTCGGGAAGGTGCCGGCCAGCTTCACGAATTCGGCCGCCGGGCGCGCATGGAATCCGGTGCGGTTGACGATGGTCACCACTCGCGAGTATCCGGAGGGTCCTGCGGCCCCACGGGTCGCCGAGGAGCCGGCGGCCGCCGGAACGGCGGTCCTGGCGGCGGCCGCGACGCCGTCCCGGTCGTCGCCGGTCTGCGCCGCGACGGCGGCGGCGACCCCGCCCTCGACGAGCGGAGCGTCGACGATGCTCACCCGGGACCTTGCGTCGTCATCGAGGAAGTCGAGCGCGGTGTCGGCGGTGAGGATGGCGGAGCCCAGATCGCAGAGGATGATGACGCCGTCCCCGGCCTCGGCCCGCGCGATGGCATCGGTGACGAGGCCGAAGCTCGTGCCGATCCCGCCGTCGTCCATTCCCCCCGCGGCCACCAGCGGAACATCCGGTGCCATCTGCCGCGCCAGGTCGACCAGGCCCTCGGCGATCTTGGAGCTGTGGGAGACGAAGACGAGGCCGACGGTCATGGCGCCGCCACGCCGCCGGCGACGTCGGCCGCCGCCCTGAGCAGCAGGGCGGTCGACTGGGCTCCGGGGTCGCGGTGCCCGATCGCACGCTCGCCCAGATAGCTGGCGCGCCCCTTGCGCGCGATGAGGGGCTCGGTCGCCACAGCACCCTGCTCCGCGGCGGCCGCGGCGGCCGCGAGGACGGCGGCGGCGCCGGCGTCCTGCCCGACGGCGGCATCGGCGGCGTTGACCGCGGGGGTCCACGCGTCAACCATGGTCTTGTCGCCGCTCTCGGCCTTCCCCCGGAGCACGATGCCGTCTCGCGCCGCGCGGAGCAGCGCCGCGAGGGCGCCGCCGTCGAGTTCGACCCGTCCGGCCACCGCGCCGGCCGCCTTCAGGTACGCGGTGCCGTACAGCGGTCCCGCCGCCCCGCCGACGGTGGAGATCAGGGTCGTCGCCACGAGCTTGAGCACGTCGGCGGGGAGGGCATCCGCCGGCAGGTCGTCGAGCTTGGCGAGGACGGCGGAGAAGCCGCGGTCCATGTTCTCCCCGTGGTCGCCGTCGCCGATCTCCCGGTCCAGGGTGATCAGCTCCACCCGGTGGTCGGCGATGACGGCGGCGCTCGTCCTCACCCAGTCGATCATCCACTCGGCGCCCAGGCTCATCGGCCTTCCTCTCGTCGGGTCGTGGTCACGGGTCAGCGGCCCCAGCGCAGGGCGGCGGTCTGGACGGGGGCGTCCCACAGCTCGGTCAGGGCGTCGTCGAGTTTGAGGACCGAGATCGACATCCCTTGCATCTCGAGCGACGTCGTGAAGTTGCCCACGAGCGACCTGGTGACCTCGATCCCGCGCTCGGCCAGCACTTGCGCCGCGCGGCGGTAGACGATGTACAGCTCGACCTGCGGAGTCCCACCCATCCCGTTCACCAGGAGGAGCACCTTGTCGCCGGACGCGAAGGGGATGTCGTCGAGGATCGGGCCGAGAAGGCGGTCGACGATCGCGTCGGCCGGCTGCAGCTTGACCTTCTCCCGCCCCGGTTCCCCGTGGATACCGATGCCGATCTCGATCTCGTCCTCGGCCAGCGTGAAGCTCGGTTCCCCCGCGTGCGGAACGACACAGGGGGTGAGCGCCACGCCCATCGAACGAACCTGGCCGATGACCTTCTCGGCGACCGCGGTCACCTCGTCGAGGGAGTCCCCGCGCTGGGCGGCCGCGCCGGCGATCTTCTCGACGAGCACCGTGCCGGCCACGCCGCGGCGGCCGGCGGTGTACAGCGAGTCCTGCACCGCGACGTCGTCGTTGACGATCACGCTGCGCACCTCGATGCCGTCCGCGCCGGCGAGGTCGGCCGCGGTCTCGAAGTTGAGCACGTCACCGGTGTAGTTCTTGACGATGTGCAGCACCCCGCGGCCACCGTTCACCGCCGCCGTCGCGGCGACGATGGGATCCGGGGTCGGCGACGTGAAGACGGCGCCGGGGACGGCCGCGTCGAGCATCCCGTATCCGACGAATCCTCCGTGCATCGGCTCATGACCGCTTCCGCCGCCCGAGACGATGCCGACCTTGCCCGAGGGGGCGTCCGTTCTCACGACGTAGGTCGGGTCCGTTGACGCGCGCACGATGTCGGCGTGCGCTGCCGCGAATCCCTCGACCGCCTCGGTGACCACGTTCTTCGGGTCGTTGATGAGCTTCTTCATTGAACTCTCCTCTTGTGCGCGTACCGGGTGCTGGGCCGGCTGGGGCTGCCTGCACTCAACCTAGCCGCCCCGCACCCGCGCGGGGAAGGGGTTGAGGCGCCGAACGGACGGCCCCGGGACGCGGCGATCCAATCCTCCAGATTCTCCGTGGTCTGGCCGGATCCCCTCGACTCGCGGGCGGCCAACAGCTGCCCGAGGAACGGCTCGAGGACGCCGCCATCCCCACTGGGAACTCACGGCCAAAGAAAGCGAACAATCACGGACCTGGGGGATCGCATCGCAGCGAAACGTCGGGCAGGATGGTAGGGACCGACGTTCGCCAAGCCTTGGAGCAACGGTGCCCTTCTTCGATGGGGTGTCAGGCCCCGTGTACTACCGGCACTGGGACGCGGCCTCGCCCAGGGCCGCGGTGGTCTTCCTGCACGGTTTCGGCGAGCACACCGGGGTCTACCATCGCTTCGGCGCGGCCTTGAACCAGGCGGACATCGATTTGTGGGCGCTGGATGAGATCGGGCACGGCCTGACCGGCGGCCAGCGTGGTGAGATCGAGAGCATCGATGCGCTGGTCTCCAACGGCCAGCGCCTCACCGACCTGGCCGCGCGGGCCGGGCTGCCGCTGGTGATCGCGGGGCACTCGCTGGGAGCGGTGGCGGCCATGGTCACCACCCTGCGGCACCCCGACCGCTACCGCGCGGCCGTGCTGACCGGGGCCCCTCTGAGCATGCCGCAATGGTTCGCCGAACTCGAGGGTGCGGGCGACGCGTTTTCCCTCGATCTGGACGAACTTTCCGGGGACCCGTTCTACCGGGACTCCCTGGAGAACGATCCGCTCGCCTTCACGGAGGCCGACATCGTCGACGTTCTCCGCAGGGCCCTGCCACCCGCATGGGCCGAGGTCGCCGAGACGATCGGCGACCTCAGGATTCCGGTCCTCGCCCTCAACGGTTCGGAGGACGCCGTCGCGCCCGCTGCGGACGTTGCCGTCGTCGCCGCCCGGTCCGCGCAGATCCGCACCCTGGTGTTCGAGGGCATGAAGCACGACATCCTCAACGAGACCGCGCACCGAGAGGTGGCGGAAGCCATCACCGCGTTCGTGAGGAGCGCGGCTGGTTGAAGGACCCGGCCTCATTGACGGTCCGGACGTTGGGGGCGGGGCCAGCCGCGGGCACCAGCCACCCGGGGTGACCGGTCCTGGCCGCCACGGGCTGCTGTCCCCGTCAGCACTCGTCTATCCTGCCCTATGCGACGGATGCGTCCGCTCCGCGCTGGGGCCGGCCTTGTGCCTCAGGGGCCGGTCCCGCAGGCTGCCTGTTTTCTGCACGCGATGCCGCGCGGTGCCGCCATCCTGATTCCCGCATGGCGCGCCCAGAACGGTCCCGCGACCGTTCGCCGACCATGGACTGGCGGGGCCGCGCGGTCTGGTCATGCCGTTGCCGCCCGTGCTAGACCGGTGAGCGTGTGACCCACCATCAACGCACGAGCACCCCGGAATCCGTCGGGGTCCCGTTGCGCGGCTTCGGGAAGGAAAGCAACCATGCCCACGTACAAGATCGGCTACTTCGTCGGCAGCCTGGCCAGCAAGTCCATCAACCGAACGCTCTCCAGGGCCCTGATCAGGCTGGCACCCGCGGACCTGGAATTCACCGAGATCCCCATTCGGGACCTCCCGCTGTACAGCCAGGACTACGACGCCGACTTCCCCGCCGCGGGATCCGCCCTGAAGTCCGCGATCGAGTCCGCGGACGGCATCCTCTTCATATCCCCCGAATACAACCGCTCCATCCCCGGCGGGCTGAAGAACGCCATCGACTGGGGCTCCAGGCCGTGGGGGACCAACTCGTTCGCCCGCAAGCCCACCGGCATCATCGGCGCCTCCCCGGGCGGAATCGGCACGGCCGTGATGCAGTCCTCGATGCGCGGCGTCCTGAGCTTCCTCGATGCCCCGCAACTCAACGCTCCCGAGGCGTACATCACCTTCAAGCCCGAGGTTTTCGGCGACGACGGCGAGGTCAGGGACGCATCGACGGAGTCCTTCCTGCGCCACTACATGGAGGAGTACTGCGCCTTCGTCCAGCGTGTCCTCTACGCCGCGGGTCCGGGACACATCGGCGACGAGCACCCCGACTCCCGGAAATAGCCGCAACACCCACAGGCGGAACCGCCGCGCATGCCCGCGGCCTTCGGCAGGCACAGTCGGCCTCCGCGAGGACTCTCTTACGGCACCGTCCCATGTGCGCCCTCGACCTAGCCAGCGGTGACACCCGGCGTGGGACAGCGCCGGCCCTGACGGCGGTGCCCCGCGCCCGTCCCGCCGGACGCGACAGGGACGTGCGCAACCGCGACGGGTGCCGGCGGAACCGCGTCACGCGTCTAGCGCGGACCCCCCGGGGCGGGGATGTGCGCGATCGGGCGGATGGCGGCGAACCGTCGCGCGATGGTGGCCTCGTCGAGCCGCTCCCCCGCGGGTTCGTCGACGTCGAACACGTTCGGGTGTCCCGGGAAGTCGTCCTCGATCGATCGCCCGGTGAGGTCCTCGTAGACCTGCGAGGCCGTGGCGGCCAGCACCTCGGCCACGCCGACCTCCTCCTCGTCTGCGAGGCGGCCGTCGGCGAGCACCGCGGGATCGGCGCGGCATGCCTCGAAGTACTCGCTGCCTTGGGCCACGACCCAGCTGCGGAAGTCCGTAAAGACGTCCCCGCTGCACCAACCAATCAGGACTTCAGCCGCCGCCCAGAGATCCCACCTGTGCAGCTCGAGGTTGTGCCGGATAAACGCGGCGTCGAACGCCGCGACCTCCTCCGGAGACCACCCCGACAGGAGCGCGTGCAGGGCCTCCGCCTGGGCCTCCACGTCGCCCTCCACGCCCTCGCGAGACCGGTCGATTGCCTGCCAGAATGCACTGTCGTCCACTTTTCCCCTAGTCATGTCCCACACGGATACGCCAATGACACCTGAAGCATACGGCGCACGCGCCATCGCGGAGAGTCCCACAACGGTGGCCATCGAGGCGGGCTTGTCGGGACACCCCGGCTCTGTCGGGGGCGGGTCCACGTCGACCGGCCGTGCGATCACGTAGCCTCGGACGATTCCGGATCCGCGTACAAAGCGCGGCTCGCTAGGATCAAGATATGAACCAGAGCAGGGGCCGGCCGGAACTGCAATGGGCTCCGGGAACACGACCGGTGAGCGAACGCGGTTCGCTCGGGGGACGGATTGCCATCGATGAGTGACGGCGAGAAAGTACGCGGGTATCTGTCATGGCTTTCCGGAGAAGTCGAGGGTATCCTCGCCGGTCTTCCCTACGGTGTCCATGGCACGACACGTATTCGCGACAACCACGTCTACGCGGAGATCAAGGGGCCACGGCTCGGAACCTTCACGCTGGTCCTCGGCAGCGAGGCGCCAGAGATCGTCTACGACGGTCTGTACATCCGCCACGACCTGATCGGAGGAGAGCCGGAGGACCAGACCGAGTTCGCGAAGGAATCCGTGGACGCCATCGTGTACTTCCTCCTCAGCGGCAGGGTCCCTGTGAAGCGCAAGAGTCCGGTCTTCAAGCGTCCCTATCTTTCCGTCCCGATGGCCGGGGGCGACGAGTGGAGAATGAAGGAGTTCCGCTAACTACGCCGCGAGCGGCCGCGATTCCATCCGAGCGACTGTCTTGCAACCGGCAGGTTGCGAGACTGCGCGTCGAGACTCCGCGACGCGGGTAAAGCCTCAAGGGAGCTGTCAGCAACCCCGTTGCGTAAGACATGGATGCGCCGTTCGCGGCGGCCAATCCGATGCTGATCAGTTCAGGGAATCAGCGCTCTCCAGTAGCAAAACGAACAGGTAGGCGGTACAGGCCACAGCCAGGATCTGAATCACGGTGCAGTGGAACATCGCCCACAGCTCGGCCTTGCCGCGTTTGATCTCGTAGTAGCTGCGAAACTTCATCGTCCCCCAAGCGAAGACCAACGTTGAAGGGATGAGGCCCACGAGAGCCACAGTCACCACGAACGCAGATGGCAAGGGCAGAGCATTGGCCATGCCAACCACGGCCGAGGCGACCGCGCTAGGGACAAGAACAATGAGGGCGCACATGGGAGGCATGGCCATCAGCCTTGAAATCGCCTTCATCCATCCCCCAGACCGTCCAAAAATGCCGGTTGAGTCCTCCCCGCAACACGAGGCTGGCACCCATCCCGTGGGCAACTCTAGCTTCGTCCAGGCACATGGAGGGATGAGCCGGAATTGGTGCCCAACCCCGTGTTCAACGCTCCGCGGCCGAACTTGACCCCGCCCTCGCCTGCTAGCAGGCCCCTACGCCGAGTGAGCCGGCCAGGCTGACCCCCTGCGTCAGATGCGTTCCACAACGCGACGCAGAGTCTCGTCGTGCTGCCGGCGGTCGAAGGTGAACGTCAGCTTCCGATCGTAAGGGTGCCCATCCCCCTCCGGTCCCGCCCCGTGAACCCGGAAGCCGCTCCAGACGACGATGCTGTCCAGCCGATCGACATGGGCGGTGATGCTTCCGCACGCGACGTCGAGGCCTTCCCCAACCAGCAGGGGAACCCGGCCCGGCAGCTCCTCCCACGTTCCCTCGCCGAGCAGCAGCCGGATCGCGTTCCGGCCCACTTCCGCAGAGCTGTCCCGGCACTCCTGCACCACGGAGAATCGGAGGTCCGACTGCAACCCGGGCCCCGTTCGCGACAACGTGCCGGCGGCATCACTCAGGAGCCGGGCCAGGGGACGCCCGTTCACGGTCCACTGCAACCCCTCCCGCGGATCCGGGGACCTCTTCCTCAGCTGCCTGCGGGAAACCACGCGCTCGAGTCCGAGGGTCGCCTGGTTCAGTGCATCGGTGCTGCGCCAAAAGGCCACGAAACTGCGCCCCAGCTGCTCGGCCACGCGGTCCAGGGCCGCCTCGTATTCGACGCGGTCGAAGACCAGTGTCCCGACGGCGGGGATCGCGTCTTCGTCGTCGAAGTGTGCCGCTTCGTCGTCCGTGTCGGACGGGCTGTCGTGGCGGAAGTCGCTCCATACCACCCGCTCGCTTCCAACCTGAACCCTGGCGCTGATTCCACCGCAACCCTCGTCGTAGCATTCCTCGCAGAAATAGAGCCAGACCCGTTCCGGAAAGAACTGTCCCGGCAACTCGCCCTTCAGGCGGCGAATCTGCTCCCGTGCCACGCCCGAGGGAAGCCCTCGGCGCAGCAGGGAGACCTCGCACTCCTGCATGTCCTCGCCCTCGAAAACCAGCTCCCGAAGGAACCGGCCATCGACCAGGAAATCGAAACCGCCACTTGGATCGGGGCGCAGATCAAACCGGTTCACAGGGTTCCTCCTACGTAGCCAGCGCGACTACGGCCGGTACATCTGACGCACGATCCGAGCGGACTCGACCGGCCCGTACCAACCGACCTCCAAATCGCCGACGACTCCATCGAGGTCCTCCCACGTAAGAACGAACATGTCCGTCTCCTCGCGCGGCTCAATGCCCTCGGGCGGGTCTTGGAAATCGATCCAGGCACAGATCTCTCCATCGCCAGCGCCACCCTGCCCGTGTCTGCGGCCACCGTCAACGACGATCTCCCAACCATTCCACACACCGCCGGAGACACGACCGGCCCACGCCATGCATCCCAACGCCCAACTCCGCACGGAGGGTCCCTGCCGGGCCACGGGAATCCCTTCCAATCGGCGCAGGCGTGCCAGATGCGCGTTCCGTACACGTTTCATTCGCCACCACACAGGAGCGAGCATCTCACGCGCGATCGGGAAGCAGGTACGCCATCCCGATCTGACCCCGCGCCCGAACCACCGCCACGAACGCTGCCGACGCACGATGAACGAGTCCTGCGCCTCGGCAACGAATGCTTAATCACTCCTGCTGATCAGCGGTTTCACAGCAGGCGAGTACCAGCACACTCCTTATCGAGATACTCCCGCTTGCGCAGCCAAGTTCAGAAGGACGCTGAAGACGCTCGCTTAGACTCTTGAATGCAGCCGTGCCGCGTAGAGCGGTTCAACTATCCGGTCCGCTCCACGTCTGGGAAGTGCAGGTCATCGTGAGCACGCTTGAGCGCCTTGCAGAAAACCTTCGTCAGGCCCTCGGATCCGACGTACGGACCGGTTTCAGCCCGTCTGAATTCGGCGGTGATGGTGCAGAATTCGCGCGGATCGAGCTACCGTCCTGCCGTTTCGAAGTCCTCCCCTACACGGAATACGACTTCCGGATCCGGATCATACTGCAGGACGGCTACACCTTCTTTTCTGGCGAAACCTGGGTTCCAACCGACGACAGCGCGACCCAGGACCGCGCCCTGGTCGAAGGCATGAGCGCACTCGTGGAAGCAGCCAGGAACGACGTCCGACGCCTCATCGACGACGGCCTAGAGACAAGGATCGGCTATGTCTACTTCGACCCCGAACCAACGTAGAGGGACGAAGTGGAACCCCACCGGAGAAATGCCCACGGTCTGATCCCCTCCCAGACCGACGGGCCATAGGCTCTGCATATGAGGTGGAAACGAAAGCGCGAATGGGCCGAACGCGTGGCACAGATGCACGCGCTGGAAGCGGCTCCCGAACCTGAGCAGGGATACGGCCCGAGCTGGGACGCGATCCTGGCCGGCCGCCGGGAGTTCGCGGGCCAAGTCCTCGGCGGACCATGGCTGGGCCACGACATCCTCATCCTGGCCTACGGCACGACGCGTCGCCGCCGAGAGCCTCGTCCCGACGGCTTCGGATACTCCGCCGACTATGCGATCAACGACTGGAACAACCACGGTCCCGGCGACGACGACGACTCGTTCAGTGTCGCCACGATCGACGAACTCTACGAACGACTCGACGACACCCAAATCCAGTGGTACCCGCCGGCCAGGTCCCTGGCCAAGGCGGGACTCCTCTTCGGCGGATCAGGCAAGGAACAAGACCTCGAGAACGGATGAGGGGACCGCGGCCGCCCGCGTGGCTGACCGCGCATCGAAACGGTGTCCTGCCGCCACCCGGCGGCGCTTCAAGCCCAGCTCTCCAGTCGGCAGGGTCGGGGAGGGACGCCGGAAAGGGTCGACTGAACGGACTAGTCGAGAACGACTCCGGCGAAGAGAGCGGTCAGCACAACCCCGACGACGAGGACCGGCAGGACGAGCGCATAGAGCTTCCATTCGGTGGCGCGCAGGTGACGGACTCTCCTGCGGTAGTTCTTGTGCTCGGCGGTGAACGGCAGAGCCAGATGGTACTCCGCGTACAAGCCCAGTAGACGCGCCACCCTGTACGGGTGCCCGCATGAAGCCGCTTCGGCGGCTATCGGCCACAGCACCCCCCACGCGACCAGACCGGCGATCCCGGAACCCACGAAGTCCTCACCGCCCAGATAAGCGCAGAACCCGAGGAACAACACCACGGGGTGGAAGGCCAACACCCACGGAACGTCCCCCAGCATGCGGCGTCGCCCCTCCTCCCTTCGCGATACCCCCGGTCGCTCGGACCGCGCATGGAGGAGCAGTCCGGTCACCGCGACCAAGGCCACGGCAAGGCCAAGGCTCGTACTTAGGGGCACAGCGCCACCTTCTGGGCGGGCGCTGTCGCGGCGGAGACGGCGGCGGACCTGCGCATCGAGCCGGGCCCCCTAGCCCTGCTCGCGCCCGGGAAGCGCCGCGCCCCGCAGGAACGCCGCGTAGTCCTCGCGCGCGTCGTCGTCGACCATGGGCTGCTGGGAACCGTACCGGCCATCGGTCCGGTCGCGTTTCGGTCCGGACACCCAGTACTCGTCCCCGGATTCGACGTCGTAGAAGTTGGAATCGCGATTGGCGTGCGCGGTTCCGGCCACGCGCCGAAGGACGTGGTCGCGAAAGCAAGCGGTCCGCCACGACTTGCTGAAGCGCAACCGGGCGATCCACGCGGGTCCCCGGTCGGCGTCGTACCCGGTCTTGAGTTGCACGTACATGATCCGCTCAGGCATTCATTCAGCATAGGTTGGCCCGGACAGGAGCTGGCCGGACCACGCGCCGCACAACCGGTGGTTGGTTCCGCGACTCTTCCTGCAGAGGCACACGCGATTCCCAGACACGAGGAATTCCACCACAAGGTCAGGGGCCGAGCGCCGGTGTGGTCCGTCCGCGTCCAACCGAACGGGGCCTAGAATGCGATCCGGCACGAGTCCGAAAGCGGAAAACCACAGGACCCGGTTCAGGGAGGGGAGGCGTACGCGTCATGCCGTGGCAGAGGATAAGGCCCGGATACCCCGTGCCGGGAGAGCTTTTCACACTTCTCAAGGAGTCGAAGCTCGTTTCCGTCGGGGACGAGGGAGGCGACCGTGACAGCTCGGTATTCGAGGTCAAGCATGCCTCCCTCTGCGCCACCGTCGTCTGTTCCAGGCATGCCGGTGTGCCTGACGGCACGAGCTTCCAGGCCGCCCTCATTTTGCTCGAACGAGGGCACGGCACCAACTCAACGGGTTACGGCACCCACATCAAGGGCCACTCGGCGCCCGAGAGGGCGAAGTATGTGGAAGCCTGGATGCTCGCCAAATCCGACGCCACCACCGTTCCGCGCCTCCAGCCGATGGGACGTCCCTGCCGGCCCGCCGACCTTGTCGAAAGACTCGCCGGCTGGGGCCTTGCCGGGTTGATCCTCGACCAGTCGGACACCAACCTCAAACTCGGTAGCAGCGAGGTCACCGTGGCCGTCGCCTTCCACGAGGATCCGGCCATGGCCCGGGTGCTTCCCCGCGGTATCGCCGTCCCTCTCCAGGGAAGTGCAGCAGGCGAAACAACCTCCTGGGTCATGGGCCTGCTTGAAGGGGCCACCCGCACTTCCGACGTGGACGAGTGACGCGTCCGCGTGACGCCGGTTCGCAGACGGAGACGTCGCCTCGCATCGGGTCGGTAACACTGACAGCCCATCAATCCGCTCACCCCTCGGATGATGCCAGACTGGGGGCATGGATGACGAAAGGACCGACGACAAGTTCGTGCGCTCTGGACTGCCGCTACATGGACTACGCCGCCAGCCAGGCGGTGGGTATGTCTAGGCTCGAAATTGTCAGTGTGGAGGAACTCGAAGAATTCTTCCGATCAAGTGGGTCAAGGCATGCGGAAGGCAGTGTCGCGTCGGAAAAACTGGGGAAATCAACGGCGCTCGACCATGCGCGAGTCTTTCGCATCGATATGGTCGAGCGTGTCACCTCCAGATTCGGTCGGCTCATGTCGAGACTTGGGTTTGGCCCGGACGCCGATTTCGACGACACGTACCTATTGATACGCGTAAGGACGCCGCGCTATATCGAATCAGACCCTGTCCTGGGTGAGATCTTCTCAAAAGCCACCCTGGTGTGGGACGAGGCAACCATGGAACGTGTGCGGTCGCACGCGCAGCAGCACATAGATGAGGCCAACAAAGGCCGCCTCGGTCCCGATGAAACCTACCTATCAAGACATTTCGTGCTCGGATCATTTAGCGAGAGTGGATCGGAAGTGCCCGGCTTTCCCACCACTTCATC
Organism: Arthrobacter halodurans; assembly: GCF_041877255.1. Lineage (NCBI taxonomy): Bacteria > Bacillati > Actinomycetota > Actinomycetes > Micrococcales > Micrococcaceae > Arthrobacter > Arthrobacter halodurans. The sequence goes on from NZ_JBHDLJ010000004.1 coordinate 223,594, forward strand.
CCAAGGGCCATACACGGACCCCGTCTGAAGCGACCGGGGCCACCAACGATTTTGTCCACTCGTGTTCCGCGAGGACTTGTTCTAACGGCTACATTTGACCGGTTGTGGCTCCACGCGGATCCCGGTCAGCGTTGTCACCGGGTTTGAGAGAGGCGGCAGCGGAGGGGGAGAGGAAGCATGGTCCCTTCCGCTCTGCTGTTGATTGCCCCTATTCTCATCCCAGCGGTGCCCAAGGCACGGTCCTGACGTCGCTGGTTGCGTAGTCCACGCCGCCGATGCGCATCTCCCGGACGATGCCGAGTTCCAAGTCAACGATGGCTTAGCCCGCCTCCACCGGACTCGAAGGCTCGTCGCGGTGCCCGAAATTCAGTCGCACTCTGCCTTCCCCGTCCGGCTCCGCGGAGACAACGCGATGGCTGTCGCTCGCCCCGCCCCAAATCGGCAGATCCACGGGACTGAACATTGCGAGCACCACAGGGGTCATGGGGAAGTGGGGACGATGCTCTGGGTTGGGTTGCTCCCCACCCTCGGCGCCGAGCAGCAAACCGTCCGAGGGGCGGTACGACATCGTGAAGTTGTCGGTGGCAAGCTAGGAAGTCGACCAGATGGCCCAATCCGTTGTCCATGGGACTCCCCTAAGTTGTTTCCGCCACCGCACCGAGGCCGTCAAACAGGCGTACCAGGCACCAACTGCGTCGCCAAGCGCCCTACCGCCCCCGCCGACAGGCAGATCGCCAACGCCCTCCGGTTCACGGACTCGGGCCCGCCCGCCACCCACGTCGCCCGGGACCTCGGCATGTCCCCGGCGACCCGCTACCGCAGGATCACCGGCGCCCGAAACTGGATCACAACACTTCAGGAATGTCATCACGGTTCAGTGCTGGCACTGGGCATCCCGGCATATCGTACTGGGTCCCAATCGGCTATAACGTAGCGGTAACACATCCCCGATTTCACTGGGTTCGGCGTGACTCGACCGGCAGGGGGCGAGGCCGTCTCGTCGTGGCCCGGCCCTTCCGGTCCGGGAGCACCTGAGAAAGGTAACCGCCTTGCCAACTCGACGCGAAGCCACGCCGCCCCCGGATCCAAAACGGGCCTCAGCACAGGCCCGGCCGAGACGGACGGGCCAAGACGGTTCCCGGCGCGTGGTGGGGATCGATGTCGCAAGGGGCGTGGCCCTGCTCGGGATCGTTGTCGTAAATGTCCTGCCGAACGAGACCCCGGAAGGCGAGCCCATGATCGTTGGGGCGCTGCTCGCCGGCCGGGCCGCCGCCCTCTTCGCCCTGATTGCCGGGATTTCCATCGCCCTGCTCTCGGGTGGCAGTCGGCCTCCGACGGGTCGGACGATGACCGCGAACCGGGCCGCCCTGGCACTGCGCGCCCTGCTCATCACGACGATCGGCCTGCTGCTAGGCCAGACGGACGCACCGGTGGCGATCATCCTGCCGTACTACGGGATCCTCTTCCTGCTCGCCGTCCCCCTGCTGGGCCTGGGGCTGCGTGCCTTGCTGGTCCTGGCCGTCGTGTGCGCTGTGCTCGGCCCCGTGGCCATGCAACTGGTCCGCGCCGGGTGGCCGGACATGCCCCTGGTCGACGGCGAATACACGTTCGCCCTCGCCGCCGCCGACCCGGGGGTGTTCCTCACCGACATGCTGCTCACCGGGTTCTACCCGGCGCTGCCTTGGGTCGCGTACATCTGTGTGGGAATCGCCGTCGGACGCATGGACCTCGGATCACGGAAGACCGCGGCCGTCCTCTTGGGCGTGGGAGCCGCATTGGCCGCGTCCATGTGGCTGCTGTCGGTCCTGTTGCTGGGCCCGGGCGGGGGCTTGGACCGGATCGAAGCCGCCACACCCCTGCTGGACCGCGGCGAGATCGACGAGATCCTGGCCTTCGGCCCGGACGACGAGACCAGAGCCGACGCACTGCCGTCCACCACAGGCTGGTGGCTGGCCATCCTCGCCCCCTACTCCTCCACCCCCGTCACGATCCTTCATACGCTGGGGACGTCGCTGGCCGTCCTCGGCGCCGTGCTCCTGCTCGTCCCTCTTCTTGGCCGGACCACCGCACCGTTAGCCGCGGCCGGCTCGATGACGCTGACCCTCTACTGCGCGCACGTGGTCATCCTGGCCGCCGAGATCCTCGACCCGGAGCGCCCGGTCATGTCCATCGCCATGCAATGCATCCTGTTCCTCCTCGCCGCCGTTCTGTGGCGCAACGCCGTCGGCAAGGGCCCACTCGAGTCCATCGTCGCCGACGCCACCGGCTGGCTCCGCACGCTGGTTCTCACCGGCCGGCGCCCCGGCCCGCCACGAGACCCGGCACCCGGGTAGCGGGCGCGCAGCGATGGGTGGCGGTTACCCGCGACGTCAGGCTGGGGTTCGCTCCAAGACGTCCGGAACCGCCCGTCGGCTGGCGGTTCACCAACTTTTGGGGGAGCCATGAAGCACACCAAGTCAGTCATGCTCGTCCTGGCTGGCCTCTCGCTCACCGCCTGCGGCCAGCCGGGCAGTTTCGACAGCGTCGAGGACATCCGGACCGTTATCGAGAAGTCCGGCGTGGATTGCCCGGCGTCCGAACCGAAGCTCGTCCAAGAGGGCACCTACGGGCGGTGCGGCGAGATCAACTACATCCTCCACGACGCCCAGGAACAGGCCAGGACCCTCCAGCAGGAAGCGCGGGCCACAGGCTACGCGGGCCTCTTCATGCTGGCCGGAGACACCTGGTCCATCATGATCCACGGTAAAGGGGAGCAGGCAGAGAGAATCGCCAAGGCGGTGGGCGTCGACTCCGAAAGACTGGGCAGCTAGCGCTTCAGCCTGCTTGGGGACGTCCAGAGATCTCATCAATGGCCCGCCCCCGGACTTATTGGGACGCGGGGAATCGAGACACACGGCGTTCTTACGGAGCCCTTTCGCGGCACGCTGTGGCAAGCGATCAGGATCAATCGAGGCATGCCGCCCGACTACCGGCTTCGTGCCGCGCCGACGAACACGATGGGCTGCTAGAACTGGTACATGGGATGGCTCGACAAGTGGTTTAACGAGAAGGACTGGCCGAAAGACCCAGCTTTGGACCCGTTCCGGAACTCGGTCTGGAGACTCTCTCGGGACGGCACGGCTGTGGGGCGGATAACCACGTCCGTCATGCCTATGCGGTCCTTCCCGCTGCTCGGGACCAAGCAGGAGCCTCTGTGGTCCCAGGTGCACTGGATGGATGGGCGCCACGAGTACTGCGAGGAGGACTATGGGCCTGAATGGCCCGTAGTGGAGGAATTGCGCGGTGGGCACTTCCGCACATTCGAGCCCGCCGGGGGTAACGAGATCGACTTCGAAGCCGTGACTGTCATGGGTGCCGAGCGAGACCGACTATGGGCGTTCCTGGAGCACGGGCTCGAGCCGCACGCGCGGGGATAGGCTTCGTGCGCCGCGACGGCCCGGGTCTTCCGGGTAGGCAGCACCCAAGGGGGGCGTCTCCCCTCAGCGATTGCAGGCGACCGCTGGTAGGACGCGCTTCAGGCCGATGGTGTCGAAACCGCAGCGAGCATCCATAGCGTTGACAATCGGCGACACAGCCAGGCTGCCATCAAAAATCCGCAGTTCCAGCCCATGTTCGGTCACAGACGTCCACGCATGAAGTCGCCGTTCAGCCGTCGGCGTCGAGCTTGGCGCCGCACGGCCGTCGCGGACCGCAAGTTTGCCCGAGGGCTGGGGTGCGAGGATGGGCGGATGAAGGACAATCTGGAATCGGTCCTCGAAGGACCCCGGGGCCGCCGGCTCTGCCTCGAGCTCGCGATGGAGCTCGACCCGGACGTCAGGGACGCCGTGTTCCGGCTCGGGTACGACCTCGATCCCGGGAAGGGGAAGTCAAGGGTCATGTTTGGTGCCGGCTTCGACGACACGGGCCCGCCACCTCCCTCGCCGTCACCGGAGCAGCTGGCGGCCGCACTCGCTTCCCTGAATCCCGCTGCCCTGAACGACTCGCTGATCCAGGCGGCTCTCGGGCGCTCGGTCGACACCGCAAGGTACTGGCAGGCCCCCGACGGCGAAGACGTGCTCGCCGGGCTCCCTGTGATCCGGGCGGCTCTGCTCCCCCTCGCCGCCCAGGTCCTGGACTCGCCCGGCACGCAGTGGTGGGCTGAGCCCGGCCGCGCTCTGCAGTGGGCCATCGACTGGCGACCCTCGGACGACCCGGCGCCGCTGACCAAGGACCCCCAGCAGACCCTGGCGGCGTGGGGACGCAACGTCCGCGCCGAGGAGGCTCGGGCCTCGCGCGAACGGCCGCGCGCCGCCGACGCCAACTGGTCGGGATCGTGGTGGTCGATCCCGCACGGACTCGTCCACACCGTCGGACAGATCCCGGCCGGACTCAGCCTCGTGGAGGATTCCCAGGGGTGGGAGCACGCGACCGTGATCACCGTTCGCGGAGCAGGCAGGACCCTCGAGATCCGCACCGCGGAGGATTGGATATCGCTGTGCCGCGCCCTCCCGCTTGAGGTCACCGGGTCCCGCCGGCACGATTGGTTCCGCGCCACCGGACGCGACGGGCGGTGGGTGATCCCGGACTGGGAACGCGGCGCATCCGAGTGGGACGCCGTGCACCTCACCGTGCTGGGCTACCTCGGGAGCGCGACGCGCGCGCTCCAGGTCGACGCCGGCACCGCATCGGTCATCGCCGGATGGGACCCCGACAGCACGATCTGGCTCACGGACGTCGCCCGCGAAGGGGAGGGCCCGCGGCAGGCATGGCACCGCGCCCCCCACGACAACACCTGGATCCGGACGCCAACGCACCCCGTCGGCGCTTCCTGGCCCATCCCCGACCGAAATGGCTGAGTTCCCAGCCACAGACGGTGGTGTTGGTGCCGCGGCTGCTCCGCTGGTGTGGCGACTGACAATCTGTGCGGCGACTGCCCCGTTCAACAGGTGCCACCATCGATCGATGGTTAGCATCGAGCCATGACCGACTGGATGTCACCCTTGCCGCGCACCACGATTGGCAAGACAACGTTTTTCGTCGACGAGGAACGTCCCGTGGCCCTGGTCCGTCGCGAAGCCGAGCCTGATCTGTTTCTCGCGTGGCCGGAACTTGACGCCGGACTGTTCGTCCCACATGTGTCGGTTTACCCGGCGTCGGACGCGCTGTGGGTCGTGTACGAGAGCGACGATGACGGCGGTGACGACCACTACCCGGCCTTGCGGGCACCGTCCCAGGTGCTCGCGGTGCGCATCGGCACAGACGGATCACTGGGCCATGTCCGCACCGAAGGAGTCTCGGTCGTGGGCGCGACACGTGCCGGACTATGGACGAGCGACTCCATGGGCGAGAAAATCGACGACGATTACCGCGGTGGTGACCTGCCGACGGACTGGGCGGCTCCAACGACGCTACTCATCCACCTGCCCGGGCGGCCGACACGAAGACTGGAAGTGGACCGCTACGTCAACGCCGTCCAAGAGGAAGACCAGGGACACGTGCTGTTCGTGAACCCGTCCCCGCCCGTGGCCCACCACGACGGGGTCGGAATCGACTACGAATACCGGTGCGCAGCCCTGGCTGTGGGCACGCATGATCAATGGCCCACCCACGTGAGGTTCAGGGACTTCGTTCCCCAGGGCTGGGGGACCCCTGTCGCCCCGGAACGGCTCGGCCGGGACCACGACCCTTGGGCTACGGGCCAGGATCCCGTGCGAATCGACCTTTCCTCGGTGGATGGGACCCATTGGCAGCGGGTGACCTTGACCGATGCACAGAAAACCCAGGCGGTAAGTGCGCTGGCGGAGCAGTTCGCCAACGCTGATTCCTACTGGCGAGCGGCGGATGGAACCACCAGTCCGCTGGCCGAGGGTGTCCGCGAAACACATGTGGGCGTCCTCGGTGAGTGGCCCCGAACCGTGGTTCAGGTCACGTGCCGCCACCCCTATTTTCCCGCCGGCAGGATCCGCCGCAGCATGAGGGTCTTCGACGATGCGGGACGCATCAAGTTCGACCGCTACGCAGGTCTCGAATTCATGGAAGACCTAGACACCACTGCGCTCCCGGACATCCGCGAAGCGAGGGACGGGGTCCTGGACGTCTAGCGCGGGGCAGGCCTAGGGGATGAGGCCGGTTCCGCGCATGGAGGACCCCGAACCGCCGTCTGGCTGGGTGTCTTGGCGCTGGAAGTCCAGGCCACCGGTTGCCGACCGTGATGTTCCTCTGCGTCGTGATGGGTCAGTGGCCCTCGGAAGAATCCCCGTCGCGAAAGCCGGTCCGCGGTCGGGAGGTGGGATGCCCGGGGCGTCGGGCGGTTCGCCGGTCGAGGATGGACGCGGCCGCGCAGGCCGTGGTCAGAACCAGGGCCATGGCCGCAGGGGCCCGGTCCGATCCGAGGGCGACGGCGCCGGCGCCGGCGAGGGCCGTTCCGGCGGAGCCGGCGGTGATCTTCAGCGCCCCCACCCAGACGAACACCTGGGCCCGTGCCTGCCGCGGGGCGTACTCGCTGCGCGCCGCGAGCGTCGCGGCGAAGAAGCCCGCATTCAGGATCCCCGCGGCGGCGTAGGCGACGGCCGTGACCACGAAGCCGTCCGCCACGACCAGGAGGGCCAGGGCCGCGGCGACGGCGAACGCGAACCCCGTCATCAGCCGGTCGGCGTCGCCCTTCGGGGGCCGGAGCATCAGCCCGGCGGATCCGGCGAGGTTGCCCAGACCGTAGGCGGCGACGAGGATCCCCGCGGCGGCCGGGCCCGCGCCGAGCCGGTCCGTGGACACGACGGCGGCGATGGGCAGGACCGCGACGGAGAGGGCGACCGTCACCGTCATGTACAGGGTGCGGCGCAGCGGCCCCGAGGCGAGCATGAGCGCCAGGGTGCGTCCCGGTCGCGGGACGTCCAGGCCGGCGGCCAGCGGCGGGGCATAGGGCAGCAGCCCCACGAGGGCGGCGGCGGCGAACGTGGCGGCCGTCAGGATCAGCGCCGCGACGGTGGGGCTGGCCCAGGAGGAGGCCGCGGCGACGACGGCGGGGCCTATCGTGCCGCCCAGTCCGTAGGTGGCGACGTCCCAGCCCTGCGCCCGGCGCTGGCTGTCCCGGCCGGGTCCGGCGATGGCGGGCAGCCTACTGCTGATCCCGCCGGTCAGCAGGGGCCCGGCCAGTCCGGAGGCCGCGAGCAGCAGCGCGGCCACGACGGGCCAAGTGTGCGGATAGAGCAGCACGGCCGCGGCGAACGTTGCGCCGTGGAGCACGCACGCGAGGGCGATGACCCGGCGTCCGTCCCGGGCCGTGTCCAGGCTCCGCGCGACGAACGGCCCGAGCAGGTGTGGCGCGGTGATGCTCGCGCCGAGCAGCCCCGCATGCCAACCCGGCGCGCCGCTGCCGGTCACCAGCAGCACGACCGCGACAACGGCGCCGCCGTCGGCCGCGCGGGGCAGGGTCGCGACCGCGACATAGCGGGCCAGCCCGCCCGGACCCGCTCCCCCGCCCCGGGCCCTCTCCTTGTCCCGTCCCGGCGGCCGCGGTGGGCTCCCCGCCGGAGGCGTTCGTGAGGAACGTGCGCGGTGGGCCGGAGACAACCCCGAGGAACCGGCTGAATAGAGGAGAGACGGCGGTTTCGGGTAGCGGCCACCGATCCTCATCGGGACGCCGACAAAGCCGCACATGACGTGTCAACCAAGCGAAATATCGCGAGATGGGTGCGGACACTCAGGACTATCTCACGTCGCCGTTGTTGTTCCCGCTGGGAGGGACGCCTTGGCTGCGGGCTGAGCGGGCAGCACGCGCGGCAGTGCCAGGGCGGACATCAAGGCGACCATCACCAGCGGTACCCATGGCGTACCTGGCCACCACTGGTGCCGTTCGGTGGCGTCCACCAGACGACCCAGCACCATGTTGCCCGCCAACACCGCGACGCCTCCGCTCGTAGCGACCAGCCCGTACCCCGCCCCCAGTCCGGCGGAGAGGCCCCGTGGAAAGTAGTCGGGCACGAGCGCCAGGATCATGGGCGTGATGGCCATGTGTCCCAGCACCAGAAACGCGACGACCGCGGCGATCGGCGCGAACGACGTGCTCGGCGGACCCTCGGGATCCACCGATGTGGCGGCCGCGACCGCGAAGGCCACGGCCAGCAAGGCGAAGCCGGCCGAAAGAGTGGGTCCCGGACCGATCCTGCGTGACGCCGCGGCCACTGGCAGCTGCAGGGCAAGGGTAAGGACCGAGGCCAACAGGAACAACCCGCCCATCCATGCCTGCCCCAGACCGCGCCGGTCCAGCTCGACGGGAACCGCGAAATACAACTGGTTGTAGGCCAAGAGGTTGACCGAAGCCAGGAGACAGAAGGCGAGGAATCGTCGATCGCGCAGGCACCCGCCGGCGGGGCGGAGTGAAGCCGGGGAGCGTCCCGCAGCGCCGTCCCCGTGCGTCTTGTCCGGTGGCAGGCGCCACCACAGCAGGACGGTGATGACCGCGAAAATCCCGATCCCGGCGGCGAGGGCGGCATCGAAACCCCATCCCAGAAGCGCGGTCCCCAGCAAGGGGCCGAGCACGGCACCGGCTTCTCCGGTGATCGCCAACCACACGAAGACGGAGTTCCGCTTGGGGTTGACTTCCGTGGTCCTGTCCGCCACGGCCAGCCGTGCCTGCAGCGCCGGCGAAAAGAGGGCCCCGCCCACCCCGGTGAGCACTGCGCCAAGGAGGAACAGCGGCAGATCCGAGGCCGCGAGCAACGTGCCATAGCCACCAATGCGCACCAGGCAGCCGGCGAGGATGGACCGTCGTGCGCCCCACCGGTCCGCGAGCATCCCGCCAAAGAGGAACATGCCCTGCTGGCTGAACGTGCGTGCCCCCAGCACCAGCCCGATCGCCGCCGCCCCCCAACCGAAGTCGGAACGCATGGCGCCGGCCATGAACGGGACTACGGCGTAGAAGCCAAGGTTGAACACCAGTTGTGCTCCCAGAAGCGTGCGCGTCTCCGGCGAGTAGGCACGAAACGGCATCCACCAGCTCCTGGGTCACGGGGTGCGCGTCGACATGGAAACCTCCGCGCCGGTCCCCTCAATTTCGGGTTGCTTAGAGTTTCCCCTACCTTGACCCACCGTGCGCAATCGTCAACGACGGGTGCCCGCGGCGAGAATTTCCGAGTGACGAGGATTATGACACCCCGGCATACGCCAAAGTCGACGGAGTAGCTAAGGCTGGCCTAAGCTTCTTCATGGCCATCAGCGGCCGCTCCCCCACCCGCGAGTTGTTGCGGGCCCCGAATCAAGGTGGTTTCTGTGCGCGCATCCTTCCCTTCGACCCTGGCCTTGGGGCTGGCGGCTCTCGTGGCGTTGACAGGATGCGGCTTCAACGCCCCCGAAGGCGGAGCGCCGACAACGGCCGGCGCCAACCAGCGGATCGTCGTGGACAACTTCCGCGCCCCCGTCGCCGACTGGGCGCTGGAAAGCGACGCGGCCTACATCCTGTCTCTGTCCGGCTGCCTCGAGACCCTCACCCGCTACGACGAGTCGGAGGGCAAGGTCGTGTCATCGCTCGCGACGGAGTGGAAGCAGGTGTCCGACCTCGAATGGGAGTTCACCCTCCGCGACGGGGTGAGGTTCCAAGACGGAACCCCGCTCACCGCCGACGCCGTCGTGACGTCCCTGCGCCATGTGCTCGACGCCGACGTGCCGGCCCGCGCGTTCAACCCCACCGTGGTCAGCGACGTCGAGGCCACCGACGCGCGCACGGTGCGGATCACCACCCCCTCCGCGAGCCCACTGGTGCCCTACCGGCTGGCAAGCGTCAACACGGGGATCCTGTCCCCGTCCGCCTTCGCGGGCAAAACCGTGGATCCGTTCGGGACGTGCACCGGCCCGTTTGTGGCGGTGTCGGAGAAGCCCAAGCAGTCCGTGACGCTGGACCGCAACGCGGACTACTGGGGCGGGGAGGTGCAGCTCGCCGGGGCGGAGGTCCGCTTCATCACGGACGGCGCGACCCGGGCGACCCAGGTGCAGACCGGGGAGGCGGACATCTCCCTGTCCGTCCCCGTCTCCAGCCTCTCGGCGCTTGAGGCGGCGACGGACGTCGAGGTCCTCAAAGCCGACTCGCCCAGGACCGCGACCCTGTACATGAACAACGGCCGGGCGCCGTTCGACGACGTCGACGTCCGCAAGGCGGTCGGCGCCGCCATCGACCTGAATGCTTTGGCCAGCAGCGTCTACGAGGGAGCAGCGCTGCCCGCCAACGGCCCGTTCGCCCCGTCGGAACCGTGGGCCGCCGATGACGCTCCCACGCCGGTCCAGGACGTCGCCGTCGCGCGTGAACTGCTGTCCAAGGCGGGATACACGGCCGACCGCCCGCTGGAGATCATCGCGATCGTGGAACGTGCAGAGTTCGCGGACGTGGCGACCGTCATCCAAGAGAACCTCAAAGCCGTCGGCGTGCCGGTGGAGATCCGGACCGCGGAGTACGCCGCCGTCGAACCAGACCTGTTGGCCGGCGACTACGACATGGTGCTCAGCCAGCGCAACCGCCTGATCGACATCGCGGATCCCATCGGCTTCCTGTCCGCGGACTACACGTGCGACGGCGGGTACAACCTCAGCCACTTCTGCGACGAGGACTACGACAAGCTGGTGGCACAGGCATCAGAGACCGCCGACGCGCAGGAACGCTACCGGCTCTACGGGGAGGCGGGCAAGATCCTCCAGGAGCAGGCGGTGAACGTCTGGCTCGTGAACGAGCAGGCCATCGACGCCGCCCGCACGGCCGTCGGAAACCACACGCAGGATCCGCTGTCCCGCTATGTTGTTCGCGCGGAAACCAGCAAGTCCGGTTCCTAACCCCGTGGGTGCCGGCCAGCGTGCCCCGAGAGGGCACCGCGCGTGATGGTTTTCCTGGCCAAGAGGACGGCCGCACTGGTGGCCTCCGTCCTCCTGGCGTCCTTGGTGGTCTTCTTGGTCCCCTACGTCACACCCGGGGACCCGGCGCGCAAGATCATCCGCTCCCGGGTCGCCGGTGAGCTTGTCGACGATTCCACGGTGCAGGCACTCACCGCCGAGCTCGGCATCGGCGACCCCCTCCTGGTGCAGTACCTGCGGTGGCTGGGACGGTTCGTCCGCGGCGACATGGGACTGTCCTACACCAGCCGCACGCCGGTGTCCGAGCAGGTCCTGCCGGCCCTATGGGTCACCCTGAGTCTGGTGGTGGCCGCCCTAGCCGTCGCGGCTCTCGTGTCCATCGTGCTGGGAACCGCGGCCGCACTCAGGGAGGGCAGCCTGATCGACCGCCTCATCACCATGGTGACGCAGGCATTCATCGCCATTCCCGAGTACTGGCTGGCGCCGCTGCTGGTGCTGGTCTTCGCGCTCAACCTCTCCGTCCTGCCCTCCGCCGGATGGGCCGGACCCGCGTCCGCGGTGCTGCCCGTCGCCGTGCTCGCCCTGCGGCCCACCAGCTACTTCACGTCGGCCGTGCGCGAGGGGGTGCTCGACGCGCTCGGCTCGGAGCACGTCGTCGCGGCCCGCGCCCGCGGCCTCGGCCATGCCCGGACCGTGCTGCGGCACGTCGTCCCCAACGGCCTCCTTCCCCTGACCACCCTGGCCGCCGTGTGGTTCGCCGGCCTGCTGGGCGGATCCGTGATCGTCGAGGTCATCTTCGCGATCCCCGGCATGGGCCGCCTGCTCTACGACGGAGTGCTGAACAGCGACATCCCCCTCGCGCAGGGCGGCGTCGTCGTCGTCGTCGCGCTGGCCGTCGCCCTGACCACCGCCGCCGACCTGCTCCACAGGATCCTCAACCCGCGACTCAGGAGCCACCATGCGTAGCCGCCCCGCTTCCGTCCTGGCGGCGGCCTCGATCCTGGCCATCGTGGTCGCGGCCGTCGCCCTGTCCGCGTGGATCGCGCCCTACGACCCGGCCGGGCAGGACCTCTCCGCCCGCCTGTCCCCCGCCAGTCCCCAACATTGGCTGGGCACCGACCATTTGGGGCGCGACACGTTCAGCAGGCTCCTCGAGGGCGGCCGCTTCTCCCTCACGGTCGCCGCGCTCGCCACCGTGCTCACAGGGGCGATAGGGACGGCCGTCGGCGTGCTCAGCGCGCGCCGCGGCGGTTGGCTCGACGAGTTTCTCACGCGAACCAACGACGTGTTCCTGGCGATACCGGAGATGGTGGTGGCGCTCTTCCTGGTCGCCATGATGGGCAGCGGCTTTCCAGCACTGCTCCTGGCGCTGACCCTGACCGGGTGGACGCCCTTCGCCCGGCTGGCCCGCGCACTGACCTACGACGTCGCCGCCCGCGGCTTCATCGAGGCCTCCCGCGTCCTCGGGTGCTCGCCGGGGTTCATCATCCGGCGCCACATTCTGCCGCATCTCGCGGGACCGCTCCTGGGACAGGCGACGCTGCGTTTCGGGCAATTCCTCATCACCGTCGGCGCCCTGTCCTATCTGGGCCTCGGTGTTCAGCCCCCACAGTCGGACTGGGGTTCCATGCTTGCCGCGGCGCAGCCCTTTGCTCTGCGCTCCCCGCTGACCATCCTTGCGCCCGGCCTGGCGATCTTCGCCGTCGCGCTGTGCGTCACGGTGATCGGGCAGCACGTTGCAAAGGGCGCCGGCAACCGCCTCCCCGCCGCGGACACCCGGAGCGCGCAGGATGCGTGAGGGCCTGGTGATCGAGCAGCTGCACCTCGCGCGCCGGGATCTCCGGACGGCGGACCGCAGCCTCCTGTCCGGGGTCGACGTCACCGTCGCGCCGGGCGAGTTCGTCGCGCTGGTGGGACCGTCCGGCAGCGGCAAGACCCTGACCGCGATGGCCGTCATGGGATTGCTGCCGCCGCAGGTGCGGGTCGACTCCGGCTCGATCCGGTTGGGCGGGACTGACCTCGGAGGCGCCGGCGACGCCGAGCTCAACCGGGTGCGCGGGGGCCGGATCGGCATGCTGTTCCAGCAACCGAAGCGCATGTTCAACCCCCGCCGCACCATTGCCAGCCACATCGGCGAGCCTTTGCGGCTCCACCGCGGACTGCGTGGCAAGGCCGCCCGAGACCGCTCCTTCGAGCTGTTGGCCGAAGTGGGACTGGAGGATCCGGAGCGTTGCGCACGCTCGTACGCCCATCAGCTCTCGGGGGGGATGGCGCAGCGCGCGATGGCCGCCGTCGCCCTCGCCGGGCAGCCGGAACTGCTGCTGGCCGACGAACCGACGTCCTCCCTCGACAAGGTCCTCGAGCGGCAGGTCATGGAGCTGATCGACCGGGAACGGAGGGACCGCGGACTGGGCGTCCTGTACATCACCCACGATCTTGCGTCCGTCGCCCGCTTCGCCGACCGGGTGCTCGTCATGGAGGCAGGCCGCGTTGTCGAGTCCGGGCCGACCGCCATGGTGCTTCCGGCTCCCCAGTGCATCGCCACCCGGAACCTGCTCGAGGCGTCCACCCTCGCGCCGTCCGCCAAACGCGCGCCGGAACAGTCGGCCGCCACCGTGCTCTCCCTCGACGCCGTCACCAAGCGCTTCGCCAAGGCGTCACAAGGCCGGCCCGCCCTGGACCGGGTCTCGCTCAGTCTCCGGCAGGGGGAGATCCTCGGCGTCCTGGGGCAATCGGGATCCGGGAAGAGCACGCTCGCCAGGCTCGTCGTCGGTCTCGAGACACCGGACGGCGGCATCATCGACCGGCGGACGCCGGAGGGCTCGCCCACGGAAGGCACAGAGACCGGGGTGCAGCTGGTGTTCCAGGAACCACACGACTCCTTCGACCCCCGAATGACCCTGCGGTCCAGCCTGGAGGCGCCCCTGTTGCATCGTCCCGGCACCGCCGCGGACCGCGCCGGGCGCATCCTCCGCGTCTTGCGGGAAGTGGAACTGGGGCCCGAATTCCTGGCCCGGTACCCCCGCGAGTGTTCCGGCGGGCAGCTGCAGCGACTCACGATCGCACGGGCACTGCTCCTGGAGCCGCGGGTGCTGATCTGCGACGAGGCGACGTCCGCCCTGGACACGGTCTCGCAGCGCAGGATCCTGGAACTGCTGCTGCGGCTTCACGCGGAGCACCGGCTGTCCCTGGTCATGATCTCGCACGACATGAACGTCATCCGGTACATGTGCCACCGGGTGGCCGTGCTGTTCCAAGGCTCCCTGGTGGAGGTGGCCGAGACCCGCGACTTCTTTGCCGACCCCCAGCACGGACACAGCCGGGAACTGGTCGCCGCGTCGCTTCCTGTCCGGCGCTAGTCAGCACGCGTCCCACGTCCCTCGGGCCGGGCAGACAGCGTCCTCAGGCTGCGCGCGCAACCGGTGCTGAACGGCGCTTTTTTGCGGCAACGCGAAGAAGCGCCGTTCCTTCACGCGCATTCCCCTAGTGGGACATGCGGAAATGGAGAACAGTGGTCAACACCAGGAACCGAATCACCAGCCAGTGGGGCGCGTCCCCAGGGCGGGCGGTCTGGATCGAGAGGAAGCTCCAGAAAGGGAGTCGCGGCATGACCAACTGGCGAATCAGGGATTTCCATTCGGCCGATCTGGACGGGATCCTGCATCTTTGGGAATCCCTTAAGGCCACCGATGTCGAGCCGGTCTACGCGCTCTCCGAGGTGCTGGCCTCCTGCGAAAAGGACCACGCCGTCGTCGCGGTCCAGGGCGACCAGGTGGTGGGCGCCGCCGTCGGGCGCGCTGCGCACGACCAGGGCTGGATCGTTTTCCTGGCCACCCTGCCGGAATACCGGGGCCGCGGGATCGGCACCTCGCTGCTCTCCGCCGTCGAAAACCGGATGGCCCCGCACGGACTCAACAAGCTCTCCGCGCTCATGCCGGAAGCAGAGACCCGGGTGGATGCGTTCCTTGACCGCGGCTTCGTCCTGAAGCAGAACCTGCGCTACTTCGAGCGGAAGATCCCGGTCCAGCGCCAGGAGCTCGAGCCCCTCGGCCTGCTGGGCGGCCGAATCCTCGCGCGCGACCTCTGGGAAAACGTGGCGGGCATGCGCAACGAGAAGGAGCTGCTGGAACGACGCCTGGTCCTGCCCCTCGCCGAGGCCGATCTCGCGGACGAATTCGGCGTGGTTCCGCCGCGCGCCGTTGTCCTCTTCGGCCCGCCCGGCACCGGCAAGACGACCTTCGCGAAGGCGATCGCGTCCCGGCTGGAGTGGCCGTTCGTGGAGGTGTTCCCCTCGCGGCTCGCCTCCGATCCGCAGGGACTGGCCGGCGCGCTCCGGGAGACGTTCCTGGAGATCGCGGAATTGGAGCACGCCGTCGTCTTCATCGACGAAGTGGAGGAGATCGCCTCCCAGCGTTCGGGCGAACCGCCGTCGCCGCTGCAGGGCGTCACCAACGAGCTGCTCAAGATCATCCCGGCGTTCCGCGAACAGCCCGGCCGCCTGCTGGTCTGCGCCACGAACTTCATCCGCGCCCTGGACTCGGCGTTCCTGCGCCACGGCCGCTTCGACTACGTCATCCCGATCGGACTGCCGGACGGCCGGGCCCGAGAGGCCATGTGGCAGCGCTTTATCCCCGCCGCCGTGGTGGACGGCGTGGACGTGGAGCTGCTGGTGGGCCGCACCGACGGCTTCTCCCCCGCGGACATCGAGTACGCGGCCCGAAGCGCCTCCCAGCGCGCGCTGGAAAAGGCCGTGTACGACGACGGCGCAAGCACGGGAAGCGAGGCGCGGAAGGGACCGGCCACCCAGGACTACCTCGACGCGATCGCCGACACCCGCACCACGGTCAGCAAGGAAGTCCACGAGGGGTTCCTCGAGGACATCGAGGCCCTGGGCCGGATGTAGCCCGCGGAAGGCCACCCGCAGTGGAGGTCCATTCCCTGCCCTGTTCCCGTCCGCGGCCCCGGCCAGTACAGGATCCTCGACTTCGCCGGCACGCATGCAGGCCTGCTGTGGGTTTCTCGCGCCTTGCCTCCCGAGGGGCACCTTCCGTCGGCAGTCGATGCCTCGCGCCGTCGGCGGTCGATGCCTCGCGTCATCCGGTCACAGGTCTCTCTTCCGCCGCCCTCCCGCGGGGCCTAGACTCAATCCACTCGCCCGGAAATCCAATCCGGGCCCCTGCTTCCGGGTCCGGCCCAGTGTCCCGCAAGTGCCAGCAGAACCGGGGACACCGCGGTCCACGGAAAGAATGGCCGGCCCGCCGGCGGACGGCCCGCCCCGGCCGGCAAGAGGGAAAGGTTCGGCATGAGGCTCGTCGTCGACCTCAACAGATGCCAGGGCTACGCCCAATGCGCCTTTCTCGCCCCGGACGTCTTCACCATCCACGGGGACGAAGCCCTGACCTACGACCCCGATCCCGATGCAACCCAGCTCACCAGGATTCTGCGGGCCTCCGCTGCGTGTCCGGTTCAGGCAATCACGCTCGAACGGATGGACGGCGCGGACGGATCGCGGCCTCCGGGGACAGAGCCAGGGAGGGCCGATATCGTCGGGAACGGCGGGGGCGCGTTCAAGAAGTCAGGACGAATCGTCATCGTTGGAGCATCCCTGACGGGACTGCGCGCGGCGGAGCGGCTGCGAGCGGAAGGGTTCAGCGGATCGCTGACGCTGGTTGGCGAGGAACCACACGAGCCATACGACCGGCCGCCGCTGTCCAAGCAGCTCTTGGCCGGCCGGACGCGGTCGGCAGATTCCTCGCTGCCTCGCCACCGTGACATCGACGCCACATGGCGGCTGGGCGTGGCGGCGACCGGCTTGGACTTGGCCGCGAGGCAGCTCCATCTCGCCGACGGCGGCCGGATCGGATTCGACAGGTTGTTGATCGCCACCGGCCTGCGGGCCCGCCCCTGGCCCAACGCTACGGAGGCGGCACTGGCGGGAGTTCTGACGTTGCGCACCCGGGAGGACGCAGCAAGGCTACGGCAGCTCCTCGCAGGGCGACCCCGGCGGGTGCTGGTGATCGGCGCCGGGTTCATCGGCTGCGAAGTCGCTTCGGTCTGTCGCGACATCGGTCTCCCGGTGACCGTAGCGGAGGCAGGGCCGGAACCGCTCGTCGGGGCCCTCGGCGCAACGATTGGTGCGATAGCCGGGGGGCTTCAGATCGAGGCGGGCGTCGATCTGCGTTGCGGCGTCCGGGTCGCGTCCCTCGAGGGTGATGCCGCCGGCCAACTGCGCCGCGCCGTGCTCTCCGATGGCACAAGACTCGAGATCGACGTTGCGGTCGCAGCGCTGGGCGCCGTCCGCAACGTCGAATGGCTCGCGGGCTCCGGCTTGTCGTCCGGCGTAGGGGGCGTCGCCTGCGATGCCGCTTGCCGTGCCTTCGACGCGAATGGCCTGGTCACCGACGACGTGTTCGTCGCGGGCGACATAGCGCGTGCCCCGCAGTCGATGCTCGGCGACGAATTCCTCGCCGTCGAGCACTGGGGCAACGCCGTGTCCCAGGCTGAGGTCGCGGCGCACAACATGGTCAGCGGCGAGACCGAACGGTGGATTCACTTGGCGGTCCCGAAATTCTGGTCGGTCCAGTTCGGCACCGACATCAAGAGCGTCGGGGTGCCCTCGGCGGCCGACGAGGTTGCCATCGTCCAGGGATCGGTGGCCCGCCGACGCTTCGTGGCCGTCTATGGCCGCAGGGGCCGGACCGTGGCGGCGGTCGCCTTCAACCAGAGCAAGTGGCTCGGGTTCTACGAACCGTTGATCGAGCAAGCCGCACCCTTCCCGCCGTCGTTCCGGCATGTCGATGAGCCATCCGATGCCCAGCCCGTGCCGGCGGGGTTCCGGCCGGTGGCCAGCCCCGCCCGGGCCGCGACCGTCGTCACGACCGGTCAAGATCCCCATCAACTCCGCGCCGGGTTGACCCGTCCGTCCGCAGACGACACACCCCCGCGGGGGCCGACGGAAACCGCACGACGTTCAGAGGGGACACTGCCATGACCGCGGCCAGCGCCTGGGAGCAGGTCCTGGACTACTCCAACAGGGCCAACCCCTACCCGTTCCACGCCGAGCTCCGCAGGACTCCCGTGACGAAGCTTCCGGACGGGACCTACGTCGTGAGCACCTACGCCGAGATCGCCTCGCTGCTGCACGACCCGCGGGTCAGCTCCGACATCAGCCGCAACCCGGCCGCGGCCGCGGCGGGCGCAACCGGGGACGACCTGGACGGCCCCGGCATGTCACCGACGTTCCTGAGCATGGACCCGCCGGACCACGACAGGTTTCGACGGATCGCCATGCGGCACTTCGGACCGCCCACGACGCCGGGCCGGGTCGCCGGAATGGAGGTGAGGATGAGGGAAATCGTCGCCGAACTGATCGACGGCATGGCGGACCGCAACCGGATCGACGTTGTCGACGACTTGGCATATCCGCTGCCCGTCACCGTGATCTGCGAACTTCTTGGCGTGCCACCCGGCGACGAACGGCGCTTCCGGGTCTGGGTGGACGTCGCCCTGCAGTCCACCGACCCCGGCCTGGATCCCGAAACCCAGCAGAAAAAGCGGGCCGAGGCCGGAACGGAACTGGGGGCCTACATGGAAGAGCTGGTCGAAGCCCACCGGAAGTCACCGGGCAACGACCTGCTCTCGGCGATGGCCACCGACGACGGCCCGGAAGGCCGCATGCCGGCAGAGCAACTGGTGAGCACCGGTCTGCTCCTGCTCATTGCCGGACACGAAACCACCGTGAATCTCATCTCCAACGGCGCACTGACCCTGCTCCGCCACCCGCACCAGCTCCAAATGCTGCGCAGCGACCCCGACCTGGCGATCCCGATGGTCGAGGAGCTGCTGCGCTACGAACCGCCCGTGCACTTCGTCCCCTTCCGCACGGCCCTCGACGACATCGACATCGCCGGCACGACCATCCCCGCAGGATCCTCGCTCACGCTGCTCCTGGCCGCGGGCAACCGCGACCCCGCCCACTTCACCGACCCCGACCTGTTCATCCCGGAGCGGCGCAACAACCAACACCTCGGCTTCGGAGGCGGCATCCACCTCTGCTTCGGCGCGCCACTGGCCCGGCTGGAAGCCCAGATCGCCCTCACCGAATTCGCCGGCAGGATCCGGAACCCGCGCCTGGTCGCCGATCCCCCGCCCTACCGGCCGAGCCCCTTTCTCCGTGGACCATCCCACCTGCCACTGGACATCGACGGCGTCGCCGGGAAAGAGCACGGCCGGCCGGGCCCCGGACCACCACCGCCGACACCTGCGGAATCCCATCCCTCCCCGGCGGGCACCGACGCCCAGACAGGTCCCGCGCGAGGACTTCCCCGGTGAGGCACGGTGCTGGAGGCCAGCACGCGGCCCGTCGGGGCGGCATCGAGCCGCCGCGCCGTCCGGCGGCGCGCGGGCATACTGCGGAACCAACCACACGGGGCACGACGGGAAGGCAATCCGATGCGCACGTTCGGGGTGGAGGAGGAGCTGTTGCTCGTGGACGCAACGACGCTGGTGCCCATGCCGGCTGGGACGTGGGACGTGCCCTTGGAAGAACGAGCCGGCGGCAGCGGGCACCGGCTGACCCTGGAGCTGCAGCAGGAACAAATCGAAATCGACTGCCCACCCCAGCACACCCTGGCGGGACAGCTTGAGGCGATCCGCTGGGGCCGCGCGCTGGCCGACGGGGCCGCCGCCACGATCGGGGGACGGGCCGTGGCCCTACCCACGGCCCCGGGCCCCGTCACCCCGCACCTGGTTCCGAAGCCGCGGCACCAACGGATCAGGGAGCAGTTCCGCCTCGTCGCGGACGAGCAGCTCACGTGCGGCTTCCATGTCCACGTTGCCGTGGAATCCCGGGAGGAGGGCGTCGCGGTCTTGGACCGCATCCGCGTCTGGGTCCCGGTCCTGCTGGCGCTGAGCGCGAACTCCCCGTTCTGGAACGGCGCCGACAGCGGGTACGCCAGCTACCGCTACCAGGTCTGGTCGCGGTGGCCCACCGCCGGTCCCGCGGAGACGTTCGGGTCGGCCGCCGCCTACGACGGCCACCTCCAGGCCGTGCTCGCGAGCGGGGTGGCGCTGGATCCCGGCATGCTCTACTTCGATGCCCGTCTGTCCGAGCGCTATCCAACCCTGGAGGTCCGGGTTGCCGACGTTTGTCTGGACGTCGAACACGCCGCCGCGATCGCCGCGATCGTCCGCGCGCTCGTCGAAACCGGCGCCAGGGCCTGGCACACCGGAACCGAGGCACCCGCAGTGTCCGCGGCCGTGCTGCGGACGTGGACCTGGCAGGCCAGCCGCTACGGCCTCGACACCAACCTCGTGGACCCGACCACCGGGATCCCCCGTGCCGCCGAAGCCGTGGTGTCGCAGCTCCTGGACTTGGTGCGCCCGGTCTTGGCCGAGTACGCGGAGGAACGAACGGTGGAGACGGTCATCGCCGACATGCTCGCCCACGGGACGGGCGCCCGACACCAGCGCGACGCCTACGGCGTCGGCAACGACTTGGGGGACGTGGTGTGCGCCGCCCTCGAGGCAACACACCGCGCCCCGACCATCGTGGCGGCACGCGATGGTCGGGAAACCAACCAGCGGAAACAGGACCTTCCGGAGCTCTGACAGGCGGAGGCCCTGCGACCTCCAGCCGCACGCCCCCGTCCGGTTCCCGGTGGCCCTTGCCAGACACAACGGGGTCTCAGGCGCCCCCGCAGCGGGAACGCGCCCGCGGGCTAGTTCGCGAAGGCGCCCGCGCGGACCAGCGTGATCGCCGACTGCACGGCGCCGAGCAACACCACGCCGTCGCCGTGTTCGGAGGCCACCAAATCCGCCCAAGACAGGGTGCTGCCCCGCCCCATGAGCTCGCGCGTGCGCTTGAGCACCGGCGCGATGGCGGGGGCGATGGCGCCGGCGATGATGATCCGCTCCAGGTCCAGCATGCCGGACAACAGCATGGCGACCGGGGCGAGGCGCCGCGCGAGGACGTCGACGATTTCGAGCGCGAGCGGGTCGCCCTCCTCGGCGGCCGCGAAGACCTGCCTGGCCTCCGGCTCCCCCGTCGGGCAGGCCGCCAGCATCCCCACGAGCCGGCCCTCGTCGGCGGCGCGCACCAGCTCGACCCGCGCCTGGTGTGCCAGGCCCAACGCCGAATCCACGCCACCCACGAGGTCCAGGACGCGCAGCTCCCCCACCGCACCGCGCGGTCCGCGCAGGAGTTGCCCGTCGATGACGACGCCGGAGCCGAACCTTTCTCCGGACAGCAGCGTCGCGTAGGCCCGCACGCCGGCGTCCGTCCCGCTCGCGTGTTCCGCGAGGGCGGCCAGGTTCGCGTCGTTGTCCACGACGACGTCCCAGTCACGGTCCGCGAAGACGTCGACGAATCCGGGGTTCATGCGGCTCCAGAAGTTGTCCAGCTCGTCGTTGGGAGACTCGCCCGCCGCGTCCACGGGAGCGGGCACTCCGACCACGAGCGCGGACACCCGTTCGGGGTCGACGTCGGCGTTGGCCAGCACGTCCAGCACGAGGGACTCGAGCTCCGCGCGGCGCTCCGCGCCGGAGGCCTCCGGGTCCGCCGCGCGCCGCAGCCGCGCGAGTTCGGCGCCGGCCAGGTCGGCGACGGCGGCCGTCATGGAGTGCGCTCCCGCGTCGACCCCCACCACGTAGCGGCACTCTGGGCGGAACGCGTACCGGCGCGCGGGACGGCCCTTCTCGTAGTCCCCGGCCTCGCGCGCGTTGGCGAGCTCGGCCAGCCAGCCACCGGAGACCAGGTCCTTGCAGACCGCGAGGACCGTCGCGCGGGTCAGGCCCGTCGCCGCCATCAGGTCGGCCGCCGTGAGCGCGTTCCCGGACCAGGCGGCAGCGAGGATGCGGCGCGCGCTGCCGACCCGCGGCGAGGGCGCGCCGCCGTCGTACACCCGCGGCTCGCCGCGCCTCGTCGCGAGGTGACCGGCCCGAATTCCCTCGACGCTCTTCATGAAGAGGATTATAGACGCGCATAAATTTACGTGCTAATTTATCTACGACTTCCTGTGGCGCCGGTCACACCACCCCGCGCCCACGCTCACACCAAGGAGACGAAGAATGCTCAGACGGCTGCCACCCGGCGCTCCACACCGGCCCACGGGCTCCACCTCGCGGCGCGCCTTCCTGGCCGGGCTCGGCGGGGCCGCCGCGCTCGGGATGGTGGGGTGTGGCGGCGCGGCCTCGGCCGCCCCGGAGGTCCGCTTCTTCCAGTCCAAGCCGGAGGTCATCCCCTACTTCGCGGATCTGCTCCGGGACTTCGCCGCGGAAAACCCCGGCATCCGTCCCATCCACGAGATCGGCGGCAGCCTCGGCGGCCTCGCCGGCACCTTCGTGCGGAACGACCCGCCGGACCTCGGATGCCTGAACTACAACTACGAGATGGCGAACTTCCAGGCGCGCGGCGAGCTCTCGGACCTCTCGGACCTTCCGCAGACGCAGGCCGTGTCCACGCTGGTCCAGGATCTCGTGGACCTGTACCCGGCGTTCCCCGGCCGCACGTCCGTGCTTCCGTACTCGATGATGGCCGCGTCCGTCATCTACAACCGCGACCTGTTCGAGAAGCACGGCGTCGCGGTCCCGACCACGTACAGCGAGCTGATCGCCGCCTGCAAGACGTTCGAGGCCGCCGACGTCACGCCCGTCTACAGCACCTTCGGCGACGCGTGGACCGTCATGCAGGGCCTGGTCGACTACTCGATCGGCGGCATGGTGGACGTGATCGACTTCTACCGGAAGATGCGGGAGCAGGGAGCCGACGTCACGCCGGACTCCCCCGTCTCCTTCAGCCGGGTGTTCCGCGAGCCGCTCGAGAAGATGCTGGAGATCGCCGCCTACTCGAACTCCGACGCCGCCGGCCGCAAGTACGGCGACGGCAACGTGGCCTTTGCGAACGGCGGGGCGGCGATGTACATGCAGGGGCCCTGGGCGCTCACCGAGCTGGAGAAGCTCAATCCGGACATCCGCGTGGGCACGTTCCCGCTGCCGATGACGGAGGACCCGGCCGACAACAAGGTGCGCGTCAACCTGGACCTTTCGCTCTGGATCCCGGAGAAGTCCGACCGCCAGGAGGAGGCCCGGGCGCTGCTGGGGTTCCTGACGCGGCCGCAGGTGCAGGACGCCTACAACGCCCACGCCCTCGGCTTCGGCGTCAGGAAGGACGCGCCGCCCGTCGAGGACGAGCGACTCCTGGAAATGCAGCCGTACGTGGACCGGGGCGCGTTCTACCAAGGCGCGTCCCAGGGCATTCCCCGCACCATCCCGTTCGAGAGCTACTCGCAGGCGATCGTCTTCGGCGCCGACCTCGAGAACACGCTCCGCACCCTCGACGCCGACTGGGCCCGCCTGGCCCGGCGCTCCTGACCCGCGACCGCCAAGGACCCCCGACATGGCTCTGACCACCACCCCCGTCCCCACGCCCACGGTGCAGGCCCCCCTGCCTCCCAGGCCAACGCGCCGCGTCGACCGCACGCACTATCTCTTCCTGTTGCCCGCCGTCGCCGCCTTCACCCTCTTCATCACCCTGCCGGCCGCCATGGGCATCTTCTTCAGCTTCACCAACTCAGTCGGCTACGGCGAATGGGACTTCGTCGGGTTCGCGAACTACGCGCTGATGCTGACGGACCCGGCCATCCTGGCCTCCTACGGCTTCACGCTCGGTTTCGCGGCGGTGACCGTTGTGGTGACCAACCTGATCGCCTTCCTGCTGGCCGTGGGCCTCACCTCGCGGATCCGCGCCCGCGTCTTCCTGCGCGCGGTGTTCGTGATCCCCATGGTGGTCTCGGCGATCATCATCGCCTACGTCTTCAACTTCCTGTTCTCCAAGTCGCTGCCGGCGGCCGCCCAGGCGGTCGGCTTCGGGCCGCTCGAGGAGAGCATCCTCGCCAACCCGGACCTCGCCTGGCTGTCGATCGTGCTGGTCACGGCGTGGCAGGCCATCCCCGGCACCATGCTGATCTACATCGCCGGCCTCGTCGCCATACCGCGCGAACTCTACGAGGCCTCCTCGCTCGACGGCGCCAGCGCGTGGCAGCAGATCAGGACCATCACCCTGCCGCTCATGGCCGGCTACGTCGTCATCAACGTGATCCTGACCTTCAAGAACTTCCTCAACGCCTACGACGTCATCATCGGTCTGACCGGAGGCGGCCCCGGCACGTCGACGCGCTCGGTCGCCATGACGATCTTCTCCGGCTTCGACACGGGCGACTACGCCTACCAGATGGCGAACGCCACCATCTTCTTCCTGATTGCACTCGCGATCGCAATGATCCAGCTGCGCCTGATGCGCGGAAAGGGGCAGGCCCGATGACCGCCCAGGGAACGACCACCCTCGACACCACCGGCACCACGCCCACCACGCGCGCCAAGGCCAAGACGACGAAGGACCGCGTCAACTGGCGTCTCACCGTCATCCTCGGGCTGTGCACCCTCGCGGTGCTCGTTCCGCTGTTCGTGACGGTCTCCATGGCCTTCAAGACGGGCGCCCAAGCCGTTCAGGGACAGGCCTTCGACCTGCCCAACCCGATCAGCGTCGAGGGATTCGTCGAGGCCTGGGAGCTGACCGACTTCCCCGTGAGCTTCTCCATCTCGCTGTTCGTCTCCGCCATCGCGGTGGCCGGCGCGATCCTCGTCAGCAGCGCCGCCGCCTACGCCATCCACGTCAACTGGGAACGCCGGTTCTTCCGCTTCTCGTTCTTCTACCTGCTGGCGGCCATGTTCCTGCCGTTCCCCGTGCTGGCGCTGTCCCAGATCAAGCTCACCGGCATCGTGGGCCTGGACAATCCGCTTGGCGTCGGCATCCTGCACGTGATGTTCGGCCTCGGCTTCAACGTCCTGCTGCTCACCACGTTCCTGCGGAACATGCCGGACGAGCTGGACGAGGCCGCGCGGATCGATGGGGCCAACACGTGGCAGACGTTCTGGCGCATCATCTTCCCGCTGCTCGCGCCGATGAGCGCGACGGTCGGGATCTTCGCCTTCCTGGCCTCCTGGAACGACTTCATGATGCCGTCGCTGATCATCTCCGACCCCACGGTGCAGACGCTGCCCGTCATCCAGCAGATCTTCCAGACGCAGTTCAGCGAGAACTACCACGTGTCCTTCGCGTCCTACCTCATGGCGATGGCACCCTCGATCGTCGTCTTCATCTTCACGCAGCGCTGGGTCCTCTCCGGGGTCACCCAGGGCGCCGTCAAGTAGCGGAACCCCACGCCCCACAGCCCGAAGGGAACAACGACCCGCTGCGGCCTTCCGCCGCGTCGCGCGGACGTGGGGAGCACGGAGCAGGACCAGAAGCAGGGCCAATCCTGGGTCCTTGCCGGCGCGCCCGAGGGGCGGCTGGACCGTGGTCTCGGCGCCCGCCGGGCGCGCGCGGCGAGCCTGTTCCAGCTGGCGCTGCCGGGTTCGGCGTACCTGTACCAAGGCGAGGAGCTCGGTCTGCACGAGGTCGGCGACATCGCGGACGAGGGCCGCCAGGATCCGACGTTCCTCCGGAGCCCGGGCGTCGACAAGGGCCGCGACGGCTGCTGCGTGCCGCTCCCGTGGGAGCGCGCGGGCAGCTCGTTCGGCTTCGGCGACGGCGGCGCGCACCTGCCGCAGCCGGGCTGGTTCGGCGAGTACTCGGTCGAGGCGCAGGACGATGTCGCGGGATCCACGCTGGAGCTCTACCGCGCGGCCCTGCGCCTGCGCCGCGAGCTGCGGACGGCCGAGAGTCTCGAGTGGCTGGAGACGGGATCCGAGTCAGTCCTGGCCTTCCGCCGCCCAAACGGCTGGGTGACGGTCACCAACTTCGGCGGCGGACCCGCCACGCTTCCGGAGGGCGAGGTGCTGCTGAGCAGCGCGCCGATCGCCGACGGGACGCTGCCCGGCGCCAGCACCGCCTGGCTGCTGCGCTAGCGCATGGTCTTCCGCCGGGGTCCACGTTCCCCGACCCGTCCACTCCCGCAGAGGACGTGGAATCCCGGGCCGATACCCCATCAGGATCGGATATCAAGCGCAGGCGAGGAGGCAGGCAGTGTTCAGCCGATCAAGCGGTTCCGTCCGGACTGTACCGCCGTGACACACAACAGGAGCATGAGCGCGGAGGTGACGAGCAAGGGAAGCGTCCAACTGCCGCTGAGATCGCGCAGGGCGCCGAAGGCCACGGGTCCGGCAGCCGCGATGGCGTAGCCGACGGACTGCGCCATCCCGGACAGCGAAGCGGCCTGCTGGTGGTTTCCGGTACGAAGGCTGAACAGAGACAACGCGATCACGATGAGGCTGCCGCAGCCGGCGGCCCCGACGACGATCCAGAGCAGGGAGAGTTGCGGCGCGAGGGCGAGTCCCGCATAGGCGCAGAATGCCAGGACACTGCTCCCCAGGGCCACCGGTCGCTGGTCCGCGGCACGGTGCAGCACGGCTCCGGCGGCCAGGCTGGCCAGCACGCCGACCAGGAGGAAGATCGAGGTGTGCAGGCCGGATGTCTCCGCGGGGATGCCCTGTTCGCGTTCGATTCCGGGTAGCCACGCGACCAGCACGAAGAACGCCAGCGACTGCAGCCCCATAAAGAGGGTGATCTGCCAGCCCAGCGCGGACTTCCAGGGCGAGCGGAAGGCTCCGGCGCGGCCGTCGACCTCGGCGACCACCGGATTCCGGGACCGCAGCCACGGGAGCAGGATGGCAAGGGCGATCAGCGCGAGCCCCACCCAGACTCCCAGCGCCAGTCGCCAGCCGTAGGCGGTGGCGTGGGCAATGGGAACGACGACGGCGGCGCCGGCCGCAGACACGGCGCCCTGGACCGCCGTGTACATGCCGGTTGCCTGGCTGACCCGGGACGGAAGGTCCCTTTTGACCAGCGAGGGAAGCAGGACGTTCAGGAAGGCAATGCCGGTCCCGATCAGCACGGTGCCGGACCAGACGGCTGCCTCCGCGGGAACGGACCGGCCGAGGATTCCCGTGGCGAGCAGCATCAGCGAGAGCCACAGGGCCCGGTCCAGGCCCAGCCGGCGCGCCAGGCCCGGCGCCACGGGCGAGAAAACCGCGAATGCGATCAGCGGCATCCCGGTCAGCAGGCCCGCGGTGCTGCCGGACCAGCCGAACTCCGCGCCGACGTCCGAAAGCACTGGCCCAACGCTGACAAACGCGACACGCAGGTTGACGGCGATGAGCAGAATGCCGAGGAACGCGGCGCCCCACCGCGCCGTGGGCACCGTCCTTGCCCCTTCAACCACCGACATCCCCGCTACCCCCGTCCCCGCACTCGGCCGCGACCACGGCACAGGCACCCATTCTGGCACGGGGTCTTCCGTGCCGGCCCCGCGGGACGCACTCCAGCGGGGCCGGAGATGGCGCATGCGCCGGGTCCATACCCAGCCCAGGTCCAGCGATGGGCCGAGTCCGAGCCTCGGCTTGAACAGCGCGCTAGTCGCCGACGGCGTCGCGCGCGCGCCGCACCAACAGCGGATCCGGCTCGTGGACCACCGAGGCGTCCTTGCCCTCGTAGTCGAACTGGTTCAGGAAGAAGCGCATGGCGTTGAGCCGTCCGCGCTTCTTGTCGTTGGACTTGATGGTGATCCACGGTGCGTGGTCCGTATCCGTGTGCAGGAAGGTCTTCTCCTTGGCGTCGGTGTAGTCGTCCCAGCGGTCCAGGGACGCCAGGTCCATCGGCGAGAGCTTCCAGTGGCGCACGGGGTCGATCTGCCGGATGGCGAAACGGGTCCGCTGCTCGTGGCGCGTCACCGAGAACCAGAACTTGGTCAGGTGGATGCCGGAGTCCACCAGCATCTTCTCGAACAGCGGCGCCTGCCCCATGAACGTGTTGTACTCCGCGTCCGTACAGAAACCCATCACCCGCTCGACGTTTGCCCGGTTGTACCAGGAGCGGTCGAACAACACGATCTCCCCCGCCGTGGGCAGGTGTTGGACGTAGCGCTGGAAGTACCACTGGCCCAGTTCGCGGTCCGACGGCTTGTTGAGCGCCACCGCGCGGGCGGACCGGGGGTTCAGGTGCTCGGTGAACCGCTTGATCGTCCCGCCCTTGCCGGCCGCGTCGCGCCCCTCGAACACGATGACGTGCCGGAGGCCGTGGTCCTGGCCCCAGTACTGGAACTTCAGCAGCTCGACCTGTAGGCGGTACTTCTCGAACTCGTACTCCTGGCGCGACATCAACTCCTCGTAGGGGTAGTCCTGGCGCCACGTCTCCACGGCGAGACCGCCGGGGTTGATGAGGTCGGGGTCCTCGCCCTGCCCGCCGCGGACCTGGTACCCCAGTCCCACGAGCTGGTCGATGGTCTCCCGCAGGTTATCCCTCACCCACGCGTCGTCGGGCACCCACCGCTCGCCTGCCACCGACATCGCATGCCCCTTCCGGCCGCTGACCCAGTTCGCCGGGTCGGACGCGCCTTCCGCGCCGCGGGTCCCCGTCGCGCCGCGGGCGCTTCCACCCGAGGTAAGAGTGCAACAGCCTGGCTCCGAACACAACGGGCCGAGCACCGCGAAGGTGCACCGGACGTTCCGCGCGGGGGTGTAGCCTGCGGAGAAACCCGCATTCAGGGGCCAAACGCCCGCGGCGAACACCGGCAATCCGGCACCGGTGGCGCGCGGCATGCTGGGCCCCGGCCGCCGGGTCGGGCCCACAGGTTGGAGGTTGCCTTCGTGAGCATCCGGATCGGCACATCCGGTTGGAGCTATGCCCACTGGAACGAGGTGCTGTACCCGCCCGGCACGGCCGACAGGGACCGGCTCGCCATCTACGTCCGCCATTTCGGCACGGTGGAATTGAATGCGAGCTTCTACCGCTGGCCCCGGGACCAGGTGTTCGCCGGATGGCGACGCCGACTACCCGACGATTTTGCCCTATCCGTCAAGGCTCCCCGGGGGCTCACCCACGCAAAGAAGCTCTACGCGCCGGAGATCTGGATCGAGCGGATCAAGGCTTCGTGGCACGAGTTGGCGGACAAGCGCGCCATCCTGCTGGTCCAGCTACCGCCGGCCATGGAACGCGACGATGCCCGGCTAGGCTATTTCCTCGACAAGCTGCCCGAGTGGATCCGCGTGACCGTCGAGTTCCGCCACCCCAGCTGGCACCATCCCGACGTGTACGCCCTACTCCGACACCACGGGGCCGCCTACTGCATCATGAGTGGCGCCAACCTGCCCTGCGTGCTCGCCACCACCGCGCCCTTCGTCTATGTCCGCATGCACGGACCGGACCACAACCACCTGTACGCGGGATCCTACTCGGACGCCGACCTGCAATGGTGGGCCGACAGGATCCGCACGTGGCAGGCAGACGGCAAGGACGTGTTCGTGTACTTCAACAACGACGGCGAGGGCAATGCCGTGCGCAACGCCGACACCCTCCGCCACATCCTCGGCCAGGGTTGACGCGGGCCACAACGCCGAGGCCGAACAAGCACCGTCCGCGGGCCGAAAGGCATCGGGCCTGCTCTCGGGCCGACATCCTCGAGGACCGGGTCGCCACGGCGATGATCGACCCGGTCGTCCGCCAATCGCAGGACCGCCTTCGGGCGCTACCGACCCGAAGAAGGCGACACAGGGTTCCTGCACTCGACAAAGAGGGAATATCGGGCACAATAACGAAAGCCGAATGAGAAACTTCGGACGCTTCGACTTCACGGACAGCGTCCCGGGGCCGGCGACAATCCGGCCATCGAAGGCCGCACGCAGAGGGGGACCATGGCATACCGGAAACCTCCGCACGGAGCCGCGGGGCGGAACACCGCCCGGGCACCGTGGCGCGTCTGGTGGAGGCTGCAGGGGACGGCGGCCGGCCTCTATCTGGTGGTCGGCGTGCTTCCCGGGTCCTTCCTCATGCCGTTCGGGTTCGCCGTCCTGCTGTACGTCGGGGTGGTGTTCGGCCTCCTCGCGCTGGCGACCTCGGCGGTCGCGATGCCATTGCTGAACAACGGCCGGAGATCGGCGGGGCGGCGGGCGGGCCTTTCCGTCCTGATCGGCACGCCGGTGGCCCTGTGGCTCGTGCCCACGACCATCCTTTTGCTGGGGACGCTGGTCGACGGGCTTGCCGTTCCCCGCGCGGTTTGGCCGTTCTCCGTCATCCCCGCGGCGGTCTACGGGGTCACCGCAGCTCTGGCGCTCCTGTGGGATGGGCGGGGCGGCGCCGGAGGCGGCAGGCCGGGCCCGACCCGACCGGTCGACGCCTAAGTCGTGGAACCCGGCACCATGCCAGGCATTCTCGGCTGGAACATCGGTGCCGGCCTCGCCGTGGTGGTGCTGGTGCTCGTCGCCGCCGGAATCACGGTCTTCGTCCGCCGCCGCATGCAGGGCCCCGGAGACTAGGGCGGAACGGCCCGCGGCACCACTCCCGGAGACCGTCGCCTACGGAGTGTCCATGAAGTCCCGGACCAGCAGGTTCCCGTGGACCCGGGTCCACCCGTCGGCCAGGAGGCGGGACACGTCCTGCCCGTCCGGGACCACCTTCGCCTCGCCCGGATGGAAACCTGTGGTGGTGCCTCCCGTCCCGCAGGACATCGTTCCGCTGCCCGCCTCCGCGAGACACACCGCCGCCACCTCCGCGGGAGACGGACCGGACTGGCGGGCGAGGTAGAATACGCGGGGACCGCGGTCCGTGGGAACCTCCGCGAGGAACCGCGCGCTCCCCTCGCGGACGAGGTCCCCGTCGAACGCACCGGGCGGCAGGGTGTCGCCGGAGTCGGCGGGCCCGTCCAGGATCGCGAAGCCAGAGCCCGTCTGCCCGCAGCCGGACAACGCCAGGGACACGGCGAGGACGGACGGGACGAGAACGGACGAGCGGCAGGCCCGCGCGGGCAACGTGCGTTTCATGGGTCCCCCTCCGTGACGGCTGATGCGTCCAGACTAGTCAGCGGCGAACGGGAGCGCGAGGGCTTGAGGGGCGCCGGCCGCGGAACCTCCGCCTACAGCAACCCCTCCGGATCCACGCGCACGTTGACCACCGGATCGCGCTGCGCCGAGGACGTCGCCTTGCGGCGCCGGAGCTCGGCGGCCACGGCCGCCCCGTCCGCGTACGGGAAGAAGGCCAGCCAGCGGTGCTCCCCCTCCCCCTCGATCACGGGACCGGTCAGGCGCACGGACGGAGGCAACTCGAGTGCCCCGACGAAGCGGTCGGCCGCCGCCGCCGGACCGGACACGACGGCGCTGCGCACCGCCGGCGGCAGTCCCAGCTCCCGGCGCTCGGCCAGCTCCCTTTCGGCGAACGCGGCGGGGTCCCAGCGAACCAGCGCACGCACCGGATCCGACGTCGAGGCCGCGACGACGACGATGCCGCCCGCGGACGCGGGTCGGGCCAGCGCCGCGGCGGCCATCCAGCGGTGGAGCACGTCCTCCGCCGTCCGCAACCCGTCCCGGGCCAGCATCCGGTCCCCGTCCAGCAGCAGCACGGCCGCGTAGCCGCCGTCGGCCACGGGCTCGGCTCCGGGCGTCGCGACGACGACGGCCGGGGCGGACCCGACCCGCTCGCGCGGCTGCGCGCCGGTGGCGCTGACCACGGGCGCCTGCGGGAAGGCCCGGCCCAGCTCCTCGGCCGTCCGGTCCGCGCCGATGGTGCTGGCGCGCAGCCTCCGCCCGCCGCATTCGGGGCAGATCCACGCCGGCGCCTGCTCGCCGCACCAGCGGCACGACGGCGCGGACCGCGCGTCGCGGAACCCGAGCGGACCGGAGCAGGCCGTGCAGCGGGCGCTTTCGCGGCACGTCTCGCAGCGCAGCGCCGGGACGAAGCCCGTCCGCGCCACCTGCACCAGGACGGGACCGGACGCCAGCGCGTCGGCGGCCGCCTTCCACGCGACGCGCGGAAGCCGCGCCGCGTGCAGCAGCGGGTCGCGTTCCTGTTCGTGCGAGTCCGAGCTGGCGACCACGCGCGGCGCCGCGTGCCGCAGCACGGTGCGCGGCGCGGCCAGCTCGGTCGCCCAGCCCGTGAGTACCAGCCGCTGCGCCTCCGCGCTGCGGCCGTGCCCGGCGGCCAGGAACGCGCAGCCGAGCTGCTCGGCGCGCAGCAGCAGCGTGTCGCGGGCGTGGTGGTACGGGGCCCGCGGTTCTGCGTGGCTGGAGTCGTGGTCCTCCCACAGCACCAGCAGTCCCGCGTCCCGCACGGGGGCGAACGCGGCGGAGCGCGTGCCGACGGCGATCGACACCTCGCCGCGGCTGGCGCGCAGGAAGTTGCGGTAGCGCGGCGTCGCGCCGTCCTCCGCGGAGAGGCGCGCGTAGCCGGCGCCGAACTGGGCGTCCAGCGCCTCGGTGAGCCGGTGCAGGTCCCGCGCGTCGGGGACCACCACGACGGCGCCGCGCCCCGAGGCCACGCAGGCCCGCACGGCGGCGGTCAGCAGCGCCGGCCAGCCGCCGGGCTGGTTGGGCAGGACGCTCGCGACGGCCCGCGGCGAACCGCCGGCGGCCAGGGACGAGATGAAGGCGGCGCCGCCGTCGTACTCGGCGAACGGCCCCGGGTCTGCGGACCGCTTCGGGCTCCCGGACGGCCCCGGGCCGGCCCCGGGCGCGTCGGCTGCCGCGGGCGCGTCTGCTGCCCCGGGCGCGGTCGCTGCCCCGGTCGTCTCGGCGCGGGGCTCCTGTTCCACGCGCGCCATGCGCGGGGGCACGGCGCTGCGCACGACGTCGGAGACCGAGCCCGCGTAGCGGGCGGCGACGGCCTCGCAGAGCCGCAACACCCCCGGCAGCAGGACCACCTCCGGGGACACGACCTTCCCAAGCGGCTGCAGGCGCACGCCCGCCTCGGCCTCCGCGCGGCGGTCGACGATGAAGCCGGCGAGCTCCTGCCCCCCGAATCGGACCTTGACCCGAGCGCCGACCCGGGCGTCCGCGGCCAGGCCGGCAGGCACCAGGTAGTCGTAGTAGCGGTCCAGGTGCGGCACCGGGGTCTCCAGCAGCACGCGCGCGACGGGGAGCTCGGCCGCCGGGACCGGGGACCCCGGCAGCGGCTTGGCGACGTCGAAGCCCTGCAGCAGCGAGGGCTGGCGGGGCTCCACGGGCCCGATCAGGCGTTGAAGTAGCTGCGCAGGGCGTCGGCGCGGTCCGTGTGCTCCCAGGTGAAGTCGGCGTCCTCGCGGCCGAAGTGGCCGTGGGCCGCGGTCCGCTGGTAGATCGGGCGCTTGAGGTCCAGGTCCTCGATGATGCCCAGCGGGCGCAGGTCGAAGACCTCTTGGACGGCGTCGGCGATCCGCAGCGGGTCGACCGTCTCGGTGCCGAACGTCTCCACGTACAGTCCCACCGGGTGGGCGACGCCGATCGCGTACGCGACCTGGATCTCCACGCGGCGGGCCAGCCCCGCGGCGACGACGTTCTTGGCGATCCAGCGCATGGCGTAGGCCGCGGACCGGTCCACCTTCGAGGGGTCCTTGCCGCTGAACGCGCCGCCGCCGTGGCGGGCGAACCCGCCGTAGGTGTCGACGATGATCTTGCGGCCGGTCAGGCCGGCGTCGCCGACGGGACCGCCGATGATGAACGGGCCCGAGGGGTTGAGGATGATCCGGGTGTTGCTGGTGTCGAGCTCGGTGCCCGCGAGCACGGGCTTGACGACGAGCTCCAGCAGGTCCTCGCGCAGCTGCGGCAGGAGCAGCTCGCTGGCGTGCTGGGCGGAGACGACGACGGTCTCCACGGACACGGGCCGGTCGCCGTCGTAGCCGATGGTGACCTGGGTCTTGCCGTCCGGGCGCAGCAGGGACTGTTCGCCGGACTTCCGGACCTCGGTGAGCCGCTCGGAGAGCCGGTGGGCCAGGAAGATCGGCGTGGGCATGCCCACGGCGGTCTCGTCGGAGGCGTAGCCGAACATGATGCCCTGGTCGCCGGCGCCCTGCAGGTCGCGCGCGTCCTTCTGGATGCCCTCGCGGGCCTCGAGCGAGTTGAAGACGCCGTCGGCGATCTCCCGGGACTGCTGGCCGATCGACACGGAGACCCCGCACCGCGCACCGTCGAAGCCGTTGGCCGAGGAGTCGTAGCCGATGTCCAGGAGCGTCTGCCGGACCAGCTGCGGGATCTCCACGTAGCCGTCCGTGGTGACTTCGCCCGCCACGTGCACGAGCCCGGTCGTCGTCAGGGTCTCGACGGCGACCCGGGAGTTCGGGTCCTGCGCCAGCATGGCGTCGAGGATCGCGTCGCTGATCTGGTCGCAGATCTTGTCCGGGTGGCCCTCGGTGACCGATTCGGAGCTGAATAGGCGCAGGGCGGCGTTCTGATGAGTCACCCGACCACTCTACCGGCTCAGCTGGGCCCCGATGATCCCGACGATCCCGGCGGCTACGCGGTCTTTCGTGCCCTCGAACCGGCGCGGTCCGCTACCGTCGGCGGAGAGCACGGTCACCGAGTTGCGGTCCGTGCCGAAGACGAGCTTCTCCCCCACCTGGTTGACCACGAGCAGCTCGCAGCCCTTCCGCGAGAGCTTCGCGTGGCCGTGCTCCAGCACGCCCGCGGCCGCGTCGCCCGTCTCGGCGGCGAATCCCACGACGAG
This sequence comes from Arthrobacter halodurans, assembly GCF_041877255.1. Lineage (NCBI taxonomy): Bacteria > Bacillati > Actinomycetota > Actinomycetes > Micrococcales > Micrococcaceae > Arthrobacter > Arthrobacter halodurans. Next base: position 257,864 of record NZ_JBHDLJ010000004.1, read on the forward strand.
GCGCGGCAGGCGGCTCCGCTGGCCCTCGGCGTTCCGCCGAGCGACCAGCTCGGCGAGGATGTCCGGGTTGCGGACGAGTTCGATGGTCGGCGCGCCGCCGTCGTCGCCCTTCTTGATCTTGCTCGCGGCGTACTCCGCGGGACGGAAGTCGGCGACCGCGGCCGCCATGACCAGCACGTCCGCCCCCTCGGCGGCGGCGTTCACGGCCTCGCGCAGCTCCAGCGCCGTGGAGGTGGCGGCCAGTTCCACGCCCTCGGGGGCGGGATCGTCCATGTGCGCGGCGACGAAGCGGACCTTGGCGCCGGCCGCGAGCGCGGCGCGTGCGATCGCGATACCCTGCTTGCCCGACGAGCGGTTCCCGAGGAACCGCACCGGATCCAGGGGCTCCCGCGTGCCGCCCGCCGTCACGACGACGGTCCGCCCGGCCAGCGGGCCCCGCGCCCGCGGGACGGGTGCCGACGAGGCGGGCTCGTCGCCGTCCCGGCGGGTGGCGGCTCCATCGCGAGGCCCGGTTCCCGGATCCCCCGCGGACGAGGACGCGCGCCGCCCCGGGGCGCCGGCGAGCAGGTCCGCGACGGCGGCGAAGAGGTCGTCCGGCTCGGGCAGCCGCCCGGCGCCGGAATCCTTGCCGGTCAGGCGTCCGACGGCGGGCTCGACGACGACGGCGCCGCGTTCGCGCAGCGTCGCGACATTGGCCCGGGTCGCCGGGTGCTCCCACATCTCGGTGTGCATGGCGGGGGCGAACACGACCGGGCAGCGCGCCGCGAGCAGGGTGTTCGTGAGCAGGTCGTTGGCCAGGCCCGCGGCGGCCCGCGCCAGCAGGTCCGCCGTCGCGGGCGCGACCACGACGAGGTCGGCCTCCTGGCCGAGCCGCACGTGGTTGACCGTGTCGACGGCGTCGAACACGTCCGCGGTCACCGGCCGCCCCGAGAGCGCCTCCCAGGTGGCCTTGCCGACGAACTCGAGCGCCGAACGGGTCGGCACCACGTCCACGTGGTGACCGGCCTCCTTAAACAACCGAAGCAGCGACGCCACTTTGTAGGCTGCGATTCCGCCGCCGACTCCAAGGACGATGCGCTGCTGGGTTGCCATCGGGGGAGGTGCTACTCGGCGGGCTCGGCGTCGATCGGGGTGACCTTCAGCAGGCCGGTGTTGATCTCGCGCAGCGCGATCGAGAGCGGCTTCTCGTTAAGCTTGGTGTCGACGAGCGGGCCGACGTATTCGAACAGGCCCTCGTGGAGCTGCGAGTAGTAGGCGTTGATCTGCCGCGCGCGCTTGGCGGAGTTGATGACCAGGGCGTACTTGGAATCGGTCGTCGTCAGCAGTTCATCGATCGGCGGATTGATGATGCCCTCAAGGTTCGTGGACACGAAGCCTCCAAATTCTGTGAGTTGTTCGTCGGTGCCGGTCCGGCTACCGCGTGTGCGGCGTCAGGCCCATGTGGGAAACCAGCTCGTCGGCCGCGCGCCGGATCTCGTCGTTCACGATGGTGACGTCGAATTCCGGCTCGGCGGCGAGTTCCAGTTTAGCCGTATCCAGGCGGCGCTGTTGTTCCGCCTCGCTCTCGGTGCCCCGGCCCACGAGTCGGCGGACCAATTCCTCCCACGTCGGCGGCGCCAAAAAGACGAATTTCGCCTCCGGCATGCTCTCCTTGACCTGCCGTGCGCCCTGCAGGTCGATCTCGAGCAGGACGTGCTTGCCGGCGTCGACGGCCTCTTGGACCTTGGAGCGGATGGTGCCGTAGCGGTTCTGCCCGTGGACGACCGCCCATTCGAGCATCTCGCCGCGCTCCACGAGCGACTCGAACTCCTCCGGCGGCAGGAAGAAGTAGTGCACCCCCTCCTGCTCACCCGGCCGCGGGGCGCGCGTGGTGGCGGAGACGGAGAGCCAGACCTCGGGGTAGTTGTCGCGGATGTAGGTGGAAATCGTCCCCTTGCCGACGGCCGTGGGGCCCGCCAGTACGGTGACGTGTGAGCGGCTCTCTGCCGGCATGTTGTCCTTCGTTACTCTTTTGTCGGCGGCGGCGCGTCCGTGAAGTGCTGGATCAGCGCCGCCCGTTGTTTGCGGCCGAGGCCGCGCAGTCTCCGGTTCGGCGAGATGCCGATCCGTTCCATCAGTGCCGCCGCGCGGATCTCCCCGACGCCCGGAACGGACTCGAGGAGGTCGGCCACGCGCAGCCGTCCGACGGCCTCGTCCTCGGCCGTCATGTCCAGCAGTTCGGTGATGCCCAGCCGGCCGGAGCCGAACGCGTTCTTCACCTCCGCGCGCCGCGTTCGCGACTGGAGGGCCTTGGCCCGCGCCCTCGCGCGGTCCTCGTCCGACAATGACTTCAGAACCATTGCGTACACCCCAGTTGACTAGGAATCCCGGTGGAATTGGTTGACCTGCACCGAACCTAGCGAACCGATCCACTCCGCGCAATGGCGGCAGCCTACCGACCCTAGACGAGAGTGTCGCGCGTCCGCAAGGCGGCGCTCCGCAGCGCCGCCGCATCCGGTCCCGCCCGGAGGATGTCGCGGCTGCTCGTGGCCAGGAGCTGCGGCCAGCAGTCGGCGAACGCGGCGCGCAGGTCCGCCCCCGTCGCGCCCTGGGCGCCCAGGCCCGGGGCCAGGATCGGCGCCCGGGAGCCCGCCAGGTCGATGCCCAGGCGGGCGAGCGCGTCCCCGACCGTGGCGCCGACGACGAGGCCGGTCGACCCGAAGGGGGACGCCCCGGAGTTCTCGCGCCCGGCGGCGTCGACGATCCCCCGGGCGACGGACCGCTCCCCGCCGACGTGCTGGACGGAGGCGCCCTCGGGATTGGAGGTCAGGGCGAGCACGAACACGCCGCGTCCCGTCCGGCGTGCGAGGTCCAGCGCCGGGCGCAGCGACTCGTAGCCCAAGTACGGGCTCAGGGTCACGGCGTCGGCCGCGAGGGGCGAGCCCTCCCCCAGCCAAGCCGCGGCGTAGGCGTCCATGGTGGAGCCGATGTCCCCGCGCTTGGCGTCCGCGATGCTCAGCAGCCCGGCTTCGGCGCAGGCGGCGAGGGTCTCCTCGAGCACCGCCATCCCGCGGGATCCGTGCCGCTCGTACAGGGCCACCTGCGGTTTCACGGCGGCGACCTGCCCGGCCAGCGCCCCGACGACGGTGCGCGAGAAGGCGCGCAGCCCCTCGGCGTCGTCCGGCAGGGACCACTGCTCCAGCAGCCCGGGGTGCGGGTCGATGCCCACGCAGAGCGGACCGTGCTCCGCCATCGCCGCGGCGAGGCGTTCGCCGAACGGCCGGCGGGTCGGCGTGCCGGCGGCCACGCTAGAGCGCCGCCGCGGTCGAGGCCTTCAGCCGGGCCGCGTGCTCCTGCAGGCTGGTGACCGACCAGGAGTACTGGCGCATGGCCTCGATCGCCTGGATGGCCGCGCCGAACTCGGCGACCGTGGTGATGACCGGAGTCCCGACGGACGTCGCGGCCGCGCGGATCTCGTAGCCGTCGTGGCGGGCGTCTCCGCCGGAGGGCGTGTTGAGGATCATGTCGATGCGGCCCTCGGTGATGAGGTCCACGATGTTGTCCTCCCCCTCGGCGCTGCCCTCGCGGACCTTCCGGACCACGGTGGCGCGGATGCCGTTGCGCCGCAGGACCTCCGCGGTCCCTCCCGTGGACACGATCTCGAAGCCGAGGTCCGCCAGGTGCTTCACCGGGATGACGATCGAGCGCTTGTCCCGGTTGGCCACGGAGACGAACACCTTGCCGGACGTCGGCAACGGGTTGTTCGCGGCGGCCTGGCTCTTGGCGAAGGCGGTGTCGAAGTGCTTGTCGATCCCCATGACCTCGCCGGTGGAGCGCATCTCGGGGCCGAGCAGCGAGTCGACGACGCGTCCCTCGGGCGTGCGGAAACGCGCGAAGGGCAGGACGGCCTCCTTGACGGAGACCGGGGCGTCGGCCGGGAGGCGGGAGCCGTCGCCGGTCGCGGGCAGCAGGCCGTGCACGGAGCGGAGCTCGGCGATCGTCACGCCGGTGCCGATGAGCGCGGCGGCCTTGGCCAGCTGGACGCCCGTGGCCTTGGACACGAACGGGACGGTCCGCGAGGCGCGCGGGTTGGCCTCGATCACGTAGAGGACGTCGGAGGCCAGGGCGAACTGGATGTTGATGAGCCCGCGCACGCCCACGCCCGCGGCAATGGCACGGGTGGCCTCGCGGACGCGGTCGACCACGTCGGTGCCGAGCGTGATGGGGGGCAGCACGCAGGCGGAGTCGCCGGAGTGGATGCCGGCCTCCTCGATGTGCTCCATGATGCCGCCCACGAAGAGGTCCACGCCGTCGTAGAGCGCGTCGACGTCGATCTCGATCGCGTCCTCGAGGAAGCGGTCGACCAGGACCGGGTGGTCCGGGGTGATCTCGGTGGCGTTGGCGATGTAGCGCGAGAGGTTCGGCTCGTCGTAGACGATCTCCATGCCGCGTCCGCCCAGCACGTAGGACGGGCGGACGAGCACCGGGTAGCCGATCTCGTCGGCGATCTTCTTGGCCTCCTCGAAGGACACCGCGGTGCCGTTCTTCGGGGAGATCAGCCCGGCGCCGTCGAGCACGCGGGAGAACGCACCGCGGTGCTCGGCGAGGTCGATGGCCTCCGGCGAGGTGCCGAGGATCGGCACCCCGGCGTCCGCGAGCTCCTGGGCAAGCTTCAGCGGGGTCTGCCCGCCGAGCTGGACGAACACGCCCAGCACGCCGCCGGTGCTCTCCTCCGCCGCGATGACCTCGAGGACGTCCTCGAGCGTCAGCGGCTCGAAGTACAGGCGGGTGGACACGTCGTAGTCCGTGGACACGGTTTCCGGGTTGCAGTTGACCATCACGGTCTCGTAGCCGGCGTCGCGCAGGGCCATGGTCGCGTGCACGCAGGAGTAGTCGAACTCGATGCCTTGGCCGATCCGGTTCGGGCCGGAACCCAGGATGATGACCGAGGGCTTCTCGTGCCGGCCGATCTCCGTCTCCTCGTCGTAGGAGGAGTAGTGGTACGGCGTGTAGGCCTCGAACTCCGCGGCGCAGGTGTCCACCGTCTTGAACACCGGCCGGACGCCCAGCGCGTGCCGGACGCCGCGCACCACCGCCTCGGGCGTGTGGGTCAGCATCCCGATCTGCTCGTCGGAGAACCCGTGGCGCTTGGCCAGGCGGAGCACCGGCTCGGTGAGGGCGCCGGCGGCGCGGACGGCCTCGGCCGTCTCGTTGATGAGCACGAGCTGGTCCAGGAACCACGGGTCGATCCCCGTCGCCGCGTAGAGCTGCTCGACGCTGGCCCCGCCGAGCAGCGCCCGCTGCACCTGGGCGAGCCGGTCCGTGGTCGGGCGCTTGGCGAGCTCGACGAGCTCCGCCGTGCCGGACGCGTCCGGGGCGTCGAAGGAGAGCTGGGAGCCCTTCTGCTCGAGTGAGCGCAGGGCCTTCTGGAGCGCCTCGGTGAAGTTGCGGCCGATGGCCATCGCCTCGCCGACGCTCTTCATGGTGGTGGTCAGCGTGGGGTCCGCCGCCGGGAACTTCTCGAACGCGAAGCGCGGGACCTTCACGACGACGTAGTCGAGCGTCGGCTCGAAGGAGGCCGGCGTCTTGCGCGTGATGTCGTTGGGGATCTCGTCGAGCGTGTAGCCCAGCGCCAGCTTGGTCGCGATCTTGGCGATCGCGAAACCGGTCGCCTTGGACGCGAGCGCGGAGGAGCGCGAGACGCGCGGGTTCATCTCGATCACGACGACGCGGCCGGTGTCCGGCTCGATCGCGAACTGGATGTTGCAGCCGCCCGTGTCGACACCGACCTCGCGGATGACCGCGATGGAGATGTCGCGCAGGTTCTGGTACTCGCGGTCGGTGAGTGTCATCGCCGGGGCTACGGTGATGGAGTCGCCGGTGTGCACGCCGACCGGGTCGAAGTTCTCGATGGAGCACACGACGACGACGTTGTCGTTCTTGTCGCGCATCATCTCCAGCTCGTATTCCTTCCAGCCCAGGATCGACTCCTCGAGCAGGACCTCGGAGGTCGGGCTGTACTGGATGCCGGCGCCGGCGATCCGGCGCAGGTCCTCGTCGTTGTAGGCCAGGCCCGAGCCGAGGCCGCCCATGGTGAAGGACGGGCGCACGACCACCGGGTAGCCGAGCTCCGCGACGGCCGCGAAGGCCTCGTCCATGGTGTGGACGATCAGCGACTTCGCCGACTCCGCGCCGCAGCGCTCGACGACGCCCTTGAACTTCTCGCGGTCCTCGCCGAGCTCGATCGCGGCGATGTTCGCGCCGATCAGCTCCACGCCGTACTTCTCCAGCACGCCGTTCTTGTCCAGGGCGATCGCCGCGTTGAGCGCGGTCTGCCCGCCCAGCGTGGGCAGGATCGCGTCCGGGCGCTCCTTGGCGATGATCATCTCCACGACCTCGGGGGTGATCGGCTCGACGTACGTGGCGTCGGCGAACTCCGGGTCGGTCATGATGGTCGCCGGGTTCGAGTTCACGAGGATGACGCGGACGCCCTCCTCCTTGAGCACCCGCAGGGCCTGGGTGCCCGAGTAGTCGAACTCCGCGGCCTGCCCGATGACGATCGGGCCGGACCCGATGACCAGGACTGACGTGAGGTCTTCGCGCTTGGGCATTACTTCTCTTCCTTGGAGTCGGACGCGGCGCCGGACTTCGCCCGGGCCATCACGTCGATAAAGCGGTCAAAGAGGTACGCGGAGTCGTGCGGGCCGGAGGCCGCCTCCGGGTGGTACTGGACGGAAAACGCCGGGATGTCCAGGCAGCGCAGTCCCTCGACGACGTCGTCGTTCAGGCTGACGTGGCTGACCTCGACGCGGCCGAAGCGCGCCTCCGGGGCGGTCTCGGCTCCCCCGCGCGGGGCGTCGACGGCGAACCCGTGGTTCTGGCTGGTGATCTCCACCTTGCCGGTGGCCCGGTCCATCACGGGCTGGTTGATCCCGCGGTGGCCGTAGCGCAGCTTGTAGGTGCCGAAGCCCAGGGCGCGGCCGAGGATCTGGTTGCCGAAGCAGATGCCGAAGAAGGGCACGCCGCGGTCCAGCACCTCACGCAACAGGTGGACCTGCGTGTCCGCGGTGGCCGGGTCGCCGGGGCCGTTGGACATGAACACTCCGTCGGGCCCGACGGCCAGGACGTCGTCGATGGTCGAGGTGGCGGGCAGGACGTGGACGCGCACCCCTCGCTCGGCGAGGCGGTGCGGGGTCATGGCCTTGATGCCGAGGTCGATCGCCGCCACGGTGAACAGGGGTTCCCCCACCCAGCCGCGGTCGGCGGGCTCCACCGTGTAGGCGGTGTCGACGCTGACCTCCTCGGCCAGCCGGGAGCCTTCCATGGGGGCCTGCGCGCGGACCTCCTCGAGCAGCCGGTCCTCCGGGCGGCGGGCGTCGTCGCCGGAGAAGACCCCGGCCTTCATGGCGCCGCGCTCGCGCAGGTGCCGGGTGACGGCGCGCGTGTCCACGCCCTGGATGCCCACGATGCCCTGCTCGGCGAGCTCCTCGTCGAGCGGGCGCTCCGAGCGCCAGTTGGACGGGCGGCGCGCCGCGTCGCGCACGATGTAGCCGGCGACCCAGATGCGGCGCGACTCAGCGTCGGCGCGGTTCACGCCGGTGTTGCCGATGTGCGGCGCGGTCTGCACGACGAGCTGCCGGGCGTAGGACGGATCGGTGATCGTCTCCTGGTAGCCGGTCATGCCGGTCGCGAAGACGGCCTCGCCGAGGGCCGTGCCGAGGGCGCCGTAGCCGGTGCCGCGGAAGACGCGTCCGTCCTCGAGCACCAGTACTGCCGGCTCGGTGTTGGTCTGTGCGCTCACTTGTTGTCCTTGTCTGCTGCGGGGAAATCGTCTGCTGCGGGTGTCTTGTCGGCGGCGCGGAAATCGTCCGCCGCGGGGGGTTTGCCTGCCGGGGGAACGAGCGCCGCGACGGCGTCGTGCAGGACGGCGGCCTGCGCGGGGCGGCGCGGCCGGAAGCCGGTGTCCACCGCGCGGTCGCCGAGGCGCCAGGTGAGCACGACGAGTCCGTCCCGCTCGACGAACTTGCCGGCCATCCCGGAGTCGCGGCGCACGCCGGCCAGGTCCGCCCGGGGGATGTAGAGGTCCTTGGCTCCGGAGCGGACGAAGAGGATCCCGCCGTCGTGGACCTCCAGCGTCGCGTTGGTGCGCACCCCGAGCGAGTGCACGGCGATGCGGTCCAGCCAGTCGCCGGCCGTCGTCGTGCTGACGTACTGCCCCTCGGCGCTCGCCGCCGGGTCGCCGAGTCCCGGCGGGACCTCGGCGGGGGCGGCCACGCCGCCCTGGCGGCGCAGGCGGTTGCGCCACCCGAGGCCGACCAGCGCGACCAGCGCGACGCAGACGGCGAGGGTGATCAGGATGGCGGGCAGGTACTCGGACATCAGTGGCCGCCGTCCGTCGCGCGCGGCGAGGCGAGCTCGCCGTCGAGCACGGTGGGGTGGCCGTGGAAGAAGGTCGCGACGACGGCGCCGGGCAGTTCGAGCCCCGCGAAGGGCGAGTTGCGGCCCATGGTCGCCATCTTCCCCGGGTCAACGGTCCAGCGCGCCGCCGGGTCCACGAGCACGATGTTGGCGGGCTCGCCGGCCTGCAGCGGGCGGCCCTGGTCCTCCAGCAGGCCGATCCGGGCCGGGGCGGCGGAGGTGATCCGGGCGAAGTCGGCCCAGGTGATCAGGCCCGTCTCGATCATGGTGTGCTGGACCACCGACAGCGCCGTCTCCAGCCCCGTCATGCCCATGGCCGCCTGCGCCCACTCGCACTCCTTGTCCTCGCTGGGGTGCGGGGCGTGGTCGGTGCCGACGATGTCGATGATGCCGTCGGCGAGGGCCTCGCGCAGCGCCATGACGTCCGCCTCGCGGCGCAGCGGCGGGTTCACCTTGTAGACGGGGTTGTAGGTGCGGACCAGCTCCTCGGTGAGCAGCAGGTGGTGCGGGGTGACCTCGGCGGTCACGCGGATGCCGCGGGCCTTGGCCCAGCGGAGGATCTCCACGCTGCCGGCGGTGGAGACGTGGCAGACGTGGAGCCGGGAGCCGACGTGCTGGGCCAGCAGCACGTCGCGGGCGATAATGCTCTCCTCGGCGACCGCGGGCCAGCCGGCGAGCCCGAGGACGGCGGAGACGTCGCCCTCGTTCATCTGCGCGCCCTCGGTCAGGCGCGGCTCCTGGGAGTGCTGGGCGATCACGCCGTCGAACGCCTTGACGTACTCCAGCGCCCGCCGCATGAGCACCGGGTCGCTGACGCAGACGCCGTCGTCGGAGAAGACGCGGACGCGGGCCCGGGAGTCGGCCATGGCCCCGAGCTCGGAGAGCCGCTCCCCCGCGAGCCCGACCGTGACGGCCCCGACCGGACGCACGTCGACCCAGCCGCTGCGCCGGCCCAGGCTCCAGACCTGTTCGACGACGCCCGCGGTGTCCGCGACGGGGTTCGAGTTGGCCATCGCGTGGACGGCGGTGAAGCCGCCGAGGGCGGCGGCGCGGGTCCCGGTCTCCACGGTCTCGGCGTCCTCCCGGCCGGGCTCGCGCAGGTGGGTGTGCAGGTCGACCAGCCCGGGCAGGGCGATCAGCCCGTCGGCCTCGACGACGGTGGCCGCCGCGGCGCGCGGATCGGCCGCCGCCGCCGGGCCGACGGCCGCGATGCGCCCTGCGCTGACGAGCAGGTCGGCGGGGCCGGCGCCGAGCGGGGAGGCGCCGCGGATGAGGAAGTCGCCTTCTGTGGCGGTGGTGTTCATGGTTCTCTCCGAGTTCTAGTTCGCGGGTCCGCGGTGCTGTTCGCCGGACAGGAGCAGGTAGAGGACGGCCATGCGGACGGACACGCCGTTGCTGACCTGTTCCAGGACCGTGGAGCGGGCCGAGTCCGCGGCGCCGGATGAGATCTCCAGGCCGCGGTTCATGGGACCGGGGTGCATGATGACGGTGTCGGCGAAGCCGCGCTCGTCCAGCGCGGCCAGCCGCGCGTCGTCGAGGCCCCAGCGGCGCGAGTACTCGCGCGTGCTGGGGAAGAACGAGGCGTTCATCCGCTCGCCCTGCACGCGCAGCATCATCACGGCGTCGGGGCCCTGGGCCAGCGCGTCGTCGAGGTCGTAGCTGATGGCGCACGGCCAGGCCGCCGCGCCAACGGGCAGCAGGGTCGGCGGCGCGACCAGCGTGACCTCGGCACCGAGGGTGCGCAGGAGCCACAGGTTGGAGCGGGCGACGCGGGAGTGCAGGACGTCCCCCACGATGACGATCCGCAGCCCGGCGAGGTCCCCGCCGAGGGACGGCCCGCCGTGGAGCCGGGCCCAGTGCCGGCGCAGCGTGAACGCGTCCAGCAGGGCCTGGGTGGGGTGCTCGTGCGTCCCGTCGCCAGCGTTCACGACGGCGGACGAGATCCAGTCGGTCGACGCGAGCCGGGCCGGGGCGCCGGAGGACGGGTGGCGGATGACGACGGCGTCCGCGCCCATCGCCTCGAGCGTCTGCGCGGTGTCCTTGAGCGACTCGCCCTTGGAGACGGAGGAGCCCTTCGCCGCGAAGTTGATGACGTCGGCGGAGAGCCGCTTGGCCGCCGCCTCGAAGGAGATCCGGGTGCGGGTGGAGTCCTCGAAGAAGAGGTTGACGACCGTCCGGCCGCGCAGGGCCGGGAGCTTCTTGATCTCCCGTGTCCCGACGGCCGCCATCTCCTCGGCGACGTCCAGGATCCGGATCGCGTCGTCGCGGGACAGGTCCAGGGTGGACAGCAGGTGCCTCACGCGGTCCCCTCGATCGCGACCTCGTTGAGCGGGCGCCCGTCGCGGCTGTCCGTCTCGCCGAGGCGGACGCGCACCTTCTCGCTGGTGGCCGTGGGGAGGTTCTTGCCGACGTGGTCGGCGCGGATCGGCAGCTCGCGGTGGCCGCGGTCCACGAGGACGGCGAGGCGCACGATCCGGGGCCGGCCGAGGTCCACGAGCGCGTCCAGCGCGGCGCGGATGGTCCGGCCGGAGTAGAGGACGTCGTCGACGAGGACGACCACCTTGCCGTCGATGCCCCCCGCCGGGAGCCGCGTGGCGGCCGGCGTGCGGGCCGTGCCGTGGCGCAGGTCGTCGCGGTACAGGGTCACGTCGAGCTGGCCGACGATCTGCTCCGGGTCCACCGAGCTTTCGGAGGCCGCGATCCGGCGGGCCAGGCGCTGGGCGATCGGGAAGCCCCGGCGCGGAATGCCGAGCAGGACCAGGTCGCGGGGACCCTTGTTGGCCTCCAGGATTTCATGGGCGATGCGCGTGAGGACGCGCTCGATATCACCTTCGGACAAAACGGTCCGTGCGTTCTTCGGCCCGGTGACGTCGGGCCGCTGTGTCGCGCCTTCGGTATCCATGATGCCGCCTCCTTCCCCGCCTCACAGGACGGCATTTAAAGGGTGACTGCCTCGTCAAAATTACCACAGCGGCACCCCGTGAATCGCTCCGAGCCCCGCCGTCCTAAGCTGTAGGCCATGAGCCCTTCCTCACAGCGACACCCCACCGCCCCCGTGGACGGGCACGGCGCGCCGCCGACGCCCGCGTGGCCGGAGCGGCGCCCGGCCAGGACGGTCGGACCGGCAGCGCGCCACGGTCGCGCCTGGTCCGGAGCCGGCACGGTCGCCGCCTTCGTCCTCTGCTCCGCCGTGCTGGTCCTCGTCGGGGTGTGGCTGGCGGGTTGGCTGGGGCCCGAGACGCTTTTCGTGGTGGGGCTGCTGGCGCTGGTGCCGCTGGGCATCTGCGCGGCGGGGCTGTGGTGGGTGGACCGCTGGGACCCCGAACCGAAGTCCGCCCTGGGCCTGGCGGTCGTCTGGGGGGCGGGGGCGTCGGTGGTCCTGACGCTGCTCGTCTCCGAGGCCGTGACGATGCCGATGGCGGTCCTGGCGCCCGCGGCCGACGCCGAGCTGCTCGGCGCGGTGGTGCAGGCGCCGCTGGTCGAGGAGCTGGCGAAGGGCCTGGGCGTGCTGCTGGTGTTCTTCGTGGCGTGGTCGCACTTCGACGGCCCGATCGACGGGATCGTCTACGGCGGCGCGGTCGGGGCGGGATTCGCCTTCACGGAGAACATCCTCTACTTCTCGGGGGCCTTCGCGCAGGGCGGATCGGAGGCCCTGACGGTCTTCGTCATGCGGGGGCTGCTGTCCCCCTTCGCGCACGTGCTGTTCACGGCCTGGACGGGCTTCGCCCTCGGGCTCGCCGCCTCGCGCGGCGCGCGCGGGCGCTGGCCGCTGTACTTCCTGCTGGGCCTCGTGCCGGCCATCGCCGGGCACTTCCTCTGGAACGGCGGTCTCGCGCTCCTGTTCCAGGACTTCTGGTCCTTCTACGTCCTGCTCCAAATGCCGCTGTTCGCGTGCGCCGTGGCGGCCGTCTGGATGCTGCGCCGGGCCGAGCGGCGGCTGACCGAGCAACGGCTCGGCGACTACCGGGACGCGGGCTGGTTCACCGACGAGGAGGTCGAGATGCTGGCGACCGGGCCGGGGCGGCGCGCCGCGGCGGCGTGGGCCCGACGCTACGGGGCCGGCGGGCTCATGCGGGACTTCGCGGGCTCGGCGGCGCGGCTCGCGGCGGTGCGGCACCGCATCCTCCGCGGGCACGGCGTCGACGCGGCGCGGGCGGAGGAGACGCGGCTGCTCACGCTCGTGCTGCGCCAACGCCAGCAGCTCCTCGCCCAGGTCGGGGCGCCGCGGTCGGGTGGGGCCTGAGCGCGCCGGCGCGCCGCTCACACCCGCCGGGCCGACGCGGGGCCCGATGCCCCGGGAACGCGCGGAAGGCCCGGACCAATGGTCCGGGCCTTCCGCGCGGGAGACGCCGGCCGGCTAGGCCAGCAGCGTCGGCTTGAGCTGTTGGATCCGGCCGAGCAGACCGTTGATGAATTCGGGCGACTCGTCGGTGGACAGGACCCGGGCGAGGGCCACGGCCTCGGCCACGGCCACGCCGTCCGGGACGTCGTCGTTGTAGAGCAACTCCCACGCGCCGATCCGCAGCACCGTGCGGTCCACGGCGGGCATGCGGTCCAGGGTCCAGCCCTTGGCGTAGGTGCCGAGGATCTCGTCGATCCGCTCTCCCTCCGCCATGACCCCCTCGATCAGCGTCACGGTGTACTCGTTGACGGTGATATCCGTGGATTCGCGGCGCAGGCGCAGGGCCTCCAGCGGGGAGACGTCGCGCTGCTCCGCCTCGAAGAGAATGTCCAGAGCCCGGCGACGGGCCTTGGTGCGTGCGCTCACTAGCTGACTCGCCCCAGGTAGTCGCCGGTGCGGGTGTCGACCTTGACCTTGGTGTTCTGCTCCACGAACAGCGGCACCTGGATCTCGTAGCCGGTCTCCAGCGTGGCGGGCTTCGTGCCGGCCGACGAGCGGTCGCCCTGCAGGCCCGGCTCGGTGTAGGTGATCTCGAGGACCACGGACGGCGGAAGCTCCACGTAGAGGGGCTCCCCCTCGTGCAGCGCGATCGTCGCCATCTGGCTCTCGAGCATGAAGTTGGCGGCGTCGCCGACGATCGCGGAGGGCACCGTGATCTGGTCGTAGTCGGTGGTATCCATGAACACGTAGTCCGCACCGTCCTGGTACAGGTACTGGTAGTCGCCGCGATCGACCGTAGCGGTCTCGATCTTCAGGCCGGCGTTGAACGTCTTGTCGACGAGCTTGCCGGAGCGCACGTTGCGCATCTTGGTGCGCACGAACGCGCCGCCCTTGCCCGGCTTGACGTGCTGGAACTCGACGATGTTCCACAGCTGGCCCTCCAGCTTGAGGACCGTACCGTTCTTGATGTCATTGGTGGTAGCCACGGGTACTCTCTCTGTTTTCGCCCGGTCCGCCGCCCGCGGGGGCGGCCGGCCCCACCTCAGAGGTGGCGGGCGCAGTTGTCAAAAATCCACTGACCATTCTACCGCACCCCACCGGCCCGCCGCTCGGCCGCCCGCAGCAGCCGCCGGGTGGCCTCGACGGCCTCGGGCCCCTCGCCGTGGGCGATCCGCAGGTCGACCGTCCGCCGGAAGCGGTGGGCGGCGGCCAGATGGTCGTGTGTCGTGTGGTGGAGAACACCGAGCAGCTCGTGCAGGTCGGCCTCCCGATCGGTGCCCGCGAACTCTTCGAGCAGGCCCCGCAGGCGCGTGATCGCGCGGTGGGGATCGCCGCTGGCTCGCACCACGTCGGCGTCGAGCATGCGCAGTCTGAGGTCCTGCGGGTCGGCCAAGCGCGCCTCGGCGACGAGTTCGCCGGCCGCCACGTAGTCGCCGCGCGCCAGCAGGACGACCACGCGGTCGCCCGCGTCCCCCGCCGCCGCGGCGGAGGCGAGCGCCTCGTCCGCGACCACGGGGAGCAGGGTCTCCGGGTCCCTCTCGATGCCCGCGACACCGGCGCCGATCCCGCCGCGGGCGGGGATCACTCGGCGATCTCCTGGTAGGCGGCGAACAGCAGCGACGTGTCCGGCACGTCGAGGATCGCGGGCTTGGCCAGGCCGTCCAGGACCACGAAGCGCAGCAGGTCGCCGCGGGCCTTCTTGTCCCGGCGCATGCCGTCGAGCAGCGCCGACCAGCGGTCCCTGCGGTAGGTCACGGGCAGCCCGAGCGACTCGAGCACGGTCTTGTGGCGGTCGGCCAACGCGTCGGGGATCCGCCCGACCGAGCGGGACAGCTCCGCGGCGAAGGCGAGGCCGATCGAGACCGCCGCCCCGTGCCGCATCGAGTAGCGCTCGGCCAGCTCGATCGCGTGGCCCAGGGTGTGGCCGTAGTTCAGGAACTCGCGCCGGCCGGTTTCCGTGAGGTCCTCGGAGACGATCGCGGCCTTGACCCGGATGGAGCGTTCGATGACCTCGCGCAGCGCGGGGCTGTCCGCGGAGGAGACCGCCGCGGGGTCGGCCTCGATGAGGTCCAGGATGGCCGGGTCGGCGATGAAGCCGCACTTCACGGACTCCGCCAGCCCGGTGACCAGCTCGTTGCGCGGCAGCGTGCGCAGGGTGTCGAGGTCCGCCAGGACGGCCGCCGGGGGGTGGAACGCGCCGACCAGGTTCTTGCCCTCCGCGGTGTTGATGCCGGTCTTGCCGCCCACGGCGGCGTCGACCATGCCCAGCAGGCTGGTGGGCAGGTGGACGACCTTCACGCCGCGCAGCCAGGTGGCGGCCACAAAGCCCGCGACGTCGGTCACGGCGCCGCCCCCGACGGCGACGATCGCGTCCGAGCGGGTGAAGTCGTTCTGCCCCAGGACCTGCCAGCAGAAGGCCGCGACCTGGATGTGCTTGCCCTCCTCGGCGTCCGGGATTTCGGCGGTCAGGGCCTGGAAGCCGGCGCCGTCGAGGTCGGCCTTGACGGCGTCGCCGGTGGCCCGCAGGGCGCGCGGGTGGATCACCAGCACCTTGCGGACGCGCTCCCCCAGGATCCCGGGCAGCAGGCCCAGGAGGCCGTTGCCCACCACGACGTCGTAGTTGGCGGACGGCGTCGTCCCGGTGACGGAAATCGTGGTCGCTGCGGTGTTCATCAGGGGGTGCCTCCGTGCTGTTCTGCGCGGCGCCGGTGGGCGTCGTCGATGGTTGCCGCGAGTTCCGCCGGGGTCGCGGCGCGGGCGTCGATGGTCAGGGTGGAACACTCCCGGTAGAAGGGCTCCCGGGCCGCGAAGATGTCCGTCCAGCGCTGCAGCGGATCCCCGGCCAGCAGCGGCCGGCCGCCGGACCCGCTGATGCGCGGCCACACCGTCTCGAGGTCGGTCTCCAGGTAGACCGTGAACCGCTCGGAGAGCAGCCGCCGGTTGGCGGGCTCCAGCACCGCGCCTCCCCCGGTGGCGACCACGGCCCCGGTCCGGTCCGCCGCGTCGGCCGCCCGGCGCAGCGCGCGCGCCTCGACGGCGCGGAACGCGGGCTCGCCCCCGCGGGCGAAGATGCCGGCGATGGAGCCGTGCTCGCCGGTGACCTCGGCGTCGGTGTCGATGAACGGGGCGCCCGTCAGCCGCGCCAGCTCGCGCCCGACCGCGGTCTTGCCGCTCGCCATCGGGCCGATCAGGAAGATCCCTCCCGGCATCAGGGGCGTACCGTCCCCAATGCGTCGGGGATCTCCTCGAGGTAGCTGCGCAGGTTGCGGCGCGTCTCGGGCAGGGAGTCGCCGCCGAACTTCTCGAGGACGGCCTGGGCCAGCACGAGCGCGACCATGGCCTCCGCGACGACGCCGGCGGCCGGGACCGCGCAGACGTCGGACCGCTGGTGGTGGGCCTTGGCGTCCTCGCCGCTGGCCACGTCGATGGTGCGCAGGGCGCGCGGCACTGTGGCGATCGGCTTCATGGCGGCGCGGACCCGCAGGACCTGGCCGATGCTCATGCCGCCCTCGATGCCGCCGGCGCGGTTCGTGGCGCGTTCGATCACGCCGTCGCCGGCCCGGACGATCTCGTCGTGCGCCGCGGAGCCGCGTCGGGCGGCGGTCAGGAAACCGTCGCCGACCTCGACCCCCTTGATCGCCTGGATGCCCATGAGCGCGCCGGCGAGGCGCGCGTCGAGGCGGCGGTCCCAGTGGACGTAGGAGCCGAGCCCCGGCGGCAGGCCGTAGGCCAGGACCTCGACCACGCCGCCGAGCGTCTCGCCGTCCTTGTGCGCGGAGTCGACCTCCGCGACCATCGCGTCGGAGGTCTCGCGGTCGAAGCACCGCAGTGGGTCGTTGTCGAGCGCGACGACGTGGTCGGGCTGCGGCAGGGCCGACCCCTCGGGCACGGACACGCTGCCCACGGAGACCGTGTGGCTGACCAGGCGCACGCCCAGTCCGTCCAGGAACCGCGCGGCCAGCGTACCGAGGGCCACGCGCGCGGCCGTCTCCCGGGCGCTGGCGCGCTCGAGCACGGGCCGCGCGTCGTCGAACCCGTACTTCTGCATGCCGGTGAAGTCGGCGTGCCCGGGGCGCGGGCGGGTGAGCGGGGCGTTGCGGGCCAGGTCGCCCAGGACGTCGGGGTCCACGGGGTCGGCCGCCATGACCTGCTCCCATTTGGGCCACTCGGTGTTGCCGATCTCGATGGCCACCGGGCCGCCCTGGGTGAGGCCGTGCCGGACTCCGCCGACGAAGGTCACCTGGTCGCGCTCGAACTTCATCCGGGCTCCGCGGCCGTAGCCGAGCCGGCGCCGGGCGAGGGCGTCGCCCACGTCCTGGGTGGTGATGGGGACGCCCGCGGGCAGCCCTTCGAGGATTCCAACGAGTGCGGGGCCGTGTGATTCGCCCGCCGTCAACCAACGCAACATGGTCTCCATACTGCCACGGCCCCGGGCTAGGCAGCGGGGCGCGGGAGCCCCACTGCGTCACACATCACGTTTGTGACACCCGCCCAGTCGCGTTCGCCACCGCCCGTGAACAGCCTGACCTGTTCCACCGCCTGGTGGACCAGCATGGACAGCCCGCCGGCGACGCGGCCGCCGGCCGCCTCCCAGGAGCGGGCCAGCTCGCTGGGCCACGGGTCGTAGATGACGTCCAGCAGGGCCGTGCCCGGACGGATGCTGTCCACGCGCAGGACGGGCAGCAGGGGGTCGGCGGCGCCCGCCGGGAGCGTCGAGATGACGGCGTCGTAGCCTGGCATCCGGAGCCCGGCCTCGGACGGGTCGATGGCCTCGGCGGCGAGCCCGAGCCGGTCCGCGAGGGCGAGGCAGCCTGCGGCGCGCGGGAGCGACCGCACGGCGAAGTCGACGGACCGCGCGCCGAGCAGGGACGCGGCCTCGGTGGCGGCCGTCGCGGTGCCGCCGGCGCCGAGGATCGCGACGCGCCGCACGCCGCGTGCCCCGGCGTCGTTCAGCGCCCGCACGATGCCCTCGACGTCGGTGTTCTCCCCGCGCAGTGTCGGGTGCCCGGGGGCGCCGCCGACGACGATCGTGTTGAGCGCCCCGAGCCGCCCGACGCGCGCCGAGACGCTGTCCATGAGCGGCACCATGGCGTGCTTGAGCGGCATGGTGACGGAGGCCCCGCGCCATCCGGGCTCGGTGCGGAGCCGCCGTGCCAGCGCGTCGGCGTCGTCCGCGCCGGCGTCGATCGGCTCGTACGAGATGTCCAGCCGCAGGGCCGCGTAGGCGGCGCGGTGCAGCGCGGGCGACTTCGAGTGGCCGATGGGCCGGCCGAAGACGGCGGCCCGGCCGCCGGGCGTCACTTGCAGATGTCCGGGTTGGCCTCGCACCAGGCGCGGAACTCGTTCTGGTTCACGCGGTGCTCCTCGTAGGTCTCCGCGAACTTCGTCTCGCCCGTCGTGGTGTCCACGGTGACCCAGTAGTAGTAGTCGTTCTCGTCCGGGGCGATGGCCGCCTCGATCGCGGTGTCCGCGGGCGAGCCGATGGGCGTCGGCGGCAGGCCGGGATGGACGTAGGTGTTGTACCTGTTCTCCGCGTCGTTCTTCTCATCGGTCGTGAACTGCAGCGAATAGCGCTTCAGGCCGTAGATGACGGCCGAGTCGACCTGCAGGAGGCCGCCCGTCTCCGTGTTGCCCGGCGCGAGCCGGTTCTCGAGCGCCCCGGCGACGACGGGGTAGTCGTCGGGACGGGCCTCCGCCTGCAGGATGCTCGCGATCTTCAGGATGCGGTACTGCTCCGTCGGGTCGGTGACGCCCTGGTCGGTCAGCTCCTTCAGGGTCGCGTCGACCATCAGCTGCAGGACGCCCGCGGCGTCGGTGTCCACCGGGAAGCGGTACTCGCCCGGGTGCAGGAAACCCTCCAGGTTCCGCACCGGGGGCTCGAGCCCGAACTTCTCGGGCTGCGCCGAGAGCTGCTCGAGCTCCGAGATGGGGATGCCGGTGGCCTTGTTGATCTCCTCGAACACCGCGTCGGTGCGCACGTTCTGCCGGATCGCGACGTAGCTGACCCGCTCGCCCCCGGTGCCCACCATGATCCCCGCGGCCGACAGCGCGGGCATCCGGTACTTGAGTTCGTAGTCGCCGGGGTGGATCACCTTCGAGTCGGACTCGACCTCCTGGATGGCCTCGAGGAAGAGCTGCTGGCTGGCGACGATGTCCTGCTCCTCCAGCGCGCGCCCGATCTGCAGCGGCCCCCAGCCCTGTTCGACCGTGAACGTGACCTCGCCGTCGCCCGCGCCGGTGTAGTCGTCCTTCTCCACGGGTCCGAGCAGGCCCTGGAGGAACACGACGATGCCGGTGATCGCCAGGGCGAACACGCCCAGGACGACGAGCATCACGATGTTGCGCCGGCGCCTGCGGCGCTTGCGGAGGTGGGTCGGCGCGCCGGGGGACGTCAGCAGGCGCCCGGCCGGGCCCTCGTCGTGGTCCTCCTCGTAGACCTCTCCCTCGTCCCAGCGGTCCCCGTACCCGGTCTCGGCCGCCCCCTGGCCGGAGTCGGCGAAGTGCGGTTCCCCGGCGTCGTGCCCGGGACCGCGGAACGGCGCACCCGCGCCGGGGTCCCCCGCGCCGGCCGGGGCGCCCGCGGCACGTCGCGGAGTCCGCTCGGGATACTCGGAGTGCATGTCGTTCACCGGCAGCCGTCCTTCAGGTCTGGTCCGTTGCCGGACGGGAGTCGCACTCGACGGCGACCCCCACGTCGCGCTTAAGTGATTTTTGCATATTCAGGGCATGTTGAAGGATATCCGCCGCGGCGACCTGGTCAACGACCTGCCGGTGTTTCCTGCCGTCGAGCCCCGCCTCGCGCAGCGAGCGGTGCGCCGACACGGTCGTCAGGCGCTCGTCCACGAGCCAAACGGTGGCCCCGGAGCCCGCGGACCGCAGCCGCTCGGCGAGGGACTGTGCGTAGTCCCGCGCCATGCGCGTGGACGCCGTCTCGCCGCCGCCGAGCGAACGGGGCAGACCCACGTAGACCTGGATGGCCTCGCGCTCCACCGCGAGGTCCGCGAGCAGGCGCAGGTCGTGGTTCTTCTTCGCGTCGCGCTTCAGCGTGCGCAGCGGCGTGGCGAGCATCCCGTCGGGGTCGCACACGGCGACCCCGACCCGGACGAGGCCGACGTCGACCCCCAACCGCACACCGCGCCGGAAGTCGTCGCCCGCCATCTCGATCAGGCCCTCTCCGCGATCTGCCGGACGACGGCGGACAGTGCCTCGGCCGTTTTGGTCGCGTCCTGGCCGCCGCCCTGGGCGACGTCGTCCTTGCCGCCGCCTCCGCCACCGAGGATGCCGGCCGCCGTGCGCACGAGCGCCCCGGCCTTGACGCCGGCCGCGCGCGCGGCCTCGTTGGTGGCGACGAGCACGAGCGGGCGCGCGTTGGCGACGCCCGTGACCGCGACCGCGGCCGCCCCGGTGCCGAGGCGTCCGCGCAGGTCCAGCGCGAGCCCGCGGAGGTCGTCGGCCGAGCCGACGGCGCCGGCGTCGTGCGCCAGGACACGGATCCCGGAGACGTCCGTGGCCTGCGCCACCAGCTCCCCGGCGCGGGCCGCGAGCTGGTCGCGGCGGAGCTTCTCCAGCTCCTTCTCCGCGGCGCGGAGCCGCGCGACGGTGGACTGGATCCGTTCGGACAGCTGGTTGGAGGGCACGCGGAACATCTCGGTCAGCTCGCTGACGAGGGCGCGCTCCGCGGCGCCGTGGCGGAAGGCCTCCATGCCGACGAGGGCCTCCACGCGGCGGTTGCCCGAGCCGACGGACTGCTCGCCCAGCAGGGTCAGCGTGCCGATCTGGGCGGTCGATCCCACGTGGGTGCCGCCGCACAGCTCGCGCGACCAGGCGCCGTCGATCTCCACGACGCGCACGCTGTTGCCGTACTTCTCCCCGAAGAGGCTCGTGGCGCCGAGCGCCTTCGCGTCGTCCAGGGCCATGGTGCGCGTCTGCACGCCGAAGTCGTTGCGGATCGCCAGGTTGGCGACCTCCTCGACCTCGCTGCGCGCGGCTCCGCTGAGGCCCTCGCCCCAGCTGAAGTCGAAGCGCAGGTAGCCGGCCTTGTTGAACGAGCCGCTCTGCAGGGCGTCCGGCCCGAGGATCTGGTGGAGGGCCGCGTGGATGATGTGCGTTCCCGAGTGGGCCTGCTCCCCCGAGTGCCGCCGCTGGCGGTCCACCTCGGCGAGGACGCGCGCCTCCTGCGGCAGCTCGCCCTCGCGGACGACCGCGCGGTGCACGCTCAGCCCCTTGACCGGTGCCTGCACGTCGAGCACCTCCACGACGAAGCCGTCGCCGGTGATCAGTCCGACGTCGGCGGCCTGGCCGCCCGCCTCGGCGTAGAACGGGGTCGCCTCCAGCACCAGGTCGATCTCCTCGCCCTGGGCGGCGAACGGGACCAGCTCGCCGCCGCGGACGATCCCGCGGACGCTGGACTCGGTGGTGAGCTCGTCGTAGCCCGTGAACACGGTGGACCCCGCGGCGTTGAGCTGCCCGAAGACGGTCAGGTCGGCGTGGCCGGCCTTCTTCTGCCGCGCGTCCTGCTGCGCGCGCTGGCGCTGCTCGAGCATCAGGGAGCGGAAGCGCTCCTCGTCCACCGCCAGGCCGGCCTCGCCGGCGATCTCCAGCGTCAGGTCGATCGGGAAGCCGTAGGTGTCGTGCAGGGTGAAGGCGTCTTCGCCGGAGAGCGCCCGGCCGGCGGCGCGGGAGCTCGCGACGGCCTCGTCCAGGCGGGCGGTGCCGCTGGTGATGGTCCGGAGGAAGGCGCGCTCCTCCGCGTAGGCGATGCGCGAGATGCGCCCGAAGTCGGTTTCCACCTCGGGGTAGACGCCCTTCATGGCGTCGCGCGAGACCGGCAGCAGCTCGGGGAGCACGGCGGTGTCGACGCCGAGCAGGCGCATGGCGCGCACGGCGCGGCGGATGAGCCGGCGGAGCACGTACCCGCGTCCCTCGTTGGAGGGCGTCACGCCGTCGGAGATGAGCATGAGGGCGGACCGGACGTGGTCGGCCACGACGCGCAGGCGCACGTCGTCCACGTGGTGCGGATCCCGCGGATCCTCGGTGCTGGTGTACTCGCGCCCGGACAGCGCGGCGGCCCGGTCCAGGACGGGGCGGACCTGGTCCGTCTCGTACATGTTCTCGACGCCCTGCAGGATCATCGCGAGGCGCTCGAGGCCCAGACCGGTGTCGATGTTCTTCTTGGGCAGCTCGCCGAGGATCTCGAAGTCGTCCTTGCCCGTGCCCTCGCCGCGCTGGTACTGCATGAAGACCAGGTTCCAGATCTCGATGTAGCGCGTGTCGTCGGCCTCCGGCCCGCCCTCGATGCCGTACTCGGGCCCGCGGTCGTAGAAGATCTCCGAGCACGGGCCGGCGGGGCCGGGTTGTCCGGTGGACCAGTAGTTGTCCTTCTTGCCGAGCTTTTGGATGCGCTCGGGGGGCACGCCGATCCGGTCGCGCCAGATCGCCAGGGCCTCCTCGTCCTCGTGGTAGACGGTGACCCACAGGCGCTCGGCGGGCAGTCCGAAGCCGCCGTCAGAGACCGGGGTGGTGAGCAGCTCCCAAGCGTAGGCGATGGCGCCTTCCTTGAAGTAGTCCCCGAAGGAGAAGTTGCCGCACATCTGGAAGAAGGTGCCGTGGCGCACGGTCTTGCCGACCTCGTCGATGTCACCCGTGCGGATGCACTTCTGGATGCTGGCCGCCCGCTGGTAGGGAGCCTTCTCGCGGTCGGTGAGGTACGGGATGAACGGCACCATGCCGGCCACGGTGAACAGCAGCGAGGGGTCGCTGGAAATCAGCGAGGCGCTGGGCACGGCGGTGTGGTCCTTCGCGACGAAGAAGTCAATCCACCGGCGGGCGATGTCCTGCGATTTCATGTGTTCCGTGATCCCTTCGAGCGGCTGCGTTGAGTGTGTGCGCGGGTCCCCGGCGGGGCCCTAGCGGCGGTGCGTCGGCGCGTGGGCCGTGTCCTGCCCGGCATCGGAGAGTCCCAAGGCCGCGCGCAACTCGACCTCGCGGCCGGTCATGCCCTCGCGGAAGGCGTCCGCCGTGTCCGCCAGGCCGTCGACGATGCGGGCCACGGCGCGGTTCAGGCCGTCCGTGCTCGCCGCGTTGCGGACCTCGCCGAGCTTGCGCACGGCCAGCGCACCGATGCCGATGCCGATGCCAACCCAGAATATCTTCTTTACCATGGTGATTCGGCCTTTCTAGCGGCTGCGGCGGCCCTTGCCGTCCGTCCGTGCGTTGAGGGCGGCGCGGACGCCGTGGCTGAAGGCGGCGACCTTGATGAGGGGCGAGCCGAGGACCGACGCCGCCAGGGAGGACAGCGCGGTGATGTTCGCCGACGCGTCCGAGACGTTGTTGGTGATGCCGTCCACCTTGCGCAGCTGCTCGTTGGTGGTGGCGACGGTGGTGGTCACCTCGTCCAGCAGCGGGCTGGTGCCGTCGGAGATCTCGCGGACGGCATGGCGGAGCTCGTCGAAGACCTTTCCGAGCTTCCAGACGGGAATGGCGAGCAGTGCCACCAGCACTGCGAACACGCCTGCGGCGATGAGGCCGGCGATGTCGGACCCGGTCATATGTGCTGCTCCTCGAATCGGTGCCATTGTCGGTTACCCACCCTACCGAACGGCGGCGGGTACCAGAGAGCCCGCGGCCACGGGCCGCGGGCTCTCTGGTGGTGATCGGTTCTACGCCGACCCGGGGGTGGCCGGGACTAGCGGGCGTAGTACTCGACGACGAGGTTCTCTTCGCAGGTCACGGGGACCTCCGAGCGCTTCGGGCGGCGCACGAGGCGGGCCTGCAGCTTCTCGAGCGTGACATCGAGGTAGCCCGGGACGGCCGGGAGGACGTCGCGGTGGGCGCCGGCCGCGGCGACCTGGAAGGGCACCATGGTCTCGGAGCGCTCGTGCACGTGGATCAGCTGGCCCTCGGCCACGCGGAACGACGGGCGGTCGACGCGCTGGCCGTCGACGACGATGTGGCGGTGCACCACGAGCTGGCGGGCCTGGGAGATGGTGCGGGCGAAGCCGGCACGCAGCACCAGGGCGTCCAGACGCATTTCCAGCAGCTCGACGAGGTTCTCGCCGGTCAGGCCGGGGGTGCGCTTGGCTTCCTCGAAGGCGCGGGCCATCTGGGCCTCGCGGATGCCGTACTGTGCGCGCAGACGCTGCTTTTCGCGCAGACGCACCGCGTAGTCGCTGTCCTGCTTCTTGCGGGCGCGTCCGTGCTGGCCGGGGCCATACGGACGGCGTTCCATGTACTTTTCGGCCTTGGGGGTCAAGGCGATGCCGAGGGCACGCGAGATGCGGACCTTGCGGCGGGCACGGGTGTTGTTAGCCACTGGTGTCCTTCTTTTCTGTCGGCGACTGTATGAGCCTGGCCTCCATGATGGAGAGTGGGGGGAAGTCGCTTCCCCGTGTCCTGCAGCGCGAACCCCACGCGTCGGAACGCCGGGCCCGAGGGCACCAGAGGGGAACGGCTTGCCAGCCAAGGGTCTAGCCTACCACCGGCTACTTGCCGCGGACGATCCGCCGGATCCGTGCGAGCCGCTCCCCGATGCCGCGCTCGGCCCCGTTGGCGGTCGGGGTGTAGTAGTCCCGCCCCACGAGGTCGTCGGGGACGTACTGCTGGCGCGCGATCCCGTGCGGCTCGTCGTGCGAGTAGACGTAGCCCTTCCCGTGGCCCAGTTGCCCGGCGCCCGGGTAGTGCGCGTCCCGCAGATGCGCGGGGATGCCCTGCCCGCGTCCCGCGCGGACGTCGGCCACGGCGGCGTTGATGCCGTTGTACGCGGCGTTGGACTTCGGGGCGGTGGCCAGGTGGACCACCGCGTGGCCGAGGATGATGCGGCCCTCCGGCATCCCGATGAGCTGGACGGCCTGCGCGGCCGCCACCGCCGTCTGCAGCGCCGTGGGGTCCGCCATGCCGATGTCCTCGGACGCGCTGATCATCAGCCGCCGGGCGATGAACCGCGGGTCCTCCCCCGCCTCGAGCATCTTGGCCAGGTAGTGCAGCGCTGCGTCGACGTCGGATCCCCGGATGGACTTGATGAACGCGCTGATGACGTCGTAGTGCTGGTCCCCGGCGCGGTCGTAGCGCTGGACGGCGGCGTCCATGGCCCGCTCCGCGTGCGCGGTGGTGACCGTGATGGTGCCCTCGCCCGCGTCGGCCTCGCCCCAGGCGACGCCGGCCGCGGCCTCCAGCGCGGTCAGCGACCGGCGGGCGTCCCCGCCGGAGAGTTTCACCAGGTGGTCCAGCGCGTCCTCCTCGAGGCGCACGGTGCTGGCGAGCCCGCGCTCGTCGTCGACGGCCCGGAGCACGAGGGCGCGGATGTCCCCCTCCTCCAGGGGCTTCAGCGTGAGCAGCAGCGACCGGGACAGCAGGGGCGCGACGACCGAGAACGAGGGGTTCTCGGTGGTCGCGGCGACGAGGACCACCCAGCGGTTCTCCACGCCGGGCAGCAGCGCGTCCTGCTGGGCCTTGTTGAACCGGTGGATCTCGTCGAGGAAAAGCACGGTGGTGGTGCCGCGCAGGTCCCGGTCCGACAGCGCCTGGTCCATCACCCGTCGCACGTCCTTGACGCCCGCCGTGATCGCCGAGAGCTCCACGAACTTCCGCCCGGGCCCGCGCGCGATCACGTGCGCCAGCGTGGTCTTGCCGGTGCCCGGCGGACCCCAGAGGATGAGGCTCGAGAGCCCCGCGGGGCCGGTGGTGGCGGCCCCGGCCAGCTGGTGCAGGGGCGACCCGGGCCTGAGCAGGTGGGACTGGCCGACGATCTCGTCCAGCGACCGCGGCCGCATGCGCACGGCCAGCGGGGCCCGCGGGCGGCGGCCGGCGCCGGGGTCGGCCGGGCCGTCGCCGGGCCGCTCCTCGTCGTCGTTGTCGTCCAGGCTGAACAGATCACTCACGCCACCCAACCTACCGTCCGCCGCGGCATCACGCGCCTTCGCGCCCGCGAACGGGACGTCGCATACACTCGATCCGTCCGCCCGGGGTCCGGTGCGGCGGGAAGCGGGGAGTCGGGGATGAAGGCGGTGGCACAGCGGGTGTCGAGGGCATCCGTGTCCGTGGACGGGCGGATCGTCGGGCGGATCGACGGGCCGGGACTGCTTGTCCTGCTCGGCGTCCATCGGGACGACGGGCCGGGCGAGGCCGCGAAGCTGGCCGAGAAGATCTGGCACCTCCGGATGCTCGCGGACGAGCAATCCTGCCATGCGGCCGGGGCGCCGTTGCTGGTGGTCTCCCAGTTCACGCTCTACGGCGACGTGCGCAAGGGCCGCCGTCCCTCGTGGACCGCGGCCGCCGGCCGCGACCTCTCCGAGCCGCTGTACGAGGAGTTCGTCCGGTGCCTGCGGACGCTCGGCGCGGCCGTCGAGACCGGCGCGTTCGGCGAGGCGATGGAGGTCTCGCTCGTCAACAGCGGGCCGTTCACCCTGATCGTGGACACCTCGGACCTGCCGTAGCGCGTGTCCCGGGGCCCTCAAGTTCCGGAGCCCTCAAGTTCCGGGGCGCTAGAGGTCCGGGGCCCATGGACCGGGCTCCTCGTGTTCCGGCTGCCCGGCAGCGCGGTCCTCCCAGCGGGGCTTGCCGCGCCTGCGCCGGGGCTTCCGGGGGACCTGCAGCCCGGCGGGAGGGCGCGTTCCCGGGATGCCGCCGTCCTCGCGGTCGATGTTGGTCACGATCCCGGCCAGCAGTGCGGGCAGTCCGAGCCAGACGTCCTCGCGAACCCAGACGCTGGCCGCGGCCTGGCGCCAGACCGGATCCGCGGCGCAGCGGGCGTCGAAGGCCTCCGCGGCGTCCGCGCGCCGGCCCAGCGCGTCCTCCAGGGGTCCGGCGCCGACGAAGCCGAGGAATCCGGCGTCGTCGCTGTGGTGCACCAGGGCGTCCAGGAGATCCAGCACCACCTCCAGGTCGGGTTCGTGCCAGAGGACCTCCGCGATCCGGTCCGCGGACCAGAGCAGCCCGTCCGACGCCAGCCTCTCGGCGCGCACGTCGGAGAAGGCGAGGAGGTGGTAGCGGTGGTAGGCGGCGGCAACGGCGGCCACCGACGTGCGGTCTTCCATCCGGACAGTGTGCCACCCGCGCCGCAACCCCCACCTACGACGACGCCGGGGCGCGCACCGCGTGGTGCGCGCCCCGGCGTCGTACTGATGGAACGAGCGGTGCAATGGGGACCGACCCGGCGGGCGGACCGGAACGGGGTGCCGGCCACGGCGTGCGCGGCCCGGCCGGCTACTTGGCGGCCGCGGCCCCCTGCTTCGCGGCGGACGTGGAGGCGTCGGACGCCGCGTCGGACGCCGCGTCGGACGCGGCCCCGTCCCGCTTCGCCCCGTCCCGCTTCGCCTCGGGCTTCGAGTCGACGCCGGCCTCCTTGCGCTGCTGCGCGGTGATCGGCGCCGGCGCAGCCGTCAGCGGGTCGAATCCGCCACCGGTCTTCGGGAACGCGATGACGTCGCGGATCGAGTCGGAGCCCGTCATCAGCTGCACCACGCGGTCCCAGCCGAAGGCGATTCCGCCGTGCGGCGGCGCCCCGTACTTGAAGCCCTCGAGCAGGAAGCCGAACTTCTCCTGCGCCGCCTCGGCGTCGATGCCCATCATCCGGAACACGCGCTCCTGGACGTCGCCCTGGTGGATACGGATGGAACCGCCACCGATCTCGTTGCCGTTGCAGACGATGTCGTAGGCGTACGCCAGCGCGTTCTCCGGGTCGGTGTCGAACGTGTCCATGAACTCCGGCTTCGGGGACGTGAACGCGTGGTGCACGGCGGTCCACTGGCCGGAGCCGACCGCGACGTCGCCGGACGCGACCGCGTCGGACGCGGCCTCGAACAACGGTGCGTCGACGACCCAGACGAAGGCCCAGTCGCCGTCCTTGATGAGGCCGGTGCGGTGGCCGATTTCGACGCGGACGGCGCCGAGGATGGCCCGCGACTCGTTGCGCGCGCCGGCCGCGAAGAAGATGCAGTCGCCGGGGTTCGCGCCGACGGCCGCGGCGAGGTTCTCCCGCTCGGTGTCGGAGAGGTTCTTCGCGACCGGTCCGGTCAGCGAGCCGTCCTCCTGGACGAGCACGTAGGCCAGGCCCTTCGCGCCGCGCTGCTTGGCGAACTCCTGCCACGCGTCGAGCGTGCGGCGCGGCTGGGATGCGCCGTCGGGCATCACCACGGCGCCCACGTAGGCGGACTGGAACACGCGGAACGTCGTGTCCTTGAAGAACTCCGTCAGCTCGGTCAGCTCCAGTCCGAAGCGCAGGTCGGGCTTGTCCGACCCGTAGCGGGCCATGGCGTCGCGGTAGGTGATGCGCTGGATGGGCGTCGGGATCTCGACGTCGATCAGCTGCCACAGCGCCTTGACGATGTTCTCGCCCAGCGCGATCACGTCGTCCTGCTCGACGAACGACGCCTCGATGTCCAGCTGGGTGAACTCCGGCTGGCGGTCCGCGCGGAAGTCCTCGTCGCGGTAGCAGCGGGCGATCTGGTAGTACTTCTCGAAGCCGCCCACCTGCAGCAGCTGCTTGAACAGCTGCGGCGACTGCGGCAGGGCGTACCAGGAGCCGGGGGCCAGGCGCGCGGGCACCAGGAAGTCGCGGGCTCCCTCCGGGGTCGAACGCGTCAGCGTCGGCGTCTCGATCTCGATGTACCCCTCGCGGTGCAGCAGTTCGCGCGCGACGCGGTTGGCCTCGGAGCGCAGGCGGATGTTGGCGCTGGGCGCCGGGCGGCGCAGGTCCAGGTAGCGGTGGCGCAGGCGCGCCTCCTCGCCGACCTCGACGTGCTCGTCGATCTGGAACGGCAGCGGCGCGGCCGCGTTGAGCACGGTGACGGTCTCGGCGATGATCTCCACCTCGCCCGTGGACAGCGCCGGGTTCTCGTTGCCCTCCGGGCGGCGCTCCACGGTCCCGCTGACCTGCAGGACGAACTCGTTGCGCAGGTGGTGGAAGTCCGCCTCGTCGCGCACGACGATCTGCGCCACGCCCGAGGCGTCGCGGAGGTCCAGGAACGCGACGCCTCCGTGGTCGCGGCGGCGGGCGACCCAGCCTGCGAGGGTGACGGTCTGTCCAATGTGCTCGGCCCTGAGGGTGCCCAGGTCGTGAGTGCGCAGCACTGCGGTCCTTTCGGAGGGGGAAGCGTCCGCGCCCGGCGCGGGGCGGGGCGTGGCGCTGTGTGTTTAGATCGATCTCGAACGAGTTTACCGGTCGCCCGACGGCCGCCGGAATCAAGCCCGTGCGGCGGGCGTGGACACCACGGGAGGATCCAGTGCCTGCAACCCCGCCCCTGAAGCGGACCCTCGGCGCCTGGGACGCGACGACGCTCGGCGTGGGATCCATGGTGGGGGCGGGCGTGTTCGTCGTGCTGTCCCCGGCCGCCTCCCGCGCCGGCGAACTGCTCTGGCTGGCGCTGCTGGCCGCGGCTCTCGTGGCGGTGGCCAACGCGCTGGCCGTGGCGGCCCTGGCCACGGTCCACACCTCCAGCGGCGGCGCGTACCTCTACGGCCGCCGGCAGCTGGGCCCGTGGCCGGGCTTCATCGCCGGGTGGGGCTTCGTCACGGGCAAGACGGCATCCTGCGCCGCCATGGCCTACACCGTCGGGCTGTACGCGGCCCCCGGCCACGCCACGGCTCTGGCCGTGGGCGCGGTCGCGGCGGTGGCGGCGGTGAATCTCCTCGGCATCACGCGCACGGCCGCGGCGGCGCGGATCCTCGTGGCCCCCGTCGTCGGGCTGCTGGTTTTCGTGGTCGTCGGCGCCCTCGCCTCGGCCTCGGCGACCGCCGCCCAGCCCATCGATCCGCCGGCTCCGTGGTCGGTGCCTCAGGCGGCAGCGCTGCTCTTCTTCGCCTTCGCCGGCTATGCGCGCATCGCCACGCTGGGAGAAGAGGTGAGGGATCCCGAACGGACCGTTCCGCTCGCGATCGTGGCCGCGCTCGGCGTCACGCTGGTCCTCTACGCCGGGCTGGCCTGGGGACTCGTGCGCCTGCTCGGCCTGGGCGGCCTGGCCGCGGCCGCGGCTCCGGTGCGCGACGCCGTCGTGCTGCTCGGCGCGCCGGCGTGGGTGGCGGCGGCCGGGGCGGCGCTGGCGGCACTCGGCGCCCTGTTGGCGCTCGTGGCCGGCATCTCCCGCACGGCCCTGGCCATGGCGCGGGAGGGCGACCTCCCCGCGGTCCTGGCACGGGTGGGGCGGCGGCACCATGTCCCGTGGGTCGCGGAGGTCGCCGTGGCGGCGGCGGTCTCGGTGCTGTTGGTCACGAGCGACGTCACCACGATCATCGGGTTCTCGAGCTTCGGCGTGCTGGTCTACTACGCGGTCGCCAACGCCTCGGCGCTGACCCTGGGCTCGCGGCCCTGGTACTCCCCCCGCTGGCTCAATGCCGCCGGCGGCGCGGCCTGCCTGCTGCTGGCGCTGACACTGCCCTGGCGCAGCGTCGTGGCGATGCTCGCGGTCTTCGCCGCCGGCTGTGCGGGGCGCGCGCTCGTCACGCGCCGCCGCTAGCCGCGCCGGGGAAACCGCCTCCCGCGGACCGGACGAACCGTTCCCTGCGGAGCGGACGGGCCGAGCGCTAGGACCCGGCGACCACGCGCGGGACGAGGTCCTCGGCGGGCGGGGCCCAGGAGGCGGGATCCGCGGACACCTGTTCGCCGCTGCGGATGTCCTTGACCTCGTGGGAACCGTCGGGCGCCGTGAACCAGACGAACGGGATGCCGCGGCGGTCCGCGTACTTGATCTGCTTACCGAACTTCTCCGCCTTGGCGGCGACCTCGACGGCGATGCCGCGGCCGCGCAGCAGGCCGGCGACGTCCTGCGCCGCTGACCAGGACCGGTCGTCGGCCAGGGTGACCAGGACGGCCGTGGGGACGTCGCGGGTGGCGACGGCGGTGCCCTCCGCGAGCAGCCGGGAGACGAGTCGGCTGACGCCGATCGAGAGGCCGACGCCCGGGAACGTGCGGTTGCCCTTGGTGGCCAGCGATTCGTAGCGACCCCCGGAGCAGATGGATCCGAGTTGCTCGTGGCCGACCAGGACCGTCTCGTAGACGGTCCCGGTGTAGTAGTCGAGCCCCCGCGCGATGCTCAGGTCGGCGACCACCCGGCCCGGCGCGCGCTCGGCGGCCGCGGCGACGACCTGGGCCAGTTCGTCGAGCCCCTGCTCCAGCAGCGGGTGGCTGACGCCGAGGGAGCGGACCCGCTCCACGAACGACGTGTCCTCGGTGCGGATGGCGGCCAGCGCGAGCGCCGCCGCGGCCTGATCCTCGGTGGCTCCCAGCTCGTCGCGCAGCAGCGCGGCGACCTTGGCGGGACCGATCTTGTCCAGCTTGTCGATACTGCGCAGCACCCCGGCCGTGTCCTGGAGCCCCAGACCAAGGTAGAAGCCCTCGGCGAGTTTCCGGTTGTTCACGCGCACCTTGAAGTCGCCGATGGGCAGCGCGGCGAGGGCCTCGGCGATCACCAGCGCCAGCTCCACGTCGTAGCGGAACGGCAGCTCGCCGTCGCCGACGACGTCGATGTCGGCCTGCGTGAATTCACGGAAGCGGCCGTCCTGGGGCCGCTCGCCGCGCCAGACCTTCTGTATCTGGTAGCGGCGGAAGGGAAACGCCAGGTGGCCGGCGTTCTCGACGACGTAGCGCGCGAACGGGACGGTGAGGTCGAAGTGCAGGGCCAGGCCGTGCGGGTCCGCCCCGGGCCGCTCGGCGTCCTCGCCCTGAAGCCGGCTCAGGCCGTAGACCTCCTTGTCGATCTCGCCCTTGCGCAGCAGCTGACCGACGGTCTCGACCGCACGGGTCTCGATGTTGCCGAACCCGTGGAGCTCGAAGGTCCTCCGCAGCGTGTCCAGGATGTGCAGTTCCACGAGCCGTTCGTTCGGGAGCCATTCGGGAAAGCCGGACAGTGAGGCCTTGCGTGCCATGGGTCGATAACTCCTTGGGTGGGCGGGTGTGGGCGGCGGCACGGAGGCCGCCAGGGCGGTCCGGAAGGCCGCCGCGGCGACTGCCCCATTCTAGGTGTCCGCCCCGCGGGACCGCGACCGGCCGGGTCTCCAACTACCTGCGGCGGTGGGGACTCGGTAAAGTGACGGGAGAAACATGTGTCCGGGAGGAATTCCTGGACGGATCCGAGCGAAAGAGTTCCAGCGGTGACCATCAGTCAGCAATCCGACGACCACAACCAGTCCGCCACCGAGTCCGCGGAGGGGATCCTCGTCGAGGACACCCCGAACGCGGTCGTGGGCGACTCCACCGCGGAGGCCGAATCCCCCGCGGACGGCGAGGCTGGCGATGCCACCGGGCGGGACGGGAAGCGGGCCGCAGCCGAGGAACCCGCCGCCGAACAGGCACCCGCCGCCGAGGAACCCGCCGCCGAACAGGCACCCGCCGCCGAGGAACCCGCCGCCGAACAGGCACCCGCCGCCGAGGAACCCGCCGCCGAACAGGCACCCGCCGCCGAGGAACCCGCCGCCGAAGAGGCACCCGCGCCGGCCGCCCGGCCGACGCCCTCGCCGAAGCCGGCCGCGGGACCCCGCCCCGGCGGGTCCGTCCCGTCGCCGTCGGCGCTGAAGACCCGCGCGCCCAAGGCCTCCTCGCCGGCAGTGCAGGCGCCGCCGTCGTACAGCACGCCGCTCGACGAGGCCGCCAAGTTCGCGCGCGTCGCCGAGGACGGCCACGTCTTCGTCGTCATCGACGGCGAAGAGCACCCGGTCGGCCAGTACCCCGACGCGACGGAGCAGGAGGCCTTGGCCTACTTCGTGCGCAAGCACGACGACGTCGTGAGCCAGCTGCTGCTGCTCGAGCAGCGCGTCGCTGCCAAGGCGCCGACCACCGACATGTCCAAGACGCTGGACCACCTCGCCGAGACCGTGGCCGCGCGCGGCATGGTCGGCGACCTCAGGGCCCTGGAGGCCCGCATCGAGGTCGTCCGCGGTGAGGTCGCGGAGCTGCACAAGGCCGAGCGACGGGCACAGGAGGCGCACCGCGCCGAGGAGCTCGCCGCCCGCGAGGCGATCGTCGCCGAGGCCGAGGAACTGGCCGCTCGTGACCCCTCCACCGTCCAGTGGAAGCACGGCAGCAACCGGATGAACGAACTCTTCGAGCAGTGGAAGACGGCGCAGAAGGGCGGTGCCCGGCTGGGCCGGGCGACCGAGGACGCGCTCTGGAAGCGCTTCCGCGGAGCCCGCACCACGTTCGACCGCCACCGCCGCGCGTTCTTCTCCCAGCTCGATGCGGAGAACGCCGAGGCGAAGGCGACAAAGGAGGCCCTGATCGCCCGGGCCGAGGAGCTCGCCACCTCCACCGACTGGGGTTCGACGGCCGCCGAGTACCGCCATCTCATGGACGAGTGGAAGGCCTCCAAGCGGGCCTCGCGCAAGGACGACGACGCACTCTGGGCGCGGTTCCGCGCGGCCCAGGACGTGTTCTTCAACGCCCGCCAGTCGGCCAACCAGGCGCTCGACGAGGAGTTCGAGGGCAATCTGGCGGCCAAGGAACAGATCCTCGCAGAGGCCAAGGCACTGCTCCCGATCAAGGACCTGGCGGCCGCGA
The DNA here is from genome assembly GCF_041877255.1 of Arthrobacter halodurans. Taxonomy (NCBI): domain Bacteria; kingdom Bacillati; phylum Actinomycetota; class Actinomycetes; order Micrococcales; family Micrococcaceae; genus Arthrobacter; species Arthrobacter halodurans. Next base: position 291,085 of record NZ_JBHDLJ010000004.1, read on the forward strand.
AGAAGGCCCTCGAGTCCATCCGGGACCGCTGGGACGCTGCCGGCAAGGTGCCGCGTTCGGCGATGCAGCGCATGGACGGCGGACTGCGGCAGGTCGAGGACGCCGTGCGGGCCGCCGAGGACGAGCAGTGGAAGCGCTCCAACCCGGAGACCAAGGCCCGCGGCAACAGCATGCTGACGCAGCTCGAGGAAACCATCGAGGCGCTGGAGTCCGATCTGGAGAAGGCCCGCGCCAAGGGCAACGACCGCAAGATCCGCGAGGCGGAGGAGGCACTCGAGGCCCGCCGCGCGTGGCTGGAGACGCTCCGGAAGTCCGCGCAGGACTTCCAGTAGTCCCGGGGCCGCACAGCGGCCCACACCCAGGGGGCGGACACCGATATCCACAGTCGGTGCCAGCCCCCTGTCGCGTCCCGCCGCGCTTTGGCAGGGTGGATCCATGAGCGATCCCGGCACCGCAAGTCCCGACCCGCCGCGCATCCTCGCGGCCGGCGGCGTCCACACGGCCGTGGAGCTGCAGGCGATGGCGGCCGACGGCGTGCTGCGGCGGGTTCTCCCGGGAGCGTATGTCCTGCCCGGCTCGGCCGACGGGCCGGAACTGCGGTCGGCGGCGGCCGGCGCCCTGGCCGGAGCGCGGCTGCGCGGCGGAGCGCTGGGGCGGCTGACGGCGGCCTGGATCTACGGGTGCGCCCCGGCGCCGCTGGAGCTGGAGGTGCTGGTCCCGCGGTTCCACCGCTCCACGCTGGGCGGCGATCCGATCCCCGTTCGGCTCAACGAGGCGCGGCTGCTGCCGGCGGACCGGCGCGTGCTGGGCGGAGTCCCGGTCACCTCCCCGGCGCGCACCGCGCTCGACGTGGCCTTCCACAGCGCCGAGGAGCACGCGCGCCCGGCCTTGGCCCGCCTCGTGGGCGCGCCGGGACTGGGGTGCACGGCCGGCCACCTGCTGCGGCTGGTTGAGGAGACGGCGCGGCGACCGGGGCGCCAGAGGGCCCAGCGTCTGGTGCGGGAGCTGTTGGCCGGCGCGGGTTAGCAGGCGGCGTCGAGTCGGGCCGCCGCTGGACGGGCGATGCGCTGGCTGGGCGCAGGCCGTCCAGCTGCGGCGCCGGGTGGGCGCCCGCTGGCTAGCTGCGGCGCTGGCCCGCGTTGGACGTGGTGCGGTAGACGTCGTAGACGCCGTCGATCCGCCGGACGGCGTTCAGGACGTGGTGCAGGTACTTCGGGTCCCCCATCTCGAACGAGAAGCGGGAGATGGCCACCCTGTTGCGCGTGGTGGTCACGCTGGCGGCGAGGATGTTGACGTGGTTGTCGGACAACACCCGCGTGACGTCCGAGAGTAGCGACTTCCGATCCAGGGCCTCCACCTGGATCTCCACTAGGAAGACGCTGGACTTCGTGGGCGCCCATTCGACGTCGACGAGGCGCTCGGGCTGGTCCATCAGCGCGTGCAGGTTCGTGCAATCCGCGCGGTGCACCGACACTCCGGAACCCCGGGTCACGAAGCCGCGGATCTCGTCGGGCGGGACGGGCGTGCAACAGCGCGCCAGCTTGGCCAGCACCTCGCCCGCGCCCTTGACGATGACTCCCGAGTCCGCGGTCTTGTGGCGCTGGGTGTCCCGCACCAACGGCGTCTCGTCGAAGTCGACCTCGTCCACGTGGGACGGTCCGACCATCGCCGTCAGGTGCTCGATGACGTTCTGCGCGGACGTGTGCCCGTCGCCCACGGCCGCGTAGAGGGCGGTGATGTCCTGGTGGCGCAACTCGTGCGCGACGGCGGTCAGCGTGTCGTGCGTCATCAGCTTCTGCAGCGGCAGATTGTTCTTCCGCAGGGCCTTCGTGAGGAGGTCCTTGCCCTTCTCGATCGCCTCCTCGCGGCGTTCCTTCGTGAACCACTGGCGGATCTTGTTGCGCGCCCGTGCGCTCTTGACGAAGCCCTGCCAGTCCTGGCTCGGACCGGCTCCCTCCGCCTTGGACGTGAAGATCTCCACCCAGTCGCCGTGGTGGAGTTCGCTGTTCAGGGGCACGAGCTTGCCGTTGACGCGTGCCCCGATGGTGCGGTGGCCGACTTCCGTGTGCACGGCGTACGCGAAGTCCACCGGCGTCGACCCGGCCGGAAGGGCCATGACCTCGCCCTTGGGGGTGAAAACGAAGACCTCGGCCGCGTTGATCTCGAAACGCAGCGAGTCCAGGAACTCGCCCGGGTCGCGCGTCTCCTGCTGCCAGTCCAGCAGGCTCCGGAGCCACCCCATGTCCGAGCCCTCGGGGCCGGCGCCCTCGGTCTTGCCGGGGTTCTTGTACTTCCAGTGCGCGGCCACGCCGTACTCGGCCCGGCGGTGCATGTCGTGCGTGCGGATCTGGATCTCGACGGGCTTGCCGCCCGGACCGATCACCGTGGTGTGCAGCGATTGGTACATGTTGAACTTCGGCATCGCGATGTAGTCCTTGAAACGCCCCGGAAGGGGGTTCCAGCGCGCGTGCAGGGCGCCGAGCGTCGCGTAGCAGTCCCGCACGCTGTCGACCAGGACGCGGACGCCCATGAGGTCGTGGATGTCGTCGAATTCCTTGCCGCGGACAATCATCTTCTGGTAGATGGAGTAGTAGTGCTTGGGCCGCCCGGTGATCGTGGCCTTGATCTTGGACTCGCTGAGGTCCTCGGCGATCCGCGCGCGCACGGTGGCGAGGTACTTCTCGCGCTCGGGCGTCCGGTCGCCGACCATCCGGACGATCTCCTCGTACACCTTCGGGTGCAGCGCCGCGAAGGACAGGTCCTCGAGCTCCCACTTCACGGTGTTCATGCCGAGCCGGTGGGCCAGCGGGGCGAAGATCTCCAGCGTCTCCCGGGCCTTCTTGGCGCTCGATTCCTGGGACACGTAGCGCCAGGTCCGGGCGTTGTGCAACCGGTCGGCGAGCTTGATCAGCAGGACGCGGATGTCCTTGGCCATCGCCACGACCATCTTGCGGACGGTCTCCGCCTGCGCGGCCTCGCCGAACTGGACCTTGTCCAGCTTGGTCACGCCGTCCACCAGCATGGCCACCTCGGCGCCGAAGTCGCGCCGCAGGTCGTCGAGGGAGTAGTCCGTGTCCTCCACCGTGTCGTGCAGCAGCGCCGCGGCGAGCGTCGTGCCGGTCATGCCCATCTCCGCGAGGATGGTCGCCACGGCCACCGGATGCGTGATGTAGGGGTCCCCGCTCTTGCGCTTCTGACCCTCGTGGCAGCGCTCCGCCACCGCGTAGGCGCGCGTGATCAGTTCGAGCTGCTCCCGCGGGCTGTTGGCGCGCACCGTGCGCAGCAGCGGCTCGAGAATGGGCGGCTGGCCCGAGGAGCTGCGTCCGGCCAGCCGGGCGAGTCGCGTGATGGTGCGTTCGCGCCGCCCGGGAACGGCCCCGGCGGCCGGGGGCGGAGTCTCGGGAGCTGCGGATGCGGGCTGTTCGGCCAAGGCGGCTCCTCTCGGTCTCGATCGTGCCGCAGGCGGTTCCGCTGCACGGGCTGTTCGCCGTCCGACACCCCGGTGCTTCCGGAGATGAAATCACGGTAGATCAAGGTTATAGCACCCGGTGGCGGGCGGGCGCCGTGTCGGCGAACTACGGCGGGGACGCACGCCCTGTGGGCTTGCGTCCCCGCTGGGCTCCGTGCCGGCCGCAGGTCCGCGTGACCGGCGTGCCGGCCCTAGGCCGCGACGGCGGCGTCCCGGCGTTCCATGACGCGCTTGTCGTGGCGCACGATCTCCGGCTCCTTGGCGCGCAAGAGCGCGTAGAGCGGCGCCTGAACGAAGATGGTGCACAGCGTGCCCACGATGATGCCCACGAAGAGCGCCAACGAGAGGTCGCGCAGCGTGCCGGCGCCGAGGAGGAACGCCCCGATGAACAGGATCGAGCCGACCGGCAGCACGGCCACGACGGACGTGTTGATCGAGCGCACGAGCGTCTGGTTGATGGCCAGGTTGACCTGCTCCTCGAACGTCCGCTGGTACTGGTCGAAGAGGTTCGCCGTGTTCTCCCTGATCTTGTCGAACACGACCACCGTGTCGTAGAGCGAGTAGCTCAGGATCGTGAGGAACCCGATGATGGCCGACGGCGTCACCTCGAAGTCCGAGAGCGCGTAGATGCCGGCGGTGATGATCACCACCGTGAAGAGGCCGAGGATCGCTGCCAGCGACATTTTCCAGGTCCGGAAGTAGATAGCCATGAGCAGCGCCACCAGCACGACGAAAACGATCAGGCCGATGAGCGCCTGCTTCGACACGTCCTGTCCCCAGGACGGCCCGACGAAGGTCGAGGTGACCTCGTTCTGTGTGACGCCGTAGGCGGCGGCGAGGGACGCGCCGACCTCGAGCGTCTCGTCATCGCTCATGCGCTCCGTCTGGATGCGCATGGTGTTCGGGGCGATGTTCGTCACCGTCGGCTCGTGGTCGGCGACGACGCCGACGACGGCCTCCTCGCCGACCGCGACGTCCGTGGTCTGCACGCCGGAGACCGTGAACTCCGAACCCCCGGTGAATTCGATGCCCAGGTTGAACCCGCCCTTGACGACGGGGACGACGACGGAGAGCGCGATCAGCGCGGCCGCGAGGAGGAACCAGATCCGGCGGTGGGAGACAAACGGGTAGGAGCGCTTGCCGGTGTAGAGCTCGTTGCCCCACGTTGCGAGATTAGCCATGGTCGGAATCCTTCGTCGAGGAGGTCGCCGCCGGGACGTTCTCGGCCGCCTTGCGGCGCTCGGCGATGGTCTGCCGCCGCTCGGCCTCCTGGGCGGAGCCGGCGTTGCGCTTGGTGCGGGCCGTGTCGGCGTCGGCCTTGTAGCGCCGGACCTGTCCGGCCCCGCGGTACAGCGGCTCCACGCCGAGCAGGGAGGGGTCCAGCCCGGACCAGCGGTGTCCCTCGCCGAAGAACCGGGTCCGAGCGAGGTACTGGAGGACGGGGTGCGTGAAGAGGAAGACGACGATGAGGTCCGCGACCGCCGTCAGGCCGAGCGTGAACGCGAAGCCGCGCACGTTGCCGACGGCCGTCAGGTACAGGACGACGGCGGCGAGCAGGTTGACGGCCTTGGAGGCGATGATGGTCCGCTTCGCGCGCTTCCATCCGGTCTCGACTGCGGAGGGCAGGCTGCGGCCGTCGCGCAGCTCGTCGCGGACGCGTTCGAAGTAGACGATGAACGAGTCGGCGGTCAGGCCGATGGCCACGATCAGGCCGGCGATGCCCGCGAGCGAGAGCCGGTAGTTCTGCGCCCACCCCAGCAGCACCAGCGCCAGGTAGGTCATCACACCGGCGACGATGAGCGAAGCCATGGTGACCAGGCCGAGCATCCGGTACTGGAAGAACGAGTACAACCCGACCAGTCCCAGGCCGATGAGTCCCGCGATGAGTCCCATCCGGAGCTGGTCGGCGCCGAGCGTCGCGGAGATTTGCTGCTCGCTCTGGATCTCGAAGCTGATGGGCAGGGCACCGTACTTCAGCTGCTCGGCCAGGGCCTTGGCGGACTCCTCGGTGAAGGAGCCGGAGATCTCGGCCTTGCCGTCCGCGATGACCGCGTTCGTGGTCGGGGCGGAGACGATCAGGCCGTCGAGCACAATCGCGAACTGGTTCTGCGCGCCCTCCATGGTGACGAGCCGCTGGGTGACGTCGCTGAACCTGGCGGCGCCGGCGGAGTTGAACTCCAGGTTCACGGCCCACTGGCCCGTGGTGAAGCCCTGCTGTCCGCGCTGCATCCCGAAGGTCGCGTCCGCGATGTCGGTGCCGGGGATCTCGACCGGTCCCAGGATGTACTTCGAGAAGGTCCCGGGGTCGCAGGCGATCATGGGCTGCTCGGGATCGTTCACCGAGTCGCCCCGTTCGGCCAGCTCCGCCTCGCAGTCGTAAGCCTCGAACTCGGCCATGAGGTCCGCGTCGACCCAGTTGGTGTCGGAGAAGTCCGTCGGCTCGGCCGTGGGCTCGGGGAGCTCGTCCCGCGGCGTCCGGTTTTCCTCCGGCGTGGCCCCGAAGGACCCGGCGACGATGACCGGGCGGAACTCCATGTTCGCGGAGGCCTGGATCAGGTCGCGGGTCCTGCTGTCCGGGGTGCCGGGCATGGAGACCACGACGTTGCGCCCGGACTGCGTGGTGATCTCCGCCTCCGAGACGCCGGAACCGTCGACGCGTTGGCGGATGATCTCCACCGCCTGGTCGAGCTGCTCCTGGGTGGCGTCGGCGCCGCCCGCCACCTCGGGGGCCAGGATCATCTGCGTCCCGCCCTCGAGATCGAGGGCCAGCTTCGGCCCCCAGGTGGTGTTCCCCGTGGCGACTCCGGTGACGACAAGCGCACTGAGGGCGACCATGATCACGCCGAGCCACAGCAGGGCGCGCCGGGCGTGCCTGATCGGGCCATTAGTTGACATCGTGGGTCTTTCTTCTCAAGACGCGCCTCGCGGGCGTCGGAGGGCCGGACCGGGCGCGCCGCCTGCGGCGGGCGCGCCCGACGCGGACTATTCCTTGGTGCGGTCGTCGCCGTCGAGGCGACGCAGGGTCTCCTCGGGGGTCTCCTCATGGACCGCGTCGCCGGCCGCGCCGGTCGCCGCGGTGGGTTCCGCCACCGGCGCGGCGACGGACGGCGTCTCGGCGTCGTCGGCCGGGACGGCCGCGGGCACGACGCGGGCGACGGCCTGGGAGTGGACGGTAGCCGTGCTGCCGGGCGAGAGCTCGATGACGACCTTGTTCTCGTCGGTGTCGATCGAGACGACCTTGCCGTAGAGGCCGAACTGGGTCATGACCTCGGCTCCCGGGCGCAGCTCGGACTGGAGCTCCTGCTGCTGCTTCTTGGCCTTCTTGCGGCCGCGGAACATCATGAAGATGAGGAACGCGAACGCGGCCAGCAGGATCAGCGTCATCGGGTCGAAGGCCGGTGCGGCCTGCTCGGTGGTGTTCTGGGCCAGTTGCATGGTCGTCAAGGGTCGTTACCTGTTTCTGTTCTCGGGGCATCCCGGGCGGCGCCGGGGCGCGCAGGGAGGGCAAGACACCATTGTATCGCCCGGCGCGGCGCCTCCTGTGACCGCCGCTACCCCGCGGCCGGCGCGCCGCGCCGCAGGTGAGAGACGGGGGCCCGCGGCAGTGGGTCCTTCGGAGGAGCTAGTCGGGATCCCCGGACGACGGCAGCCCGGCGAAGATGGCGTCGGCGGGCATGGCGAGGCCCAGGTGCTCCCAGGCGGCGGGCATGGCGATGCGGCCGCGCGGCGTCCGGCCGAGCAGCCCCTCCCGGACCAGGAAGGGCTCAGCGACGGTTTCCACGGTCTCGGTCTCCTCCCCCACGGCGATGGCCAGCGTCGACAGCCCCACCGGTCCCCCGCCGAACTTCGTGCAGAGCGCGTGCAGGACGGATCGGTCCAGGCGATCCAGGCCGCGGGCATCGACCTCGTACATGTCGAGGGCGGCGGAGGCCGCCCGCGCGTCGATCTGTTCCGTGCCGTGGACCAGTGCCCAGTCCCGCACGCGCCGGAGCAGGCGGTTGGAGATGCGGGGCGTGCCGCGGGAGCGGGACGCGATCTCGGCGAAGGCCGCGGAGCTGACCCGCATGTCCATGAGCATTGCCGAGCGACGCAGCACCAGTTCCAGCTCGTCCGTCGAGTAGAACTCCAGATGGCCGGTGAAGCCGAAGCGGTCGCGCAGCGGCCCGGGCAGCAGACCGGCGCGGGTGGTGGCCCCCACGAGGGTGAACGGCGGCAGCGCCAGCGGGATCGCCGTCGCGCCAGCCCCCTTGCCGACGACGATGTCGACCCGGAAGTCCTCCATCGCCATGTAGAGCATCTCCTCGGCGGGCCGGCTCATGCGGTGGATCTCGTCCAGGAAAAGGACCTCGCCCTCCGTCAGCGAGGACAGGATCGCGGCCAGGTCGCCCGCGTGCTGGATAGCGGGGCCGGAGCTGATGCGCAGCGGCGCGTTCATCTCGCCGGCGATGATCATGGCCAGGGTCGTCTTGCCCAGCCCCGGCGGCCCGGAGAGCAGCACGTGGTCGGCCGTCCGCTCGCGGATGCGCGCCGCCTCCAGGACCAGGGAGAGCTGTCCGCGGACGCGCTGCTGGCCGACAAAGTCGTGCAGGTTCTTCGGCCGCAGGGCGGCCTCGATGGCGCGCTCTTCCGGCTCGCTGCCGGAGGCGGTCACGCGCTCGTCGTCGTCGGCCATGGGGCGGTCCTACCTTCCCGTCCGCGCGGCGCCGCGCCCGAGGTCGCGCAGGACCGCGCGCAGGATCTCCCCGACGTCCCCGCCGGCCACGATCTCCGGCATGGCCTCGGCCGAGGAGTCGACGGCCTTCACCGCGTCCTTCTCCGACCACCCGAGGCCGGTGAGCGCCTCCAGGACCTGCGCCTTCCAGGCCGGGCCGGCAGGGGCGGCGGGACGGCCTGCCTCCCCGGCCGGCACCAGCTTGCCGGCCAGCTCGAGGACGATCCGCTGTGCGCCCTTGGGGCCGACGCCGGGGACGCGCGTGAAGGCCTTGGCGTCGCCGGAGGACGCAGCGACCCGGACGTCCTCGGGAGTGTGCACCGCCAGGATCGCCAGGGCCAGCCGGGGCCCGATGCCGGCCACGGAGAGCAGCGTCTCGAACACCTCGCGCTCGTCAGGGTCCCCGAAACCGAACAGGGTCATCGACTCCTCGCGGACCACCATGGCGGTGTGCACGACGGCGTCGCGCCCCACGTGGAGGTTCGAGAGGGTCTGCGGCGTCGCCTGCACGAGCATGCCGAAACCGGAGACGTCCACGACGGCGCTGCCCAGCCCCACGTGCCGCACCACTCCGCTCAGGGAACTGATCATGCGCTGCCAACCTCCGGCGTCGTTGGGGTCCGGCCGCGCCCCGAGGCGGACGTCCGAACATATCTACGAATACCTTACCCGCCGCCCCGCCCCCGGGTCGTCAACGGCGCGGCGCGTTCGACGTCGGTGCCGTGGGGACGCCGGGTCGTCACCGCCGCGGGGCGGTCGGCCGCCGCGCCGCGGCCTCGGCGGCCGCCCAGGCCCGCTGGGCGGGCGTGAGCCCGCTGGACCCGGCGCTCACGGTGCCCGAGGCCTGCGAGCCCGGGGCCGCGCCGCGCCAACCGTGCGCGATGGCCAGCGCCGCCGCGTCCGCCGCGTCGGCGGGCCGCGGCGGTTCGTCGAGCCGCAGGATCTTGGCGACCATCTTGCCGACCGCGGCCTTGTCCGCCTGGCCGCTGCCCGTCACCGCGGCCTTGACCTCGGTCGGGGTGTGCAGCGCCACGGGGATCCCGCGCCGGGCCGCGGACACGATCACGATGCCGGAGGCCTGGGCGGTCCCCATCACGGTGCTGACGTTCAGCTGGCTGAAGACGCGCTCCACGGCCATCACGTCGGGTGTGAAGCGGTCCAGCCACGCGTCGATCGCCTCGGCGATGGCCAGCAGCCGCTCGTCGAGCGGGCGGTCCGGCGTCGTGCCGACGACCGTCACGTCCACGAGGGTCGCCCGCCGGTTGGGTTCGACGTCGACGACGGCCAGGCCGCAGCGGGTCAGCCCCGGGTCGACACCGACGACGCGCAGCGCCACGGGGTCCTAGTCCTCCTCGAGCTCGGCCATGACCTCGGCGCTGATGTCCGCGTTCGAGTACACGTTCTGGACGTCGTCCAGGTCCTCCAGGGCGTCCACCAGACGGAGGAACTTGCGCGCGGCGTCCGCGTCCAGGTCCACCTGCATCGACGGGACGAACTCGACCTCGTCCGTCTCGTACTCAATGCCCGCGTCGTCGAGGCCGGCCACGACGGCGCGCAGGTCCTGGGGCTCGGAGTGCACCTCGAAGGACTCGCCGGACTCCTTGACCTCCTCGGCGCCGGCGTCCAGCACCGCCATCAGCAGGTCGTCCTCGGTGAGCTCCCTCTTCGGCAGGCCGACCACGCCCTTGCGGGCGAACAGGTAGCTGACGGACCCCGGGTCGGCGATGGTGCCGCCGTTGCGGGTCACGGCCAGCCGGACCTCGGAGGCGGCACGGTTCTTGTTGTCGGTCAGGCACTCGATCAGCACGGCGGAGCCCTGCGGTCCGCGGGCCTCGTAGATGATCTCCTGGTAGTCGACCGACTCGCCGGTCAGGCCGGCGCCGCGCTTGACGGCGCGGTCGATGTTGTCGTTGGGGACCGACGTCTTCTTCGCCTTGGCGACGGCGACCTCGAGCGCGGGATTGCCCTGCAGGTCGGCGCCGCCCGCGCGGGCGGCGACCTCGATGTTCTTGATCAGCTTGGCGAAGGCCTTGGCCCGCCGTCCGTCGATGACGGCCTTCTTGTGCTTGGTGGTTGCCCATTTGGAGTGGCCCGACATGCTTACGCTTCTCCTCTGATCATCTGGATGAAAAGTTGGTGGATGCGCCGCTCCCCCGTCACTTCCGGGTGGAAGGAGGTCGCCAGCAGCATTCCCGAACGAACTGCGACAATTCTAGCGACCCCGCGCCCGGCACCGGGATCGGTGCGGCCGGCCACCTCGACGGAGGCGAGCACCTCGACGCCTGGCCCGACGCCCTCGACCCACGGGGCGCGGATGAAGACCGCGTGCACGGGATCCGCCCGGCCGCCGTCCGGCACCCCGGGCAGGCGGTCGAGCTCGGCGAAGTCCAGGTCCGTCTCGAAGGAGTCCACCTGGCGCCCGAAGGCGTTGCGCCGCACCACCATGTCGATGCCCCCGAAGGTCTGCTGGGGGTTGCCCGCGCGGTCCGTCGCGGGGTCGGCTACGGTGTCGGCCAGGAGGATCATTCCGGCGCAGGATCCGTAGACGGGCAGGCCCTCGCGGATCATCCGGCGCAGCGGATCGGCCACGCCGAACGCGCGGGCGAGCTTGTCGATCGCCGTGGATTCGCCGCCGGGGATCACCAGTCCGTCCAGTCCGGCGAGTTCGCCGGGCCGGCGCACGACGACGGGTTCCGCCCCTCCGGAGGCGAGGGCGGCGGCGTGTTCGCGGAAGTCGCCCTGGAGGGCCAGGACACCGATCTTGGGCACTCGACGTCGCTCTCTCCCGGCGTCGCCGGGCGTCGGCCCGCGTGACGGGCCATGGTGGTGGGGACGTTCCAGCCTAAACCCTCGCCGGCTGCCCTCCGTTCCCCGCGCCCGCCGCCGGGGTGCCCACCCGCCAACCTCGGGGGTGGCGCCCACCGTCCTGGTGGGTGGCGCCCCCGCCGGGGCGGGAGTGCGCCCCGGCGGGGAGTGCACGCCCTCGCGGGCGCGTGGGTCACGGGTGTCGGCCGGGCGTTGTGACAAGGTGAGACCATGACGAATCCCCTCCTGCGCGCGAGCGAACTTCCCTTCGGCCTGCCCGACTACCACGCGATCCGGCCGGAGCACTACGTGGAGGCCGTGGAGGCCGGCGCGCGGGAACAACTCGCCGAACTCGCCGACATCGCCCGCGACGATTCGCCGCCGTCGTTCGGGAACACCTTCGTCGCCTTCGAACGCAGCGGCCAGCTGCTCCGCCGGGCGCTGCAGGCCTTCGGGAACGTGAGGGCGGCCCACGGCACCCCGGAGATCCAGGACGCGCACGCGCGCATCCAGTCCGTGCTCACCGAGCACGAGGACGCGGTCCGGCTGGACGCCCCCCTGTTCGCCCGGCTCTCCTCGCTCGACGCGGCGCGGCTTGGCGGGGAGGACGCCCGGCTCGTCGAGGAGACGCTGCGCGACTTCCGCCAGGCCGGCGCGGAACTGGGCGACGCCGACAAGGCGGCGCTCCGCGCGCTCAACAGCCGACTGTCCGACCTTTCCACGGAATACTCACGGCGGCTGCTCGCCGGCATGAACGCCGCAGCCGTCCACTTCGCCACGGCCGGGGAGCTCCGTGGATTGGGACAAGGCGAGCTCGACTCCGCGGCCGCCGCGGCACGGGACGCCGGGCACGCGGACGGGTACCTCATCACGCTGGGGCTACCGACGGCCCAGCCCGTGCTCGAGCGGCTGGAACTCACCGAGAGTCGGCGCCGGATCTTCGAGGCGTCCGTGAACCGGGGCATCCGGGGCGACCATCCGACGCTGGACCTGGCCGCGGAGATGGCCGGGTTGCGCGCGGACCGAGCGGGGCTGCTCGGCTACGCGAACCACGCCGAGTACGCCCTGGAGGCCCAGACCGCCCCGTCCCTCACCGCGGTCATGGACCGCCTTGCGGCACTCGTGCCAGCGGCCGTCGCGAACGCAGAGCGCGAGGCCGCGGTCCTTGCGGATTCCGCCGGCCGGAGCCTTGAGCCGTGGGACTGGGCGCACGCGTCGGCCGCCGTCCTGCGGACGCGCTACGACGTGGACGCCGCGGCGTTGCGGCCGTGGTTCGAGCTGGAGAGCGTGGTCAGGGACGGGGTCTTCCGCGCGGCCACGCTGCTCTACGGCGTGACCTTCGCCGAACGGCACGACCTGCCGGTCTACCACCCGGACGTGCGCGTGTGGGAGGTCTCCGACGTGGACGGCTCCGCGCTGGGGCTGTTCCTCGGCGACTACTTCGCGCGCCCGACCAAGACGGGCGGTGCCTGGATGAATTCCATCCGCCTGGGCGCCGGCCTTTTCGGGGAGCTCCCCGTGGTCACCAACAACCTCAACATCGCCCGGCCGGCCGCCGACGGCCCGGCGCTGGTCAGCCTGGACGAGCTCCGGACGCTGTTCCACGAATTCGGGCACGCGCTGCACGGGCTGTTCTCCGCGGCGATGTACCCCTCGCTCGCCGGGACCGCGGTGCCCCGGGACTTCGTCGAGTACCCCTCGCAGGTCAACGAGATGTGGTCGCTGTGGCCCGAGGTCGCCGAGGGCTACATCCGGCACCACCTCACCGGGGAGCCGCTGCCGGACGGCACGCTGGATCGGCTCGAGGCCGCGGCGCTGTGGGGCGAGGGCTTCGCGACCACGGAGTACCTGGCGGCGGCGGTCCTGGACCTCGCCTGGCACTCGCTGGCACCCGGGGAACGCGTCGCGGACCCGCTGGACTTCGAGGACGCCGCGCTCCGCCGCGCCGGATTCGACCCCGCGGCGGTGCCGCCGCGCTACCGCACCGGCTACTTCAAGCACATCTTTGGCGGCGGATACGCCGCGGGCTACTACTCGTACATCTGGAGCCAGATCCTCGACGCCGACACCGTCGAATGGTTCAAGGAGCGCGGCGGGCTGACCCGCGAGAACGGCGACCGCTTCCGGGAGGGCCTGCTGGCCCGCGGCAACACGCGGGACCCGCTGGAATCCTATGTGGACTTCCGCGGCCGCCCCGCCGAGATTGGCCCGCTCCTGGCGCGCCGCGGCCTCGGCGTCTGACCGTGGCCACCATCCTCGGCGCGCAGTCGGCGTTCCGCGAATGGCAGGAAACGGTCGCCGAGGCGACCGGGGGGCGCGTCTTCACGACGCACGGCTGCAGCTGGGTCTGGCATCCGGCGCGCCGGCGCCTGATGCTGCTCTTCCCGGACCGCCCCGAAGCGGCGGGACTGCGCCCGGGGCTGGCCGAGGGGAACCGGCTCGGCGCCACGGAGGTCTCCGTCTGGATGAACGCCGCCGCCGACGCTTCCGCGCTGCGCGGATTCGGGTTCACCGACGCGCCCCCGATCCTGTGGCACGCCGGAGAACCCGAGGCCGGCCGGAACCCGTGGGACGGCAGCGTGCGTGTGGGCGATCCCGTGCCCGAGGCCACGGGCGCCGACGCCGAGGAGCTGCAGGTCGCCGGGCTACCCGGGCGGCGGGTGGTCCACGCGACGGCGCGGACCACGGACGGGGTCCTCGTGGGCCGCGGGTTCGCCCAGCACGCGTCCGGTGGCCGGCTGGCGCTCCACGGCCTCGCCGTCGCGGGCGCCGAGCGCGGACACGGCATCGGCCGCGCCCTCGTCGCGGCGCTGGCCTCGTCGCCGGCCACGACGGAGAACGCGGCGGAGGACGCCCGCGACGAGGGGACGGCGGAGGACGCCCGCGACGAGGGAGCGCGAGGCGAGCGGACGGAGCTGGTCCTGGGCTGTTCCCCCGGTGCGGGCGGGTTCTTCGCCGCCTGCGGCCTGCGGCTCATCGGCCGCGGCCGGCACCTTCTGCTGCGTCCCCCGGCACCGCCGCGCGGCTAGACGGTCGGGCCGCGTCGGCGACGGCGGAACCGGGCCACCGGATCCGGCGAACGCCGCGTCAGGCCGGCTGCGGCAAAGGCGGGACCGGCAACGGCGAAGGCCGGGCCGGGCGCAAGGCGCCCGGCCCGGCCTCGGCCGAAACGATGGTGCGGGGAGCCTACCAGCCGCGCTCGGACAGTCGGTGCGGCTGCGGAAGCTCGTCGACGTTGATGCCGACCATGGCCTCCCCCAGTCCGCGCGAAACCTGGGCGACCACGTCGAAGTCGTCGTGGAAGGTGGTCGCCTTGACGATCGCCGCCGCGCGCTCGGCCGGGTTGCCGGACTTGAAGATGCCGGAGCCGACGAACACGCCGTCGGCGCCGAGCTGCATCATCATCGCCGCGTCCGCCGGCGTCGCGATGCCGCCGGCGGTGAAGAGCACGACCGGGAGCTTGCCCGTCTCGGCGATCTCCTTGACGAGCTCGTACGGCGCCTGCAGCTCCTTGGCCGCGACGTAGAGCTCGTCGTGGGCCATGGAGGACAGGCGGGAGATCTCGGCGCGGATCTGACGCATGTGCATGGTGGCGTTGGAGACGTCGCCGGTACCGGCCTCGCCCTTGGAGCGGATCATGGCCGCGCCCTCGTTGATGCGCCGCAGCGCCTCGCCGAGGTTGGTCGCGCCGCAGACGAAGGGGACCTTGAACTGCCACTTGTCGATGTGGTTCGCGTAGTCGGCCGGGGTCAGGACCTCGGACTCGTCGATGTAGTCGACGCCCAGGGACTCGAGGACGCGGGCCTCGACGAAGTGGCCGATACGCGCCTTGGCCATCACGGGGATGGAGACCGCCGCGACGATCGAGTCGATCATGTCCGGATCGGACATGCGGGAGACACCGCCCTGGGCGCGGATGTCGGCGGGGACGCGTTCGAGTGCCATCACGGCGACCGCACCGGCGTCTTCGGCGATGCGGGCCTGCTCGGCGGTGACGACGTCCATGATGACGCCGCCCTTGAGCATCTCGGCCATGCCGCGCTTCACCCGGGAGCTGCCCGTGACTGAGGGCTGCGCCGGGGTGCTTTCATTGCTGGACACGAAGAGTCCTTTCAACGGTTGGAGAGATTACATTCCATCCTATCTCGGGCGTGGTCGCCCCCACGTCCGGCGGTCGCCCCGTTACGGCGCTAGAGGGCCTGCGCCCGCACCCGGAGGATGCGCTGGACCACGGTGGCCGCGCTGGCCAGGGCGAGGAGGGCCAGGACCGCGAAAAGCACCCACTCGTTCAGGCCCAGTCCGGTCAGGCCGGTGAACGTCAGCGAAAAGACCAGCCGCTCGGCGCGTTCGGCGATCCCCGTGTTCGCCTCGAAGCCCAGCGACTCCGCCTTGGCGCGCGCGTAGGAGACCAGGCTGCCGAGGAGCAGGCACAGTCCTGCCGCGATGCCGATCGCCGCGTTCTGCCCACCGGTGAAGAACCAGACCATGATGCCCGCGAACACCGCCCCGTCGGCGGCACGGTCGAGGGTGGAGTCCAGGAAGTTGCCCCAGCGGCCGTCTCCGCGCCTCGCCGACTCGGGCAAGCGCGCCATGATCCCGTCCACGACGTCGGAAAAGATGAACGCCGTGATGAACAGGGTGCCCCAGAGGAGCTCGCCCAGCGGATAGAAGACCAGCGCGCCGAAGACGGCGCCGAGCGTGCCGACGATGGTGACGGCGTCGGGCGACACCCCACGCCGCACCAGCCAGCGGGCCAGGGGGGTGAAGAGCCTCGTGAAGAACCCGCGGGCGTACCTGTTGAGCATGGCTCAGCAGGCCGGCCAGGCGGCCGCCAGGCTTTCGCGGACGTCGCCGAGGGTCGCCGGGATGGCCTTGGTCTGGGCGATGATCGGGAAGAAGTTGCCGTCCCCGCCCCACCGGGGGACCACGTGCTGGTGCAGGTGGGCGGCGATCCCGGCGCCGCCGGAGACCCCCTGGTTCATGCCGAGGTTGAACCCGGTGGGCCGGGCGACCTGGCGGAGCACGCGCATCGACTGCTGGGTCAGGGCGGCGATCTCCGCCGTCTCCTCGTCCGTGATGTCGGTGTAGTTCGGCACGTGGCGGTACGGGCAGACCAGCAGGTGGCCCGAGTTGTAGGGGAAGAGATTGAGCACCACGAAGGCAGTCCGGCCGCGGTGGACGATCAGCGACTCCGCGTCCTCGCGCTGCGGTCCGCGGCAGAACGGGCAGTCGTCCTCGCCCGTGACCTGGTCCTGGCCCGCCTTGATGTACGCCATCCGGTAGGGGGTCCAGAGGCGCTGGAAGGAGTCGGGGACGCCGGCCAGCTCGAAGTCGTCGGTCGTGTCGGCGTCGGTCGTGTCCGCCCCGGCGTCCGTCGTGTCGGCGTCGGCCGTGTCCGCCCCGGCGTCCGTCGTGTCCGCGCCAGCTACAGTCGCGCCGGCGTCGGTCGTGTCCGCCCCGGCGTGGCCCGCGCCGGCGTCGCCGCCCACGCTAGGCCTCCCGGCTTCGTACGGCCGAGACGATGCGCTCGATCGCCTCGTCAACGGGGATGCCGTTGTCCTGGCTGCCGTCGCGGTAGCGGAACGAGACGGCGCCGGCCTCGGTATCCTCGCCGCCGGCGATGAGCACGAACGGGATCTTCTCCTTGGAGGCGTTGCGGATCTTCTTCGGGAAGCGGTCCGTGCCGAGGTCTGTCTGCGCGCGGATGCCCTGCGCGCGCAGCCTGTCCACGATTTCCTGCATGTATCCGTTGAAGGTCTCGGCCACCGGCACGCCGACGACCTGGACGGGCGCGAGCCAGGCGGGGAAGGCGCCGGCGTAGTGCTCGGTGAGCACGCCGAGGAAGCGCTCAATCGATCCGAACAGCGCGCGGTGGATCATCACGGGGCGCTGGCGCGTCCCGTCGGCCGCCTGGTACTCGAGCTCGAAGCGCTCGGGGAGGTTGAAGTCGAGCTGGATCGTGGACATCTGCCAGGTCCGGCCGATCGCGTCGCGGGCCTGGACGGAGATCTTGGGGCCGTAGAAGGCGGCGCCTCCCGGGTCCGGGACCAGATCCAGCCCGGAGGCCTCGGCGACCTCGGCGAGGGTGCGCGTGGCCTCGTCCCAGAGCTCGTCGGACCCGACCGACTTCTCCGGGTCCTTCGTGGAGAGCTCCAGGTAGAAGTCGTCCAACCCGTAGTCCTTGAGCAGCGCCAGGACGAAGTTCAGCGTTTCGGTGAGCTCGTCCTTCATCTGGTCGCGGGTGCAGTAGATGTGGGCGTCGTCCTGGGTCATGCCGCGCACGCGCGTCAGTCCGTGCACGACGCCGGACTTCTCGTAGCGGTAGACGGAGCCGAACTCGAACAGGCGCAGGGGCAGCTCGCGGTAGGAGCGCCCGCGCGAGCGGAAGACGAGGTTGTGCATCGGGCAGTTCATCGGCTTCAGGTAGTAGTCCTGGCCGGGCTTGACGACCTCGTTGGTTTCCGGGTCCCGCGTCTCGTCGACGTGCATCGGCGGGAACATGCCGTCCCGGTACCAGTCCAGGTGGCCGGAGACCTCGTAGAGGTGGCCCTTGGTGATGTGCGGCGTATAGACGAACTCGTAGCCGGCCTGCTCGTGGCGGGTGCGCGAGTAGTCCTCCATGGCGCGGCGGATGATGCCGCCCTTCGGGTGGAAGACCGGCAGGCCGGAACCGAGCTCGTCGGGGAAGGAAAAGAGGTCCAGCTCCGAGCCGAGCTTGCGGTGGTCCCGGCGCTCGGCCTCGGCGAGGCGCTCCTGGTAGGCCTTGAGATCCTCCTTGGTCGGCCACGCCGTGCCGTAGATGCGCTGAAGCTGCTTGTTCTTCTCGCTCCCGAGCCAGTAGGCCGCCGCGGTGCGGGTCAGCGCGAACGCGTTGGAGATCAGCTTGGTGTTGGGGAGGTGCGGCCCGCGGCACAGGTCGCACCAGACCGTGTCCCCGGTCTTGCGGTCCACGTTGTCGTAGATCGTGATCTCGCCGGCGCCGACCTCGACGCTGACGCCCTCGCCGGCCTCGTCGGCCGTGTTGGCCTTGCCGAGGAGCTCCAGCTTGTACGGCTCGTCGGCCATTGCCGCCCGCGCCTCGTCCTCGGTGACGACGCGGCGGGCGAACCGCTGGTTCTGGTTGACGATCTTGAGCATCATCTTCTCGAGGGTCTTGAGGTCCTCGGGGGTGAAGGGCTCGGCCACGTCGAAGTCGAAGTAGAAGCCGTCGGTGATGTAGGGGCCGATGCCGAGCTTGGCGTCCGGACGCAGCTGCTGCACGGCCTGGGCCATCACGTGGGCGGTGGAGTGGCGCAGGACCTCGAGGCCCTGCGGGGAGGAGATCGTCACCGCCTCGACGGCGGTGCCCGCCTCGAGGGCGCGGTCCAAGTCGCGGAGGATTCCGTCGACGCGCATCACCACGACGTCCCGCCGGTCGAAGTAGAGTTCGGCACCCGTGGTCCCGGCAGTCACCTCGCGCGGTTGGCCGTCGACGTTTAGGGTGATCTGCTCTGACACGTAGGTCTCCTCATTTCGTTGTGGGGCTTCATGGCGTGTGGCGTACGGGGACCACGGCCAGCCACGAACCAGCTTAACGGCTGGCGGCGCGGCCAACCAATCAGGGCGGACGGGGCGCGGCCGCGTGTCGCCGGCGCCGGATGTCGCGGCCCGCGACACGCGTGTGCGTCGCGCTCCCCCGGCCCTCGGCGTGCCGGCGGCGGCGACCCGGGTCCCCGGGTCCCCGGCCGGCTACCGGAGGCGCACGTGCCCGCGGGTGTCGAGGCCCTCGTCGGCCATCCTTTGGGCCAGCGAGGCGGCCGGTGCCACCGCCGTCCGGCGGGCGACGCCGCTCCGGGCTGCCCGCGGGGCAACCCCGGGGCCGGAGGAGGGGCGCAGGTCCCGGGCGCGGCCGGGACTCTCCAGGTGGCCCGGCGCTGGGAGCGCCGCGGGATCGGACAGGTCCCACGCCTGGAGGGCCTGCAGGCTGATTCCGCGGGGCCCGGTGCGGCGGGTGAGCCCGTGGACCAGCATCAGGCGCGTGCCGAACAGCAGCGGCCCGGACGTCCGCTGGGCCTCGTGGAAGAACGTGCAGTCCACGCAGCCGGTGCCGTCGTCCAGCGAGATGAAGACCACCCGGCGCCCGCTTCGCATCGGCGGCGTCTGCGTGGCCACGCGCACGCCGGCGACCAGCACCTCGGACCCGTTGCGCAGCCCGAGCAGATCGGCGGAGCGGGTGACCCCCAGCCGGTCCAGCATCGGGGCGTGGGATTCCATGAGGTGCCCGCTGACGTCCAGGGACAGCAGGTCCAGCTCGGTGCGGACGGTTTCCTCGAGCGTGGGGGCCTCCTCCCCCACGGCGAGCGCGCCCATCTCCAGGTCGCCCAGCGGCAGCGGGAGCTGTCCCGGGATGGCGCGGTAGCGTTGCGGCACGGTGCCGTGCCGCTGACCGGACAGGTGGCGCAGCAGGTCGGCGCGGTTCCCGCGCCCGGCGTCGTGCTGGAACGCGTCGAAGGCCCCCAGCGCCGCGAAGCTCTTCAGCGAGGTTCGGCCCAGCCCCGAGCGGTCGCGGACGTCGGCGAGCGAGTCGTAGGGCTGGCCCGCGACGACCCGCCGGATCTCCGTCGCGGAGACGCCGTGAATCCCGGAGAGGCTGAGCCTGATGCCGAGCCGGGTGGAGCCCTCCACGGGCTCCACCCGGTATTCGGCGGCGCTGCGGTTGATGTCCAGGGGCAGGATCGGGATCCCGAGCCGGCGCGCCTCGGCGACCAGCAGCCGTTTGGGGTACATCCCGGGGTCGTGTTCCCAGAGCCCGGCCAGGAAGGCCTCCGGGTGGTGCGTCTTCAGCCAGGCGGACTGGTAGGTGGGCACGGCGAACGCCGCTCCGTGGGCCTTGCAGAAGCCGAAGCTGCCGAACGCCTTCAACGTCCCCCACACCAGGTCCACCACGTCCAGGGAGTACCCGCGGTCCATCGCGCGACGGCGGAAGAAGGTCTCCACCGCCGGCTCGCGCGCGGCGTCGCCCAGGAACCTGCGGAAGACGTCGGCCTTCGCCAGCCCGCAGCCGGTCATCACGTCGAAGGTCCTGAGCACCTGCTCGTGGAAGACCGTGACTCCGTGGGTTTCGGCGAGCGCGGGCTTCAGGTCGGGATGGGGGTAGACCTCCGGGGCGAAGCCATGCCGGTTCTCGAGGTAGGGCTTGATCATGTTCGACTGCATCGGGCCGGGGCGGAAGAGCGAGATGTCGATGATCAGGTCGTTGAATTCGCGGGGCGCCAGCTTGCCGATGAGTTCGCGCTGACCCGGCGACTCGATCTGGAAGCAGCCGAGGGTGTGGGTGCTGCGGATGAGCTCGAACGTCGGCTCGTCGTCCAGCGGGACCCTTTCCAGATCGATCCTCCCGTCCTCGGCGAGGAACCGCGGCAGGGCGCCGTCCTCTCCCACGGGGTGCCTGCCCGCCTCCGCGACGGCGCGTCCGTCGCCGTGGATCCGCACCACCTCGCGCAGGGCGAACGCCATGGCGCTCTGCATCCGCACGCCGAGCACGTCGAGCTTGAGCATGCCCATCGGGTCCATGTCGTGCTTGTCGAACTGGCTCATGGGCAGGCCCAGGCCGCTGGGTTGGACGGGTGTGCGGTCCAGCAGCGAGACGTCCCCGAGGATGACCCCGCAGGGATGCATCGAAATGTGCCGCGGCAGCCGGTCCAGCCGCTCGGTGAGGTCCACCAGCAGGTCCAGCTGCCGCTCGGCGCCCACGCGGTCGGCGAACTGGCGCAGCTCGGGCTTCTCGGCGAGCGCCTCGCGGAAGTTCCGCGCCGAGAAGCGCCACAGCTGCTTGGCGATGACGTCGATTTCCCCGCCCCCCAGCCCGAGGGCCAGGCCGGCGTCGCGGACCGCGCCGCGCGCGCGGTAGCCGTTCTGCATGCTCATCAGGGTGACCCGTTCGGATCCGAAGCGCGCGAAGATGCTCCGGTACACCCGGTGGCGCTCCGCGCTCTCCACGTCGATGTCGATGTCGGGCAGGGTGGAGCGGTCCAGGGAGAGGAACCGCTCGAAGAGCAGGTCGTGGGACAGCGGGTTCACGTGGCTGATCCCCAACAGGTAGTTCACCAGGCTGGACGCGCCGGAGCCGCGCGCCGCGGCGCGCACCCCCATGGACGTGATCATCCCCGAGACCTCGGCCACCGTCAGGAAGTAGGAGGAGAAACCGAGCCGGGTGATGGTGTCCAGCTCGTGCCCGAGGCGGTCCTCCAGGGCCGGGTCCCGCCCAGTCCCCCGGAACAGGCGGGTGGCCCCGGCCTCGCACCGGGCGCGCAGCTCGCGGTGCGGGTCGCCGGAGATCCCGATCACCGAGGCCTCGGGCACCACCGGCCTCCCCCAGCCGGCGTCTTCCACCGGATCAAGGCGGCATCGGTCCGCGACGCGCTCGGTGTCGCGCAGCAGCGACGCGGCCTCTGCCGCCCCCCCGCCCGCTGCGCGGGCGATGTCGCGGGCGAGCGCCTTCATGGCCGCGGGCTCCTTCAGCCACCCCTGGCCGTTGGGCTGCAGGTCGCCGAGGGTCTCCAGCGAGCTGAGGGCCCGGGCGGAGTCGAGCACGTCGGCCGTGGCGGCGCCGTCGGGGTCCGCGTAGCGCACGGCGTTGCTCAGCACGGCGGGCACGCCGCAGTCCCGGGCGGCCCTGACCATGCGCACGGCGTGCGCGGTGCTCAGCTTCTCGCCGGGACGGTTCAGGTGGGTCACCGCCTCGACCGCGAGGCCGCCGGGGGGCAGCGCGTCCCGCCAGGAGGTCAGCAGGGCGCGGGCGAGGCCGTAGCTGCGCCCCTGGGCCGCCAGCCCGACGTCGGACTGCGGCCCGGCGAGCACGGTCAGGACGGCCCCGCCGTCGGGCCCCGTGGCGTGCCGGGACAGTTCGGCGCGGGTCACCCCGACGGGCTTCTTCCCGGCGGCGCCCGTCCCGGCGTGCGCCGCCGAGACGAGCCGGCACAGCGCCGTGTACCCGGCGCCGCCGCAGCGCCCCCGGGCCAGCACCACCACGCGGCCGGACGCGCGGGGCGGCGGCGGGCGGCGCGACGGCGGGCAGGGGTCCTGCTCCAGGACCGCGAGGCTGACCCCGAGGATCGGGTCCAGGCCGTTCTCGCGGCATGCCTTCAGGTGCTTCACCGAGCCGTAGAGCCCGTCGCGGTCGGTGCAGGCCAGGGCGTCGGCGCCGTCGGCGGCCGCGCGGCGTGCCAGGTCCTCCGGCCAGGACGCCCCGTAGTGTGCGCTGAAGGCCGAGGAGACGTTCAGGTGGGTGAAGCTCACGCGCTCTCCCGCAGGGCGTCGTGGATGCGGATCAGCCGCCACCGCCCGGTCTCGGTCTGGCGGGAGACGTCGAAGGTCACCAGCGGTCCGCGTCCTGCCAGGCGGACCTGCAGGCGCCAGATTTCGTGGTCCACCAGCCCCGGGCCGCGTCCGCGTTCCGCGCGCACCTCCTCGGCCCACCACTTCCGGCGTTCGAACCAACGTACGGGCTCGGCGGACACGCGGTACTCGCGGCCCTGCCAGCGCAGGCGCAGCGGCAAGCCGGCGGCGGAACAATCGACCTCGACGGACTGGGTGAACAGGCCCATCCGGAACCTCCATAACCGTGCGCCGGGGGTGTGAGGAACCCCGGCGGCATCAATGGATACGGGAAGTCAGCGCCTCTGGGAAGCAGAAGGCGGCAACTCCATGCTATTCGAAGCTATGTTCGAATCAAAGACGAAGCTACGCACCGGCGCCGACACTTTGGGCCGCGCGCCCCGGCGCCCGGCAACATTCCCGCGCCTCCCCCGCAGTCCCGCTTGCGCACCACGCACCACGCACCGGCGGCAGGTCCGGCTTGCGCGCCGCCCGCCGGCGGCGTAGGAACGTCCCATGGAACCCGCCCGGCCGACGCCCGCCCCCGCATCCGCCCCCGCCGCCGTGCCAGCTCCCGCGGTCACCGCGGTGACCCTGGGGGTCGCCGACGTCGAGGCGTCCCTGGCGTTCTACGCCGATGGGTTGGGATTCCGCGTCCTCCAGCACCTTCCCGGCGAGATCGCCTTCGTCCAGGCCGGCCACGGCCTGCTGCTGGCCCTGTGGAACGTGTCCAGCATGCCGCGGGAATACGGCGACGTGGGCTTCGGTCCCCAGGCGCCGCCCGTCTCCCTGGGCCACAACGTGGCGCGCGCCGCCGCGGTGGACGAGCTCTACGCGTTGGCGCTCGCGGCGGGGGCGACCGGCATCGCCGCACCACGGGCCCAGCCCTGGGGAGGCACGAGCGCGTGCGTCGCGGATCCCGACGGGTACCGGTGGGACTTCGTCCACAACCCGGCGTTCCGCGTGGCGCCCGACGGCACGGTCAGCCTGGGCCGGGACACGGAGGACAGCGCGGCGGGGTAGGACGGCGGAACGGCTCGGGACGGCGCGCGGCGCCCGCCCGGCGGGTCAGAAAAGACCGTCGGCGGGCTCCAGCAGCTCCGGGCCGTCGTTGCGGACGTTGCCCACCCCTGGATGCGCCTCGCCCAGTTCCCAGGCGGCGGCGACCCCGTAGGCCGCGGCGCGGGCGCGGGCCACCAGCGGAGGCGCGTCCGTGTCGAGCGGATCGAGCCAGCCGGCGAGCTCCCCGGGGCCCAGGGGGATGGGCATCCGGTCGTGGAGTCCGGCCAGCTGCGCCAGGACCGGCTCGGCCGCGTCCGCGGGCGGGGCGTCCATGGTCAGGACCGAGGTCGTGAGGAGCCACTGTCCCGGAGCCCCGTCGCGCGCCGACGCGTCCCTCCACCACTCGTAGAGGCCCGCGAAGAGCATCACCGACCCGTCGGCGGGGCGCACGAAGTAGGGCCGCTTGCCCGTCTTGCCGCCCCCGGCGGACTTCCACTCGTAATAGCCGTCCGCCGGGACCGCGCATCTCCGGGACCGGATGGCCCCGCGGAACGTGGGCTTGTCCAAGACGGTCTCACTCCGGGCGTTGATGGCCCGAACGCCGACGGACGGCTCCCGCGCCCAGCCGGGGACGAGGCCCCACCGGGCGGTGTGCAGCTGGCGCGCGACGCGGCCCTCCACCAAGCGCTCCAGCACGATGGGCACGTCGGAGGTGGGCGCGACGTTCCACGACCGCCGCACCTCCAGCGCTTCGTCGGCCTCGGCCTCCGCCGCGGCCAGCAGGTCCCCGCGGGCCCGGGCGATCACGTAGCGTCCACACATGGAATAAGCGTCTCACGGCGGCGGTTAGCACCCACATGACTGCAGCGAATCTCCAGGACTACGTGCCCGCCGAAGGAACCGTCACCATGTTCACGACCTCGTGGTGCGGCTACTGCCGCAGCCTCAAGCGGTCGATGGACGCGCACGGCATCGGATACCGCGAGGTGAACATCGAGGACGTGCCGGGCACCGCCGAGCTTGTCGAGGCGTTCAACGGCGGGAACCAGACGGTGCCAACCCTCGTCTTCCCCGACGGATCCGCGGCCACGAATCCGCGCATCGAGCAGGTTCGCGAGCGGCTGTAGCCGGCCTGTGATTGGATGAAAGGCGTCGGAGCCCGCGGGCCCCGGCGCCTTTCCCGTCCGTATCGTCAAACCACCGGCCGCCGACGGCGGCCGAAAGGATGGATCCCCATGCCCCATCAGGTCAAGGCCGTCGTCGTCAAGGCGAAGGACGAGCCGGTCGTCATCGAAACCATCACCGTCCCGGACCCGGGCCCGGGCGAGGCCGTCGTCGACGTCCTCACCTGCGGCGTCTGCCACACCGACCTGCACTACAAGCAGGGCGGCATCGGCGACGACTACCCCTACCTGCTCGGCCACGAGGCCACCGGCGTCGTCAGCCAGATCGGCGAGGGCGTCACCCAGATCGCCGTCGGCGACCGCGTCATCCTGAACTGGCGGGCCGTCTGCGGCGAGTGCCGCGCGTGCGCCAAGGGCCAGCCCCAGTACTGCTTCAACACCCACAACGCCACCCAGAAGATGACGCTGCAGGACGGCACCGAGCTTTCCCCGGCGCTGGGCATCGGCGCCTTCGCGGAGAAGACGCTGGTGGCCGCGGGCCAGTGCACCAAGATCGACGACGACGTCGACCCGGCCGCGGCGGGCCTGCTCGGTTGCGGCGTCATGGCGGGCATCGGGGCGGCCATCAACACCGGCGAGGTCAAGCGCGGCGAGTCCGTGGCCGTGATCGGCTGCGGCGGAGTCGGCATCGCCGCGGTCGCCGGGGCCCGGCTGGCCGGCGCGACGACGATCGTCGCCGTGGACATCGACGGCGCCAAGCTGGAGCTCGCCAAGGGGCTCGGCGCGACCCACACCGTGAACTCGCGCGAGGAGGATCCCGTCGAGGCGATCCGCAAGGCCACCGGCGGATTCGGCGCCGACGTCGTCATCGACGCCGTGGGCCGCCCGGAAACGTACAAGCAGGCCTTCTACGCGCGCGACCTCGCCGGCCGCGTCGTCCTCGTGGGCGTCCCGACGCCCGAGATGGCCCTCGAACTGCCCCTGCTGGACGTGTTCGGCCGCGGCGGTTCGCTGAAGTCCTCCTGGTACGGCGACTGCCTGCCGTCGCGGGACTTCCCGATGCTGGTCGAGCAGTACCGGTTGGGACGCCTGGATCTGGACGCGTTCGTCTCCGAGCGCATCGGCCTGGACCAGATCGAGGACGCGTTCGAGAAGATGCACCGGGGCGCGGTCCTGCGCTCGGTGGTGGAGCTCTAGCATGGGCGCGCGCATCGAGCACCTCGTCACCTCCGGAACCTTCTCGCTGGACGGCGGGACCTGGGACGTGGACAACAACGTGTGGATCGTCGGGGACGACGCCGAGGTCTTCGTCATCGATCCGGCGCACGACGCCGGGAGGATCGCCGAGGCCGTCGGCGGCCGCGCGGTCAAGGCCGTGCTGCTGACCCACGGCCACGACGACCACATCCGCCACGCCCGCGAGTTCGCGGCGCTGGTCTCGGCGCCGGTCCTGATGAACCCGGAGGACCAGATGCTCTGGGAAGCGGTCTACCCGGGGACGACGCCGGACGGGGAGATCCGCGACGGCGACCACTTCGAGGTGGCCGGCACGCGGCTCACCGCGCTCCACACCCCGGGCCACTCGCCCGGCTCGACGGTCTTCGTCGCCGAGGACCTCGGCACGGTGTTCTCCGGGGACACGCTCTTCAGCGGCGGTCCCGGGGCGACGGGACGCTCGTACAGCGACTTCCCGACGATCGTCGGGTCCATCCGCGACAGGCTGCTGACGCTGCCGCCGGAAACCGTCGTCAACACCGGCCACGGGGACTCCACCACGATCGGCGCCGAGGCGCCACACCTCGACGAGTGGATCGCCCGGGGCCACTAGGTCCGCTGGTGGCGCCGGTCCCGGACCTCCCGCGGGGGTCCGGGACCGGCCGCCGTCGGGCCCCGTTCACGGGCGCATCAGCGAGACGTGCAGTCCGCGCACGCCCGGGCCGTACCGGCCGACGGCGCCGAGCAGGTAGCGGCCCGGCGAGCGCATCCGGGTCAGGTACACGTCCCCGGCCCGCAGCGGCAGGGCCGTCCCGGCCGCGAGCCGCAGGCCGCCGCGCGCGACGCGCGGGGCGAGCTCGCCGAAGATGCGCGCCGCATCGCCCGGGGGGACGCCCAGCGTGAACAGCTCCGGATGCGGCACGGCGCTCAGGCCGATCGTGTAGCAGAAGACCTTCAGCGGGTCGGTGTCCCCGACGCCGACCATCGTCCACCCGTGGGCGCGGATGCGCGCGGACTCACGGACCCGCTCCTCGTACAGCGTGAGTGAACCGTCGCAGAGCTCACACATGGGAGCGCGCCCGCCGGGAGGCGCCGGCGCTCCCCCAGGCCACTGCCCTGGACCGCCCGCGGGCCCCCTCCGTCTTGCGCCGTTCCATGTTCCGCTCCTTCCCGCGGGGCCAGGCGGGTCCCGGACCATCCCGTGCACCGATTCTGCGGCCCGCGTCCGCGTGCCGCCGGCCGGCCGCGCGGAATGTGGAAAACCGTCCGCGCCGTGTCGGCGGGACGCGGCGGTGGAGGGCGGGTCAGCCGTGGCGGCATGCCGCCACGGTGACCGCATGACGCGCGGGGTTCGACGCGCGGGGTCTTGACGCGCGGGGTCTTGACGCGCGGGGTCGCGGCGAGGAAATTGGGGAACGCAACGGACCCCGCGCACCCCGGCGCGCGCCGTCCGCATCTCCCGCGCACGGGCAAGCGCGTACGCGGGACGGCGGCTGACCACAGGGCACGGCGTCAGAAACGAGCGGCAAGTGCGGTACCCCACCATCCAGAAGGACCCCGGCGCCTTCCGGGTGCGGCCGAACCTCCTGGACTACGACGCCACCTGCGCAGAGTTCACCTGGGACGACGCCCGGCGGGCGCTGTCCGGACTGCCGCGCGGGCGCGGCCTGAACATCGCCCACGAGGCGGTGGACCGCCACGCCTCCGGCCCCGACGGCGAGCGCCAGGCGCTGCGCTTCGTCGGGACGGACGGCACCTCCGCAGCGATCACCTACGCCGGGCTGGCCGAGCGGACCAACCGCTTCGCCGGCGTGCTGCGCGCCCTCGGCATCGCCCGCGGCGAGCGCGTCTTCTCCCTCGTCGGCCGCGTTCCCGAGCTCTACCCCGCGGTCCTCGGCACGCTCAAGCACGGCGCCGTGTTCTGCCCCCTGTTTTCCGCGTTCGGTCCGGAACCCGTGCGCCTGCGGCTGCAGCTCGGGGACGCCCGCGTCCTGCTCACCACGCGGGCCCTGTACCGCAAGAAGGTCGCCCCCCTGCGCGGGGCGCTCCCCGGGCTGCGGCACGTCCTGCTCGTGGATGCCGGAGGCAGTCCCGAACCGGGCACCCTCGATCTGGCGGCCCTCCTGCGGGACGCTCCCCCGTACGGGGAGACCGCGCCGACGCAACCGGAGGACATGGCCCTGCTGCACTTCACGAGCGGCACCACGGGCACCCCCAAGGGCGCGGTCCACGTGCACGACGCCGTTGCGGCGCACTACGCCACGGGCCGGTTCGCGCTGGACCTGCACCCGGAGGACGTCTACTGGTGCACCGCCGACCCCGGATGGGTCACCGGCACGTCCTACGGGATCGTCGCACCGCTGGTGCACGGCGTCACGTCGATCGTCGACGAGGCGGAACTCGACGTCGACCGCTGGTACCGGATCCTGGAGGAACAGCGGGTGACCGTCTGGTACACCTCGCCCACCGCGCTGCGGATGCTCATGAAGGCCGGCGCCGCGCGGGCCGCGCGGCACGACCTGGCAGCCTTGCGCTTTGTCGCGAGCGTCGGCGAACCGCTGAACCCCGAGGTCGTGCTGTGGGGACGGGAGGCGTTCGGCCTGCCCGTCCACGATAACTGGTGGCAGACGGAGACCGGCGGGATCATGATCGCCAACCTCCCCGCCCTCCCCATCCGCCCGGGCTCGATGGGCCGCCCGCTGCCGGGAGTCGTGGCCGCCCTCGTGGTCCGCGACGACGGGGACAGGCCGGTGCTGCGCGACGGCCGGGCTGTCCTGGTGACGGAGCCCGACACCGTGGGCGAGCTGGCGCTGCGCCCCGGGTGGCCGTCCATGTTCCGCGGCTACCTGGGCGAAGACGAGCGCTACCGCCGTGCCTTCGCCGGCGGCTGGTACCTGACGGGCGACCTCGCCACGCGGGACGCCGACGGGTACTACTGGTTCGTCGGCCGCGGCGACGACGTCATCAAGTCCTCGGGCCACCTGATCGGCCCCTTCGAGGTGGAGAGCTCCCTGATGGAGCACGAGGCGGTCGCGGAGGCGGCGGTCATCGGGGTCCCCGACCCGGTCGCGGGCGAGGTGGTCAAGGCATTCGTGGAGCTGCACGCCGGCTGGCGGCCCAGCGAGGAGCTCAGGCTGGACATCATCGGCTTCGCGCGCCGCCGCCTCGGCGCGGCGGTCGCCCCGCGCCAGCTCGACTTCGCGGCCTCACTGCCGCGGACCCGCAGCGGGAAGATCCTCAGGAGGCTCCTGAAGGCCCGCGAGCTCGGTCTCCCCGAAGGGGACACGTCGACGCTGGAGGGACGGGCATGAGCACGGGCGGAGAACCGGACACCGACGGCGTCGCCGCGCACCGCCGGGGGCTGCTGCGCCAGATGCTGCGCGTGCGGCGGCTGGAGGAGAAGTGCGTGGAGCTCTACAGCGCGGCGAAGATCCGCGGGTTCCTGCACGTCTACATCGGCGAAGAGGCGGTCGCGGCCGGGGTGCTCTCCGCCGTCGCGCCCGGGGACGCGGTGCTGGCGACCTACCGGGAGCACGGGCACGCGCTCCTGCGCGGCGTGCCCGCGGGGGCGATCATGGCGGAGATGTACGGGAAGGCCGAGGGCTGCTGCCGGGGGCGCGGCGGCTCCATGCACCTCTTCGACGCCGGGACCCGCTTCTACGGCGGCAACGCCATCGTCGCCGGCGGGCTGCCCCTGGCGGTGGGGCTGGCGCTCGCCGACAGGATGGCCGGCAGGCCGCGGGTGACGGTGTGCTTCTTTGGCGAGGGCGCCGTGGCCGAGGGCGAGTTCCACGAGAGCCTGAATCTGGCGGCCCTCTGGCGGCTGCCCGTGCTGTTCTGCTGCGAAAACAATCTCTATGCGATGGGCACGGCACTGGGCCGCTCGGAGTCCCAGACCGACCTGGCCCTGAAGGCGTCCGGCTACGGCGTCCCGGCATGGGCCGTGGACGGGATGGACGTGCTCGCCGTGGAGGAGGCCGCGCGCCGCTCCGTCGACGCCGTGCGCGGCGGGGCCGGGCCGTATTTCCTGGAGCTGCGCACCTACCGTTTCCGGGCCCATTCGCTGTTCGATCCGGAACGCTACCGCGACAAGGCCGAGGTCGCCCGCTGGGTGGAGCGCGACCCGATCGACGCCCTGCGGAACACGCTGGAGGCCTCCGGGGAGCTCGCCCCCGCGCAGTGGGCGGCGATCGCCGAAGACGTCGACGCGGAGATCGCCGGCGCCGTCGCCTACGCGGAGGCCGGCACCCCGGAGCCCGTCGGGGACCTGACCCGGTTCGTCGTCAGCGATCGGAGCGCCCCGTGAGGACCACCTACCGCGAGGCCCTGCGGGCGGGAATCCGCGAGGCCCTGCAACGCGACGATCGGGTCTTCCTCATGGGCGAGGACGTGGGCGCCTACGGCGGCTGCTTCGCCGTCAGCCTGGGGCTGCTCGAGGAGTTCGGGCCGGAACGGATCCGCGACACGCCGCTCGCCGAGTCCGGCTTCGTGGGGGCCGGGATCGGGGCCGCCCTCGGCGGCATGCGGCCCATCGTGGAGATCATGACCGTCAACTTCGCCCTGCTCGCGCTGGACCAGATCGTCAACAACGCCGCGACGCTGCTGCACATGTCCGGCGGGCAGTTCAACGTGCCCCTGGTCATCAGGACGACGACGGGCGCCGGCCGCCAGCTCGGCGCGCAGCACTCGCACAGCCTCGAGGGGTGGCTGGCGCACATCCCGGGCCTGCGCATCCTCGCTCCGGCCACGCTGGCCGACGCGCGCGGCATGCTCTGGACCGCGCTCGAGGATCCGGATCCGGTGCTCATCTTCGAGCACGGGTCGCTCTACAACGTGTCCGGCGAGCTCGACGCCGGCGCCGGCGCCGTGGACATCAACCGCGCCGCCGTGCGGCGTCCCGGCGGCGACGTCTCGCTGATCACCTACGGCGGCACCCTGCCGACGGTGCTCGAGGCCGCCGACCTGCTCGCCTCCGAAGGCATCGAGGCGGAGGTGCTTGACCTGCGCGTGCTGCGCCCCCTGGACGACCCGGCGATCCTCGCGACGGTCGCGAAGACCCACCGCGCGGTCGTCGTCGACGAGGGATGGCGCAGCGGCGGCCTGTCCGCCGAGGTCAGCTCCCGGATCACCGAGGGGGCCTTCTACGACCTGGACGCGCCCGTGGCCAGGGTGTGCAGCGCGGAGGTCCCGATCCCCTACGCGCGGCACATGGAGCTCGCCGCCCTCCCGTCGGTGGAGCGGGTCGTCGACGCGGCGCGCGCGGTGGCGGCGTTCCGTGGGTGAGTTCCGTGGGTGAGTTCCGGATGCCCTCCCTCGGCGCCGACATGGAGCGCGGCACCCTGGTCGAGTGGCTGGTCGGCCCCGGGGACTACGTGCACCGCGGCGACCTCGTGGCCGTCGTCGACACGGACAAGACGGTCATGGACGTGGAGTGCTTCGAGGAAGGCGTCGTCGCGGAGCTGCTCGTCGACGTCGGGGCGACCGTTCCGGTGGGGGCGGCTATGGCGCGCATCACGCCGACCCCGGCGCTGGTGCCGCCGCCGGAGGCCCCCGCGGCGCCGGCCCCGGAGGCGCCCGCCGGGATCTCCGCGGAAACCGCCGCGGTCCCCATCCCGGGCCACCCGGGGGGAGTCCCGGGGCATGCGGCCGCCTCGAAACTGTCGCCCCCGGTCAGGAGCCTCGCGCACCGGCTGGGTGTCGACGTCTCGCTCCTCCGCGGCACCGGCAGGCACGGTGCGGTGACGCGCGCGGACGTCGAACGGGCGGCGGGCGGCGCCGGACCGGCGGCGGCCGCGACCGTGCCAGCGGGCGCCGGCCCGGCGGCGGCCCGGGGCCCCACCGCGCCGGCGGCGGCCGCACCGCCGGCGCGTCCCGCTCCGGAGCCTGCGCCCCCGGCGTCCGCGCCCAGCACTCGCGTGAGGTCCTCGCCGCGCGCCCGCCGGGTCGCGGCCGAGCTGGGCATCGGCCTGGTGTCCGTCCGGGGAACGGGACCGTCGGGGGCGATCACCGAGGCCGACGTCCGCCGCGCCGCAGCCGCGTCGGCCCGCGGCCAAGCGGGGCCCGCGGAGACGCGGCGGCGGGGGGACACACGTGCCGCGGGCGTCCCGTCCACGTCCTCCCCGTCCGCGCCACCCGCGCCCACGCTGGCCGCCCCCGCGCCGCCGGACACTGCCCCCGCCACGCCGCCGAGCCCCCGGACGGCCGGACTGCGCCGCGCCGTCGGCGCGCTGATGTCGCGGTCCAAGCAGACCATCCCGCACTACTACCTGGGCACCACGCTGGACCTGGGCGAGGCCCTCGCGTGGATGCGGTCCGCCAACGCGCGGCGCCCCGTGGGAGAGCGGCTCGTGCCGGCGGCCCTGCTGCTCAAGGCCACCGCGCTGGCCGCCCGCGAGGTCCCCGAGGTCAACGGGTTCTTCGTCGACGGCGCCTTCCGCCCGAGCCCGGCCGTCCACCTCGGGGTCGCGGTCGCCCTACGGCGCGGCGGGCTGATCGCCCCAGCGATCCACGACGCGGACTCCCTGGACCTGGACGCGGTGATGGCCCGGCTGCGGGACCTGGTGGCACGGGCGCGCGCGGGGCGGCTGCAGCGCGGCGAGATGGCGGACCCGACGCTGACCGTCACGAACCTCGGGGACCTCGGCGTGGAGAGCGTCTACGGCGTCATCTACCCGCCGCAGGTGGCCATGGTCGGCCTCGGTCGCGTGGCCGAGCGGCCGTGGGCCGAGGACGGCATGCTGGGGGTCCGACCGGCGGCCACCGCGACGCTCTCGGCCGACCATCGGGCCAGCGACGGCCTGCGCGGGGCGCGCTTCCTGGCGCTGCTGGGCGAACTGCTGCAGAAACCGGAGGAGCTATGAACGATCAGGAGGCCACCGCGGCCGTCCACGCAGCGCTGCGCAAGGTGGCACCCGACGTCGGTCCGGAGGACCTGGCCGGCAATCCGCGCCTGCGCCAGGATCTCGAACTCGATTCGTTGGACTTCCTGGCGCTCGTGGAGACGATCGCGCAGGGCACCGGCGTCGACATCCCGGAAAGCGACTACGCCCGGGTCGCGACGGTCGGCGCGCTCATCGGCTACGTCGCCGAACGGAGCGCGCCGGGAGAGGACCCTACGCCGCGGACAACGCGGTGAGCCCCGCGTAGGCCTTCAGCAGGGCCGCCTCCACGTCGTCCACGGCGACCCCGGGCACCAGGTCCTCGACCGCGCCGGCGGTCGAGGAATCGAACGGCAGGCCCATCGCCGCGTAGACGTCCCGCAGCACGCCTCGGACCGGCGCGGAGTCCCGCACCACGAACACGCTCGCGAAGAGCCACGCGCCCGCCACGACGCGCTGGGCCGTACCCACGAGCTTCACCGGGGCCGACGCCGCCGATCCCGGGCCGGGTTTTCCGTGCACGCTGAACTCCCCCGGGCAGTACTCCCCGGGCAGCTCGCCCACCGCCGCGTCGACGCCGAGCGAGCGCAACGCGCCCGCGTACAGCTCGCCCAGCACGCGGAAGCGCTCCTGGTGGCCCACCATGGCTTCGCCCGCGGGCTCCACGTGGTCGACGATCAGGGTGCCGCGGTGGTACGCGGCGGCACGCCCGCCCGCCTTGCGGACCACGGGGGCGAAGCCGGCCGCCCGCGCGGCGGCGACCGCGGCGTCGAACCCGGGCAAGCGCACGTCCCGCTGCCCGAACGCCAGCGTGGGGTCCGGCCGGTAGATCCTCAGGGTCGCCGGGCTCGCGCCCTCGCGGACCCGGCGCAGCAGGTCGACGCCGGCGAGCAGGTCCGCCTCCGGGTCCCCGGAGGCCTCGGCGCGCCACAGTGTCAGGGGCGCGTCGGCCCCGGGATTCCACACGGTCATGGCACCGATTCTAGGTGCGGGCCGGCGCCGGGGAATAATGGACGCCGTGCCCCATCCCGCGACTCCCCTCCTGCTCCTCGGCGGCCCCTCGGGCGCCGGCAAGTCCTACCTCGCCGGCCGGTACGGCCGGCCCCACGTCGAACTGGACAACTTCTACCGCGAGCTGGCCGAGCACACCCCGGAGTCCCCCCTGCCGCTCACCGGCTACGGCGAGGTCGACTGGGACGACGCCGGCACGTGGAACCGCGAGGCCGCGGTCGACGCGGTCATGGACCTCCTGGAGAACGGGCAGATGCAGGTGCCCGACTACTCGATCGCTTCCTCCAGCTACGACGGGTACCGCACGGTCGCGCTGGCCGAGGGGCCGGTGGTGGCCGAGGGGATCTTCGTGGACCGCGTCCTGGGCCCGCTGCGCGCGCTCGGGGTCCGCGTCGACGCGGTGTACATCGACGTGTCCCCGTGGACGACGGCGGCGCGCCGCCTCCTGCGCGACGTGCGCGAACGCCGCAAGCCGCTGCCGTTCCTCCTCAGGCGCGGGTGGTCGCTGCTGCTGCAGGACCGCTCCATCCGCCGCCGCTACCTCGACGCCGGGTTCCGCCCGGTGCCGAAGCGCCGGGTGAAGTCGATGCTCGCGGGCCTGTCGGCCGGCTGATCCGGGGGATACGCCGCGGGCGCCCCCGTGTCCCGCCGCCCGCGCGCCGACCGGGCCACCGCCGGCGAATCGTCTCCCGAAGGCGTCGCCGGCGGCTTCCGCGGGAACGTCACCCGCGGGTCGGCATCGGCCGGACGGTGAGGATCTGCTCGCTGCGCCCGAAGGGCCCCTCCACGTCGTGCAGCACCGCCGAGGTGAGGCCGATGCCGTCCGTCCCGTAGGTCTGCTGCGCCTGCAGCCCCAGCCACTCCCCCACGGGGCGGCGGTGCATGTGGATCTGCAGGTCGACGTTCGGGAACATCCACGACGCCGGGCCGGGTTCGACCCGCGGAGCGACGCCGTTGGCCGTGTCGACCAGTCCCAGCAGCCGCACGAGGTCCGGCGTCGGGACCCCGCCGACCATCCCGTGCGGCGAGCGCAGCCACACCACACCACGCCCGGGGCGGTGCCCGGGCTCGACCCGGAAGTCGAGCTGGGCGATGTAGCCGCCCGGCCAGGGGGACATGCCGTCCCACGGCGGCAGCGACTCGGGGTGGGCGACGTGGTGGTCCTCCGCCGCGGCGACGCTGCTGGAGTCCTGGGTCTTCAGGCGCCAGGCGCGCGCGATGACCGCCGTTCTGCCCTGGCAGACCATCTCCGCCTCGACGAGCTCGATCGTCCGTCCCGGCCGCACCAGGGAGGTCCGCACCTCGAACTCGCCGGCGTGGATGATGCCGAGGATGTCGAGGCTCACCCGCGCCATCCGCAGGTCCTCGCGCGGGCGGAAGCGTTCCAGTTCGTGGGCGAGGATGCCCGTGGCCGGGGCCATGTGCTGCTCGTGGGCGTTCCACGCGCCCTGGGCGTGCACCGTGGACCGGTACCTTCCGCCGCCCAGGCTCTCGTAGAAGAAGTCTCCCTCCGCCAGCCGCGTCTCGTTCCCGGTTCCGGGGGCCTGCGTCATCGCCGCGTCCTTTCCCTGCGGCCGCTCCGGCCGCCTCGTTCCCGCCAGCCTATGCGGGAGGGCGAGCCCGCCGGAAACCGGGGCCGCGCGGTCCGGTCCGCGGCCCACCCGCAACGCTTCCCCGGCCGCGCCGCCGCGGGCACAATGGGGCATGGTCCGCGAGCTGCAACCCGGCGGGGCAGCGGACGGCCTGGCGTCCGCCGCGGTCCCGGCCCTGCGCGCGCGGCACGGCCCGAACGCGCTGCCGCCGGAGCGGACGCGCCCCTGGTGGCGCCGCCTGGGTGCCGA
This sequence comes from Arthrobacter halodurans, assembly GCF_041877255.1. Lineage (NCBI taxonomy): Bacteria > Bacillati > Actinomycetota > Actinomycetes > Micrococcales > Micrococcaceae > Arthrobacter > Arthrobacter halodurans. The sequence continues at coordinate 326,496 of NZ_JBHDLJ010000004.1, forward strand.
ACTGACCCACTTCTTCGCGCTGATGCTCTGGGCGGCCGCGGCGCTCGCGTTCGTCGCGGGCACCGCGGAGCTCGGCGCGGCGATCGTCGTCGTCGTGGTGGTCAACGCGCTGTTCGCGTTCTTCCAGGAGGCCCGCGCCGAGCGCGCCGCGTCCACGCTGCGCGACCTGCTGCCGGCCCGGGTCACGGTCCGGCGGGACGGTGCCGCCACCACCGTGGAGGCCGTGGAGCTGGTGCCGGGCGACGTCGTGCTGCTGGCCGCCGGCGACAAGGTGCCCGCCGACGTGCGCGTCCTGTCCGGCTCCGCGTGCCGGATCGACGAATCGATGCTCACGGGCGAGAGCGAACCCGTGCCCGCGAACCCCGGACGCGCCGTGCCCGGGGGCGCGTTCGTCGCCGAAGGCGACGCGGTGGCCCTCGTGGAGGCGACCGGGCGGTCCACGCGCCTGGCGGAGATCACGCGGCTGACCATCAGGGCCGCGCCGCCGCCCAGCCCCCTGGACCGTGAGCTGCGCCGCATCGTGCGGATCGTCGCGGTCGCCGCGGTCACCGTCGGGTCCGTCTTCTTCGTGGTCTCCGTGCTGATCGGGAACCCGCTGGCCGGGGCCTTCCTGTTCGCGATCGGCGTCACGGTCGCCATGGTCCCCGAGGGCCTGCTGCCCACGGTGACGCTGTCCCTGGCGGTCGGCGCCCAGCGCATGAGCCGGCGCCACGCCCTGGTGCGGAACCTGCAGGCCGTCGAGACGCTGGGATCGACCACGTTCATCTGCACGGACAAGACCGGAACCCTCACGCAGAACCGCATGAGCGCCGTCGAGGTCTGGACGCCGCGGGGCTCCGTCGCGGTGGACGGCTCCGGCTACGCCCCCACCGCGGTGGTGGACGGTCCTTCCGCCGCCGTGGCGGCCGCCGCGCGCCTGGCGGCCGGTGCCCGCGCCGCCTCGCAGGGGGACATCGAGGAGCGGGACGGCGCCTGGCAGCCGCTCGGCGATCCCATGGAGGCCGCGATCGCCGCCCTGCACCGCCGGCTCGGCGGGGACGCCGCGGCGCCGGCCGCCGACGTCGGCTTCGCGTTCGACGAGGCGCGGAAGCGGCAGGGCGCCGTCGTCGGCGACCGCCTGTGGGTGAAGGGGGCGACGGAGTCGGTGCTGGGCGCCTGCGCCTTCGGGGACGCGGACGGAGCGGCCGTGGTGCGCGCGGCGATGGAGGCGATGGCGTCGCGGGGCCTGCGCGTGCTGGCGGTGGCGTCGCGGCCCCTGACCCGTGACGCGCGCAGGGACGCCCTCGCGGGGCGGCTCGGCCCGGCCGAGCTGGAGACCGGGCTCGAGTTCGATGGCCTGCTGGGGCTCCACGACCCGCCGCGCCCCACGGTCGCCGGCGCCGTCGCGCAGGCCCGCGCCGCGGGCATCAGGATCGCCATGCTCACCGGAGACCACCCCATGACGGCCGCGGCGATCGCCCGCGAGATCGGGCTGGTCGACGACGCGGTCCCCGGCGTCGTGTTCGGCGGCGCGGACCTGCCGGCCGACCCGCGGGCGCTCGGCGCCCTCCTGGACCGGGACGGCGTGGTGATCTCCCGCGTCTCCCCGGAACAGAAGCTCCAGGTGGCCCGCGCCCTGCAGGCGCGTGGACACGTGGTGGCGATGACCGGGGACGGCGTCAACGACGGGCCGGCGCTCGAGGCGGCGGACATCGGTGTGGCGATGGGGCGCAGCGGCACCGACGTGGCGCGCAACGCCGCGGACCTGGTGCTGCTGGACGACGACTTCGCGACCATCATCGTGGCCATCGAGCAGGGGCGGGCGACGTACGCGAACATCCGCCGCTTCCTCACCTACCACCTGACGGACAATGTGGCCGAGCTGGCGCCGTTCGTCATCTGGGCCCTCTCCGCCGGGAACTTCCCGCTCGCGATCGGGGTGATGCAGATCCTGTTCCTGGACATCGGCACGGACCTGCTGCCCGCGCTGGCGCTGGGGACCGAGGAGCCGAGCGAGGGCGTGATGAAGCGGCCCCCCGAGCGTCGGCACCTGCTGGACTCCAGCGTGCTCTTCCGGGCCTTCGCCATCCTCGGTCCCGTGGAGGTGCTGTTCCAGATGACGTCGTTCACGCTCGTGCTGCTGGCCGGCGGATGGCGGCCCGGCGGCGCCCTGCCGGAGCCCGGCCTGCTGGCCGCGGCCTCGGGCACGGCCTTCACCGCCGTCGTGCTGGGCCAGCTCGCCAACGCCGTCGCCTGCCGAAGCGCCAGCAGGCCGTTCTGGCGCCTGCGCTGGAACTCGAACCCGCGGCTGGTGGCGGCCGTGGTCGCCGAGGTGGCGCTGCTCGGCGTCTTCCTGTTCGCCGCGCCCGTGGCCGACCTCCTCGGCCACGCCCCGCCCCCACCGGCCGGCCTGGCCGTCGCGGCGCTGGTCATCCCGGGCCTGCTGCTCGCCGACGCGGTCCACAAGGACCTGCGCCGGCGCCTGCGCCGCGGCCTCACGCATCCGGTCCTGCCGCATCACTAGCGGCGGACCGGGCACGGGCCACGGGATCCGGCGCCGGACGCCGGGTCGCCTCGCCCGGACGCCCTGGGGCCGGAGTGCCGCGCCGGGGTGCCGCGCGGGCGCGCCGAGGTGCCGAGGTGCCGCGCTAAGGCGCCAGCGGGATGATGTCGATCCGGCCGTCCGGACCGGTCACGACCAGGACCCTGTCGCCGGCCACGCCGGACAGGGCGTCGGCCAGGCCCGCGGGGTCGGGTCCGGGCCCGGCGGGCGCGGCGTCCGCGCGGGCCCAGACCGTGACCCGCGCGCCGGTGGCGTCCCCGACGGCGCGGCGGAGCGCCGCGGGGTCGCCGTCCGCCACGAGGAACACGTGGCCGATCGCGTGCGGCCGCTCCGGAAGGCCGGCGGCCAGCTCGGTGCGGTCGCGGCGCCAGACGGCGAAGTGGTAGGCGGCCACGAGGCCGGTGGCCACGAGCAGCCCCAGCGGAACGCGGATCCGCTCGACGAGGCTCGCCCCGGTGACGTCGTCCAGCAGGAACTCGAAGAGCCGGAAGCCGATCACCAGCAGCGTGACGAGCGCGACGACGGCGCTGAGCCCGAACACGACGACCAGGTACACCCGCCGGCCGGCCGGCTCCGCGGCCGCCGAGGGCCGCCAGACCAGCCACCACACGGGGCCGCCGATCACCAGGGAGCTGATGCCCCCGAGCAGCAGGGTGCGCGTGTCCGCGCCGGCGAGGGGCGGGGCCGAAAGGGCGAGCAAGGAGTTCACGACGACGCCGATGCCGGAGGCGGCGCCGGCGAGCGCGACGCCGGAGACCACCAGCCGGGCGGCCTGGCGCGTCGCTTCGTCCCGCTCCGCGGCGGCGCGCCGGTGGTACGCCCAGACGAGCGCCCCGACGAGCCCCGCGGCCAGGCCCGGCGCGAGGGGTTCCAGCAGGACGGGAAGGGACTCGGTGCGGTCGAAGGCCAGGCGCAGCAGCACGAACAGCACGACGCCGGCACCGCCGAGGGCCAGGAAACTCGCCGCCAGGATCCCGGTGACCACCAGCGCGACGTCGGCGAATCCGCCGCGCAGCCGGCGGCCGCCCTCGGGGAACCAGTGCCACCACCAGATGAGCGCGCCGCCGGCCGCCCAGACGAGGGACCCCAACGTGAAGGTCCACCACGGGTCGCCCACGGACGCGGCGCCGCCCGCCTCCCGCACGGCGGCGTCGATCACGCCGTTCAGGACGGCGATCGCGTTCGCCGCCCCGAGCACGAGCCCGATGACGGCGCCCACCACCACGGGCACCGTGGCCAGCGCGGTCGGGCCCTTGCGGGTGTGGCGCCACATCCACCGGTGCCAGGCCCAGACGCCGCCCCAGACCAGTCCCGTGGCGAGCATGGACTGCCAGCCGAACGCCTCCCCGCGGGCCAGCTGCGCCCCCAACATCAGCAGGGAAGTCGCGGACATGAGCAGCGACACGGTGTACACGGCCGCCACGTACAGGCCCCATCCGAGCGCCGAACGCTCGGCCGGGACGCCGGCGCGCCGCCACACCAGCCACCACAGCAGGGCGGCCAAGGGTCCGCCGATCAGCGTGAAGGCCAGCGCCATGGCCAGGCTGGAGACGTCCTCCCCGGCGAACGCGGGCTTCTCCCCCAGCAACCGCGCCAGCAGCGCGCCCAGCCCGTTCGCGGCGATGGACACCAGGGCGAAGAGGAGCGTGAAGACGACCAGTCGGCGCACGGCGGACTGGGGGGAACTGGTGGCGGGCGCGCCCGCCGTCCGATCGATGCTCACTTCGTGGCCCCCTGGTTCGCGCAGATCGTGAGTTCCCACGGGACGCCCTCGATGAGCCACCCGCCGTTGTCCCTGACGAGGTCGAAATTCCCCTCGCTGTCGTACTCCGACGCTCCGAAGGGACCGCCGTCCTGCGCGACGGTGACGACCACCCGGACGTCGGCGGTGTCCCCGCGTTCAGTCGCGGAGACGAGCGTGACGCGCAGGTTGCCGATTCCGGTTCCCTCGAACGCGTCGCAGTCGCCGGCGCCGTCGGCGAGGTAGGCGGACGCGGCCTCCTCGTCGCCCTCGATCACGGCGGCTGCGTAGCGCTGGACCACGCCCTGCGGCGTCGATTCGTCCAGAAGCGGCGGCTCGCCGCGCGTGAAGACCACGGCCAAGGCGACGACGACCAGGGCGCCGACGACCCCCAGGATAACCAGAAGCGTCCGGTCCGGCTTGTTCCGACCCTTGTCCATGCGCACAGTATGGACCACTCCCCGGCCCCGGGCCATACGCGGGGCCCACTAGCGCTTTTGCGTCGTTGGACGCCGATTCCTCCCCGCTTGGCACCTCTGGCCGCGGCGGCGCCCCGGGTGGAGAATGGGGCCACCATCTCCGAAGGGAATCCGCCGTGCCGGAAGCATCCAGCGAACCGACGATCGTCACGCTCGAGCCGACGGAGGCGGCGGTCCTGCGCGAAACCGTGGCCATGGACGCCCTCCCGGAGTTCTTCGATCGGGCCTACCACGCGGTCGCGGACGCCCTGGAGCGGCAGGGAGTGGGGATCGCGGGGCCGCCGGTGGGCGTCTACCACGGGATGCCCTCGGAGACCGTCGACGTCGCCGCCGGATTCCCGACCGAGCGCGCCGCCGCCGACTCGGACGGCGTCACGGCCGTGACGCTTCCCGGGGGCCGGGCGGCCCAAGTCCTCCACACCGGCTCCTACGACGGGCTCGCCGACGCGTACCGCCGTCTGCTCCGGTGGCTCGGGGACCAGGGCGCGGCCCCGGGTCCCGTCGTGTGGGAAAGCTACCTGACCGAGCCGCTGCCTGGCGGCGACCAGGACGGCACGAAGACGCTGATCACCTGGCCGCTGGCCGGGTAGTCCGCGCCATCACGAGGGAGGATCCATGGAACGGTTCACCAACGGCGTCCCGCCCGCGGCGTCCGGGACCGCCGGGCCGCCGCGGCCCGGGACCCCGGACGCCCTGGTACTGCCGCTCGCGTCCGTCGGCGGCGAGTCCCTCGCCCGGGTCGGGGGGAAGGCGGTCAACCTCGGGCGGCTCGCCGCGGCGGGCTTCCCGGTGCCCGGTGGCTTCTGCCTGACCACCGAGGCCTACCGCCGCGCGGCGCCGCCAGAGCTGGAGACCGTGGCCCGGCGGCTGGATAACCTGGGCACCGCGGGCGCTGCCGACCGGGAGCGCCTGGCGCGTGGCGCGCGGGAGATGGTCGGCGCGGCGGCCGTCCCGGAGGAGGTCGACTCCGCCGTCCGGGCGGCCTACGCCCTGCTGGGCCCCGGGGCCGCGGTGGCCGTCCGGTCCTCGGCGACGGCGGAGGACCTCCCTTTCGCCAGCTTCGCCGGACAGCAGGACTCCTTCATCGGCGTCCGCGGCCCCGACGCGGTCGTCCGCGCGGTCCGCGCCTGCTGGGCGTCCCTCTGGAACGACCGGGCGGTGGCCTACCGCGCGGAGAACGGCATCGCGCACCGGGACGCCGGGCTCGCGGTCGTCGTCCAGTCCCTCGTGGAGGCGCGCGCCGCGGGCGTCATGTTCACCGCGAACCCCACGACGGGAAGCCGCTCGGAGACGGTCGTGGACGCCAGCGCGGGCCCCGGCCAGGCGGTGGTCTCCGGCTCCGTGAACCCGGACCACTTCGTGCTGCACACGGCGACCGGACGCCTCCTGGAGTTCGCCGCCGGCGGCCCGGGGACCGGCGCCGGGGAGAACGGGCCCGGGACCCCCGTCCTGAGCGAGGCGCGCGTGCGTGAGCTGGCCGCCCTCGGCCAGGACGCGCAGCGCCTCTTCGGCGCGCCGCAGGACGTCGAGTGGGTCATCGACGAGGCGCACCGTATCTGGCTGACCCAGTCGCGCGCGGTGACCACGCTGTACCCCCTGCCGGAGGACGCCGCGGACGACGACGCGCCGGATGGCGGCGTCCCGCGCCTCTACCTCTGCGCCACCCTGGTCCAGGGCCTGACCCGGCCGCTCACCCCTGCCGGTCTGGCCCTCCTGGGGCAGATGCGCAACACGGGGGGGCGCTGGCGGTACGTCAACCCGGGGCTGCGGATGTACGTGGACCTCTCGCCGATGCTCCGTAGCCGCGCGGGCCGCGACGCGATGCTGCGGATGCTCCCGCTGGCGGACGGGCGCTCGGCCGCGGTCTTCCGGGCACTGCTGCGGGACCCGCGGTTCGCCCGCCCGAACGGGACGCGCGGCGGGGCCCGCCCCACCCGGCAACCGCCCGCCGCGTCGCGGCACGGCGCCCGACGCGCGGCGGGGACCGGGTCCATGGCCGCACTCGCCGCGGGCCTGCTGCCCGCGATCCTCCGGGCGGTGGCGCGCCCCGAGGCCGAGCTGCGCCGCGCGCTGGGCTACGAGTCCCGGCTCCGGGAACTCCTGGCGCTTCCCGAGCCGGCGTCGCCCGCCGAACGGCTCCGCCACGCGGAGGACCTCGTGGGGCGGACGGTGGACGGGGTGGTCCGCGCCGCCCTCCCGGGCCCATCGGCCGGCTATCTCATGCTCGCCGCGGCCCGCGGCCTGCTGCGCGGCATCGAGGATCCCCGCAGGCTCGAGGCCGTCCTGCGCGGACTGCCGCACAACGTGACGACCGAGATGAACCTGGAGCTGTGGGCGGTGTCGGCCGCCATCGGCGAGGACGCGGCGGCCCGCGAGGCGTTCGCGCGCCGGAGCCCCGCGCAGCTGAGCGAGGACTACCGCGCGGGCCGGCTGCCCCCCGCCGCGCAGGCGCGGGTGGCAACGTTTCTCGGCCGCTACGGGGACCGCGCGGTCGCGGAGATCGACGTCGGCATGCCGCGCTGGGCGGACCAGCCCGACCACGTCCTCGGCATGATCTCCAACTACCTGCGCCTCGCGGATCCCGAACAGTCGCCCGACCGGCTGTTCGCCGGCGCCGCGGACCGCGCCGAGGAGCGGATCCGGAGCCTGGTGGCCTCCGCGACGGCGCGGGGCCGCCTGCGCGGCAGGCTGCTGGAGTTCAGTCTGGGGCGGGTCCGGCGGCTCGCGGGGCTGCGGGAGCTGCCGAAGTTCTACATCGTGGAGATCCTCGGGGAGGTCCACCGCCAGCTGGCCGCGCTCGGCGCCGAACTCGCCCGGTCGGGCGGCGTCTCCGCCCCGGCGGATGTCTTCTTCCTCGACTTCGACGAGGTGCGCGTCGGGCTGCGCGGGGCCGACCTGCGGCCGCTGGTCGCGGACCGTCGCCGGCTGTACGACGTCGAACTGCGCCGGCGGCGCATCCCCCGCCTGCTGCTGGCCGACGGCACCGACGTGGAGGCCGCGGTGCTGGCGCGCGGGCACCCCGGTTCGGCGCCGCCGGCAGGCGGTGTCCTCGCCGGCACCGCCGCCTCCGCCGGCTCGGCCACCGGAAGGGTTCGCGTGGTCAACGATCCCGTCGGGGCCCGCCTCGAGCCGGGCGAGATCCTCGTGGCCCCGTCGGCCGATCCGGGCTGGACCCCGCTCTTCATGACGGCCGGCGCGCTGGTCATGGAGATGGGTGGCGTGATCTCCCACGGGGCGGTGGTGGCGCGCGAGTACGGCATCCCCGCCGTCGTCGGGGTGGCCGACGCCACGTCGCTCCTGCGCACGGGCCAGCTGGTCACGGTCGACGGCGCCGCCGGAACGATCACCCCCGTGCCCGGGTAGTCCCCCGGGGCGGCCGCTCCCGCGCGTGCACCGGCCTTGTGCCCGGACGGGGGCCGGTTCATCATGGAGCTATGAACCCCGGCCCAGCGGGCAGTGAGCCCGACGACGCACCGACGGACGGCACGGACCGCCTGTCGCTTCCGGAGGAGTTCCTCCTTCTGGCCCTGCGGGACGCGGACGGCCGCCGCCAGCTCTCGCGCTCCGTGCTCAAGGTGGGTCTGGCCGGCGCCAAGCTGGCCGAGCTCGCGGCGCTGGGCGCCGTCGAACTGCGCGGGCGCAACGTCGTGGCCACGGGCCTGGCGACCGCCACCTCGCTCGACCACGAGCTCGAGCTCATCCGGGACAAGTCCCGCCCCCACACCGCGCAGCACTGGGTGTCCCACTTCGAGAGCGGACGGGAACTGCACCGGGTCTTGGAGTCGCTCGCGCAGAAGGGCATCGTGGACCACGTCGGCGCCCGGGCTTTCGGCGTCGTTCCCGTGACCCGCTACCCGGAGCGCAACCACGACTACGAGGCGGGGGTCCTGCAACGGATCCGGGACGCGCTCGCCGGCGGCGCGGCGGATGCGCGCACCGCGGCCCTCGTCGGACTCCTGGACGCCACGGGACTGCTCCCGCGGCTCGTCGGCAAGGACGCGGATCCGGCGGCGCTGAAGCAGCTCACGCACCACCAGTGGCCCGCACACGCCGTGGCCGCCGAGCTCGGGGCCATTGCCTACGCGGAGGAAGAGGCGCGGACCTGACGCGCGGGGCCCGGGGTTGGCCCCGGGGGTCTCCGGCCGTCCGCGGTCCTGCCGGCTCGATCGTCCTGCCGGCTCGACCCGGCCGGCCCCGCCCTATCAGTCCTGCCGCTTCGCGTAGTCCACGAAACCCTGCCAGTCCAGGATCACGCACTGTTCCTCGCCGACGACCCAGGCGTCGTGCCCCGGGGCGACCTCCATGTAGTCGCTCTCGGAGAACTCCTGTTCCTCCCCGTCGTCCATGACGATCACCATGCGGCCCGCGAGCACCACACCGCGGTGGGCCGCCTGGCAGCTCTCCGTCCCGGCGATCGGCTTCACGTGCCGGGACCACTGCCAGCCCGGTTCGAAGACTGCCCGCCCGACTCCGCCGGACTCCAGGTTGATGAGGTCGAGTTTGCCCTTGCCGTCCTCGAAGCGCCGGGTTTCCTCCGGTTCATTCAGACTCTTGCGGATCATGCCAGCCATCACGCTCTCCTTCGGATTGGGTGGGATACGGCGAGTATGGGCGCGGGCGCATCGTCGGTCAACGGGCGGCGCGCCCATGATCGGACGCCCGATTTCGTCGTAGCCAACCCTCGCCGCGCTCCGCACCACCGCCGAACACCCCAAGAGGACCCGGGACGGGATGTGATCCTGCGCCGGTCGTCTGCCCGGCCGCCAGCGGAGAACACCCGCGACCCGGAACTAGTTGTTCAGGCTTACTGCTAGACAAACTAACTAGATGTGCTAGGTTATCGGATGTAGCACCAGCCGGCGGCCCGGGACCACCCGATCCGCGGGCACGGGCACGCAGCGGAGGGAACGAACGGCCATCCGCAGACCGGCCCGGCGCACGACAGGGCCCCGCTCCGCCACCCGCGGACGGGCCCGTCGTCCGCCAGGGCAAGACCGCGCAGCACCACGAGAGGAACACCATGGGAATCGGCGACAAGATCGGCAACAAGGCCCAGGAATCGATCGGCAAGGCTAAGGAGGGCATCGGCGAGGCGACCGGCAACGAGCGCCTCGAGGCCGAAGGCGTCCAGGACCAGGCGGCCGCCCGGGCCAAGCAGGCCGGGGAGCACGTGAAGGACGCCGCGAAGGACATCACGGGGCGCTAGTCCCCCGGTGGGATTTCACCCGGCCCGCGCCGCCCGCCAGGGCGTGCCACGCGGGCCGGGCCACACCGTGCGCAGGCACACCCGACGAGAGGAGGCCGACATGGCCCAGGACTACGACCTCGCCCGGCCCGAGGTGGCCGAGCGTAGCGAGGAAACGATCAACGGCGTCCGCGCGACGACGGCCCCGGACGCGCGCGGCGTCGTCGCCGAGCTCGACGAGGTCGACTCGCTCGACGGCCTCGAGCTGCCCGGCGCGTTCGTGGGCGAGGAGTTGGTCGTGCGGGTCATCCCTCCCGCCGCCGACGAGTTCACCTGCGGTTCCTGCTTCCTCGTCCGGCACCGGTCCCAGCTGGCCCGCACGGCGGGCCCGACGGTCTTCTGCAGGGACTGCGAGGACTAGCGACGGCAGCCGCGGGGGCCCCGGGCCGGGGCCCTGGGCCGCCGGCCTGGGGCCCCCGGATGCCTAGCGCGCCGAGACTCCCCCGACCCAGGCCGACTTCGTGGGAAGCGCCGCGCGGAACGCTGCCCCGCTGATCGTCGACGTCGCCCCGCTCCTGGTGGTTGCCGTGGCCGACTGGATGGTGAGGTCGCTGTTCCTGGCGATCGACACGGAGACCACGTCCGCGACGCGGAACGCCGAGGCCACCCTCGCCTGGGTCGCCGTGTAGGACCAGGCCCTGTTCGGGTTCCCCGAAGCCGCGGTCACGGAGTGGGGGTCGGGGCGGGCCTGCAGGTACGCGTGGTGGGAGCCCCAGACCGACTGTGCCGTTCGGGTGCTGCCGCCGGAGGACGAGAAGTAGACGGCGTCGATCAACGCCCCGTTGTACTGGACCACGGTGGCCGACATCGGCACGCCGAAGGCCTTGCGCTGCGTGGCGTCGACGGCGGCCTTCCACTTGGCCCCGCTCACCCCCGCGCCCTCGTTCTCCTTGATCCAACCGGTGAATTTCTGGGAGGCGACCTCGTCGTAGACGTTGCAGGCGCACGCGGACTTGAGGCCGCCCATGTTGCGCATCGCGTAGGTGCGACCGGCGATGGCCTGGGCCTGCAGGGCGGCCGGCGCCCAGCTGGACGGCATCTCGGAGAGCCCGTAGAGGTATTCGTCGTTCATGCGCAGCTGGTTGACCAGATTGAGTCGTCCGCCGAGCACGGAGGCCTCGATCCTGCCGTGCCGGTAGGTGCCGGACGCGTACCCGCTCGCCGCCCCGGGGACGGAGACCGTGGTGGCCTGGCTTCCCGCCCAATGGCGGGTGCCCTCCCACTGGACGGTGAGGGTTCCCGCCGCCGCCAGGGCCTTGCCGGCGACCGTGGCCACGACCTTGCCGCCCGAGACCTTGAGCTGAACCGGCGAGCCCGTGGTCGCCAGCACCTTGGTTCCGTTCAGGACCCGCAACCGGCCGTTCGACGGGGTGATCGTGCTTCCGGCCGTGGAAAGCAGGTGAACCCGGATTTCGCTCGCCGCGTGGTTCGTCGTGAGCGCGGTCCGCGCGGGGGCGTAGTAGTGCTCCAGGATGTCATCCGAGCCCAGCCCGGCCTTCGCCATGCCCTGGGCGCCGTACTGGCTCATGCCCACACCGTGGCCCCAGCCCGCGCCGCTGACCGTGAAGTTCGCGGGAACCGGTCCCACGCCCCCGGCCCCGGGCGGAACGTACTGGGCGAGGTAGTCCCCGGACACCCATCCGGTGGTCGAGCCGAAGGTCACCTCGCGCCACGTGGTGGCGCCGTGGGTGGCGGTCCTGCCGGTTGCGGTGACGGTGCCGCCCTCCGCGATGAGGGCCAGGACCGGCCCCGCGGGGGCGGACGCACGGAGGTTCACGTTGGCCGTGGCGGAGTACCGGACCTCCGGCGCCGGCGCGGTCGGTGGCGGGGTCGGGATGGGCGTCGGGACCGGTGCC
>NZ_JBHDLJ010000040.1:0-272 GCF_041877255.1 Arthrobacter halodurans
CGAGGTCCTCACGGGTCGGGCCGGGGAGTTGCTGGCCGCGGCCGCGGCCGGCGGTCCCGGCGGTGGTCCCGGTGGCCCCGGCATGTCCGGAGTGCCCGGCGGTGGTCCCGGCGACGCAGGTGGCCCCGTAGTCTCCGGCGGCAGCTCCGGCAGCTCCGGCAGCTCCGGCAGCTCCGGAAGCCCCGGAAGCCCCGGAAGCCCCGGAAGCCCCGGCGGTCCGGGTGCGGGGAACGGGTTGCCGCGGGTCGATGGCGGGTGGTTGGGGGACCGGA
>NZ_JBHDLJ010000041.1:0-268 GCF_041877255.1 Arthrobacter halodurans
CCGGTCCCGACGGTCACCGGGACCGCCACGGTGGGTTCCACGCTCACCGCGGTTCCCGGGGCCTGGTCCCCGGCCGGGGTGGAGCTGGCCTACCAGTGGTCCGCGGACGGCACCAACATCGCCGGGGCCACCAACAACACGCTGGACCTCGCCCCGAGCCTCGCGGGCAAGGCGATCACCGTGGCCGTCACCGGCACGAAGGCCGGCTACACGACCACGACCAAGGCCAGCGCCGCGACCGCGAAGGTCGCCACCGCTGCGCTGACCG
>NZ_JBHDLJ010000042.1:0-261 GCF_041877255.1 Arthrobacter halodurans
GGGGCCTCCTTCGCGTAGTTGCAGGCCTCGCAGAGTCCCTCGCCGTTCGCGGCGCTCGTCGGGCCCCCGGAGCGGGCGGGCACGACGTGGTCGTGGTGGCGCAGCGGGGCGTCGCACCAGGGGGTGCGGCAGGTCCGGTCCCGGGCCGCGAGGAGGCGGCGGATCCCCTCGGGGAAGATCCTGGCGCGGGAGTCCATCGCGATCAGCTGCCCGGTGGTCGGGGACGTGTAGAGCCGGCGCAGCCACACCCGGGCCTCCCGC
>NZ_JBHDLJ010000043.1:0-253 GCF_041877255.1 Arthrobacter halodurans
TCCGGGGCTGATGGTATCCGAGGCCGCCCTGGGCGGGACGGTCCACCCGAACGCCATCCGGCGCCTGGCTTGCGGGGCGGATTTGATCCCGGTGGTGCTCGGCACGGCGGGGCAGGTCCTGGACGCCGGGCGGGCCGCGCGGCTGTTCAGCGAGGACCAGCACCGGGTCCTCTATGCCCGGGACCGCGGTTGCACGGCTCCGGGGTGCACGGTCCCGGCCGCGGGGTGCGAGGCCCACCATGTGCGGTGGTGG
>NZ_JBHDLJ010000044.1:0-253 GCF_041877255.1 Arthrobacter halodurans
CCCGGGGCTGATGGTATCCGAGGCCGCCCTGGGCGGGACGGTCCACCCGAACGCCATCCGGCGCCTGGCCTGCGGGGCGGATTTGATCCCGGTGGTGCTCGGCACCGCGGGGCAGGTCCTGGACGCCGGCCGGGCCGCGCGGCTGTTCAGCGAGGACCAGCACCGGGTCCTCTATGCCCGGGACCGCGGCTGCACGGCTCCGGGGTGCACGGTCCCGGCCGCGGGGTGCGAGGCCCACCATGTGCGGTGGTGG
>NZ_JBHDLJ010000045.1:0-252 GCF_041877255.1 Arthrobacter halodurans
GACGGTCTCGGGCGTCGGTTGCGGGGCGGGGTCGTTCCAGAAGTCCTCCCACGCGTCGTCGGCCGGGTCCCCGCACGGGTTCCCCTCCGGGACGGCGGGCTGGACGGCGGCCGCGGCCTGGACAATGGCCGCGGCGCCGGCCTGGACGCCGGTTTGGTCGGTGGCCGCGGTGCCGGCCTGGGCGGTGGCCGCGGCGGCCTGGACGCCGGTTTGGTCGGTGGCCGCGGTGCCGGCCTGGGCGGTGGCCATGCC
>NZ_JBHDLJ010000046.1:0-237 GCF_041877255.1 Arthrobacter halodurans
TGGTTGGAGGCCGACGAGATCCGGTTGCGGGCCTGGGCCGCGGACGCGGCCGCGGCCGAGTGCGGGGAGGGGATCGCGGTGCTGGCCGCGGGATCCGGTCCGGTCCGGATCGGGGAGGCGCAGCGGGACCGGGCCGCGGCGGCGGGCCGGGATCCGGGGGAGCACGCGTGGGTGGAGACGGTCGCGGCCGCGGAGCTGGCCGCGGCGGCGGGGGGTCGCGGAGTCCACGATGCAGCA
>NZ_JBHDLJ010000047.1:0-236 GCF_041877255.1 Arthrobacter halodurans
GGGTTGGAGGCCGACGAGATCCGGTTGCGGGCCTGGGCCGCGGACGCGGCCGCGGCCGAGTGCGGGGAGGGGATCGCGGTGCTGGCCGCGGGATCCGGTCCGGGCCGGATCGAGGAGGCGCAGCGGGACCGGGCCGCGGCGGCGGGCCGGGATCCGGGGGAGCACGCGTGGGTGGAGACGGTCGCGGCCGCGGAGCTGGCCGCGGCGGCGGGGGTCGCGGAGTCCACGATGCAGCT
>NZ_JBHDLJ010000048.1:0-234 GCF_041877255.1 Arthrobacter halodurans
CGGATCCGGATCCGGACGCGGCCGCGGTCGAGCGGATCCGCGCGCTGGAGGTCCTGAAGTCCGCGGCGTGCGCGGCGCAGGCCAGGATCGCGGCCGGTTTCGACGCGTCCCAACGCGCCCGGCAGGCCGCGGCGGGGATCCCCGCGAACCGCCGCGGCCTGGGCGTGGGCGCGCAGCTGGGCCTGGCCCGGCGGGAGTCCCCGCACCGCGGCCGGGTGCACCTGGGCCTGGCGA
>NZ_JBHDLJ010000049.1:0-226 GCF_041877255.1 Arthrobacter halodurans
ACCCCACACCGACCCACCCACACAAGGAGCAACCATGCAGACCCCCTCAGAGACCCAGTTGCGCAGCGATCAGGATTTGTTGGCGGCGATCGAGCCGGTGTCCGGGGGTCGGGAGATCCGGGATCCGGCGACGGGGGAGGTCGTGGGCCGGGCGCCGGAGCACTCCGTCGCGGATTTGGACGCGGCGGTCGCGGCCGCGCGGGCGGCGCAGCCGGGGTGGGCGGGG